>CABZAE010000043.1 GCA_902523635.1 uncultured Bacteroidota bacterium | reverse complement strand
GGTTTTACGATTGTTTTTAGACATTTATTAGATTGAGTCTTTATTAACTTTGGATTTTAAATTTTCCTTGTAATCAATTATTTTTTTTTGTACAATTTTATCTTTGATTCCAATAATTTCAGCCGCTAATATTCCTGCATTTTTTGCTCCATTTAATGCTACAGTTGCAACTGGCACTCCTCCTGGCATTTGAAGAATTGATAAAATTGAATCCCAACCATCAATTGAATTCCGTGATTTAATTGGAACTCCAATTACCGGTAAAGGCGAAATTGATGCAACCATTCCTGGTAAGTGGGCAGCTCCTCCTGCTCCTGCAATGATTACGCTAACTCCGTTGAGGTGTGCATTTTTAGCATAGTCCATCATCTTTTCAGGTGTTCTGTGTGCAGATACCACATCAGCTTGGTAATCTATATTAAACTCAACTAAAATATCAATTGCTTCTTGCATTATTGGAAGATCAGATTTACTTCCCATGATAATCCCTATTTTTCCCATTTCATTTTGATTTAATAATTATTGTTTTTTTAATTGATTTAGCAATGTCAAGCCCGTTTTTTAGATCAGTATCTAAAACTGTTACATGTCCCATTTTTCTATTCGGTTTAGTTATTGACTTTCCATAAAGGTGAATGCAAGCATTGTTGTTTTGCATTGCTTTTTCAATACCATTATATAAAACAGGTCCTTCATGATCCAATTCGCCAACTAAATTTACCATAACCGCAAAACTATTAGATTTGGAGCAACCAAGGGGCAAATTAAGTATTGATCTCAAGTGTTGGTCAAATTGAGAGCTAATACAAGCTTCAATTGAGTAGTGGGCACTATTATGTGGTCTTGGGGCAACTTCATTCACAATTATTTTATTATCCAGAGTTAAAAACATTTCAACTGCGAGCAATCCAATATTTTTGAAGGCTTTTGTTACATTTAGAGCTATTTGTTTGGCATTTTCAAAAATCTCGTCTTCGACTTGCGCTGGACATAATACATACTCAACTTGATTTGATTTAGGGTTGAACATCATTTCAACAAGTGGAAATATTTCAATTTCACCAGAATCGTTTCTTACAACAGTGGTTGCTAGTTCTTTTTTAAAAGGAATATATTCTTCAATTATAAATTCGCAATCTTTTAACTTATTAATTTCTGAAAAAGAATTAAGTTTCTTAACACCATATCCATCATATCCAAATTTAGTCTTCTTCCAAACGCATGGGAACTCGACATTGTTATCCTTTGAGAATTTTAAAAACTCTGATTTTGATTTAAAATATAAATACTTTGCTGTAGGTATATTGTTATCAATAAAAAATTTTTTTTGCTGGCTTTTGTCTTGAATTGTTCTTAATACAGATGGCTTAGGGTAAACTGTGATTCCTTCAGACTCAAGCTTTTCTAACGCATCAACATTAACATGTTCAATTTCATAAGTAACTAAATCACACTTTTTTCCAAAATCATAGATTGCATTATAATCCATCAAATCTCCAAGAAAAAATTCATCACAAAGGTTTTTACAAGGTGAATTATCATTAGGATCTAGGATTTTTGAATGTAGGCTATATTTTGATGAAGTTTGTAATAACATTTTACCTAGCTGACCACCTCCAATAATTCCCAATTTTAAATTTGATTGATTATAATCCATAAATACCTAAGCAAAAATACATTAAATTATAGAGTTGACTAAAATTAATTAACACTCTAATTGGGTATATTTGTTATAAATAAATAATTCCTGATGATAAATTTAATCTTATTTGGCAAGCCTGGTTCAGGTAAAGGAACTCAAGCTGAATTCGTTAAAAAGAAATTCAAACTTGTTCATATTTCGACTGGAGATGTTTTTCGAACTAATATTTCTAATAATACTGAATTAGGTGTTCTTGCAAAATCATACATGGATAGTGGAGAATTAGTTCCAGATGATGTGACAATAAAAATGCTTGAGTCTGAGGTAAAAAAAAATTTAGATGCTAAAGGTTTTATTTTTGATGGTTTCC
>CABZAE010000042.1 GCA_902523635.1 uncultured Bacteroidota bacterium | reverse complement strand
TCAGTATTGTTAGGATCATTATTTCCTTTAAGGACTGTAATACCAGCCAAATTCCCATCTAAATCGAAAACTTTTTCGCCTACAAAACTTTCCTTGAACCAATCTTTTGTTATCTCCGCACCCAAGCCAGCAGTTTCACCCTTGTGATCAAACGAAACTCCTTTGATTGTATTTAAATCGTTTTTCAATGACATGTATCCCCAAATAGCGTCCCATAAACCTACCCCTCTAAGTTCAATAATGTAGTATTTTTCATCATCAATTTCTGCAATGTAGAG
Source organism: uncultured Bacteroidota bacterium (assembly GCA_902523635.1). Classification (GTDB taxonomy): domain Bacteria; phylum Bacteroidota; class Bacteroidia; order Flavobacteriales; family Flavobacteriaceae; genus MAG-121220-bin8. The sequence goes on along the minus strand of CABZAE010000042.1, from coordinate 2,088 downwards.
AGGAAAGTGTTGTTTATCATAATCTTTTTTTATTTCTTTAGCTAATACAATATCGGAGAACGGGTTTATATTTTTATTAACTGAACCGTCTATTTTTAATGCTAATTCTTCAGTTATGTATTTTTTGTACAGTGTTTCTGATTCATCTCGTGAAACATTTATTCCAACAGTGGAAAGTATGTTTTGCATTTTCTCTTTTCTAACATTTTCTCTTTGCAGATCTTTCAAAGACTGTGAAGTAAATGCTAGAACTGATGCAACAACCAAAACCATAAATGTTGCAAAAAGAAAAGTGTAAAGATTAGAATCTCTGTCCATAATTAAGCAATATTAGATACTAATTTTGATTGTCTTTTTTTTCTCATTTTAATGTTTGATTCAATTACGTAGTGATCAATAGTTGGAGCAAAAACATTCATTAGTAAAATCGCAAGCATTACACCCTCTGGATAAGCAGGATTAAAAACTCTTATTAAAATACAAAATAAACCAATCAAAATACCATAAATCCATTTCCCCTTAATCGTTTGTGCAGCAGAAACTGGGTCAGTTGCCATAAAAACAATACCAAATGCAAAACCACCAACAAGGAGATGATTAAACCAATTAAAGCTCATTAATTCATTTGCTCCCCAAAGATTGAATAAAATACCTGTTACAGCAGCTCCAATGATACTACCGAGCATAATCCTCCAGCTACCAACTCCAGTGTAAATTAAAATGGCTGCTCCAATAATTACCATTAGAGTTGACGTTTCAGCGATGGAGCCTGGAATTGAACCCATGAACATTTGGGTTGGTTCATAAGGAAGGTTGCTATTTCCGGCTGCAAGCATTCCCAAAATAGTTTCTCCAGAAACGCCATCTACATTTGAAGCCTCTGAAACCCAAACCTGATTTCCTGACATGTAAGTAGGATAAGCAAAAAAAGCAAATGCCCGTGCTGTCAATGCAGGATTTAGAATATTCATTCCAGTACCACCAAATGCCTCTTTTCCGATAATGACAGCAAAAGCGACTGAAAAAGCTACCATCCAAAGCGGAATGTCAATAGGCATAATCATTGGGATTAGTAATCCTGTAACAAGATATCCTTCATTAACTTCATGACCTCGAAAAACCGCAAAAGCAAATTCAATTGCAAGTCCAACAATGTACGATACGGCTATCATAGGAACAATCTTGTAAGAACCATGTAAAATAGCATCCAACGTGTTGTATTCGATATTTGCCTGGCTATAATATTGAAAACCTGTATTGTATATTCCATACAATAAAGCAGGAATCAAAGCAATTATGACAGTTATCATCGTTCTTTTTAAATCAACTGCGTCTCTAATATGTGAACCATGTTTAGTTGTGTGGTTCGGGACATATAAAAAAGTATCTAGAGCATTAAACGCAGGTGCGAATCTCTCCCACTTTTCACCTTTACCAAAAGGTTTTTTCAAATTATCTATTGTGTTTCTTAAATTCATATCTTTTTATTAACCAACTTCTGAAATCATTAAATCTAATCCTTTTCTTATAATATATTGGGCTTCTATTTTTGATGAGGATGAGTAATCAATCAACGAAAAATCCTCAGGTGCAACTTCATAAATACCGAGGTTTTCCATTTTTTCAATATTTTCAGCCATGCATTCCTTCAATAGTTGCATGGGGTAAATATCCATGGGGAAAACTTTTTCCATTTCACCTGTAACAACAATAGCTCTTTCTTCCCCATTCATATTGGTATCTAAATCATAATTTTTATTTGGAAATAACCATGAAAAAGACGTTCTATGAGTGCTGGGTACTTCATTGTTAACAAATGGGACCCAACCAAACATTCTGTAATTATTTCCTTCTCTGAGCACTGAAAGTGTATTATTGTAAAAGCCTAAATAACCATCATAATCAACTTTTGTACCAGACAATACATCGCCATTAATAAATCTAAGAGGCGTATGTTCTTTGCAACCTGCATCATCAATGATTTTTGAAATTTTGGCACCTATTATTGTCCTGTAGTAACTTGGTTTAACGACTGGAGGTCCAGCAACTGCTACTGTTCGTATTGGATTGTAGGATCCCGTCATAAAA
>CABZAE010000041.1 GCA_902523635.1 uncultured Bacteroidota bacterium | reverse complement strand
TTGGTTTTAAAAATAATAACTTAACTGGAATCTGAATTTGTTTGTAAATAAAATATTTAAAATGAAAAAAAAGTCTTAGAAATCTGTTTTTCGATTTAATATCTAACCTGCTTTGATTTGATTTTCTTGAATATTCAAGAAATATGTAATCAATTTCAGACGAGCCGTGTTCTTTTATTGCATTTTTAAACTCGCTAATGTAGCTCCTAATTCCAGAAATTGCGAACTCATAGTAATACAAGTCTATTAAAACTTTAATTTTTTTCAATTATAAATTAATTATTTAGCCTTGCTTTATTTATAAACTTAATACTTTCAACTTGACCTACAAGATACCAAGAAAAAAGTGCTACAAAAAGGTATAGTTCAGCATTTGCTGTTAATAATGGGATTAACAATCCAAATTTTGTCAGGCCAGCTATAAATCCAACTGATTTCTCATCTCTATTTGATGATTGCAAATAAACTGAAAATGAATTCAAAATTGATATAGTCAAAATTAAAAAATACAATAAAATTGATATTAGGCCCATTTGAACTCCATATATTAAAAATTGGTTTTCTCCACCGACTTTAATTATTTGATCAACCCCACCTGCATTTCCACTCATAGCAAGGCCAATCCCAAATGGATTTTCATAAATAGATATTAAACCTTGAATCCACTCCAAAAGATGACCAAGACTGGATGTGCTTTGAAATGTAATAGTGTCTTCTATCAAATACCACAAATCGTCATAGTAAAAATAAAAAATACTGAACAAAAAGATAAAGACGAAGAAAATACAATATACAATCATTTTTAGTCTATTTGTTAATAGAAATGCAATCAAAAACAATATGAAAGAAGAAAAAATTGATGCTCTGGAAAATGCCATCAAAAATGATAACATAATTATAAAAATTAGCACTAAGAACAATAGCTTATTATTCAATGATTTTGAATGAAGAAAATACCAAAGTGATATCGATAAAAAAAGGATAAGTGATGCTGAAAATTCTAAAGGATCAGCAAAAAAAGAAGCATAGCGAGGGCTAGTGTTCTGAGATTCGAATGTCCAAGTTAAGTCATAATTACCCTGTGGATCTAAATTATTATAAACACTATTAAAATTTGACAAATCGATAAGTGAATGTAGATGAATACCAGAAATGTACTCGCATAATCCTACTATAAATGATATCAAGGTTAAAAAAATAGTAAAACCTAAAATTTTATTCCAGTTGTATGAGTCAAAATTGATATTTCTACCAAAATAATATACAATCCCAATTGCAAAAACATTTTTAGCGTAAATAGTTTTCGAGAGAAAAGTAGCCTCACCTATAGGTGCAAAAAGATAAATCAAAACTAAGATGTTAAAAAACACTATCAGTTTGTCAAGGGTTGAAAAATTAAAAGATCTTGTTAATAAAGGGGAGTTTTTACCAAAAACATAAAGTAAAAAACATGAAGCAAACACAAAATCCTTTGACAATCTAATAATTTCGACTAAATAAATACTTTGAAAAGCTTTAAATATTAGTACCTGGAAAGTTGAATAAATTGGTAAAAAACAAATTAAATATAAAACAAAGTAAGATCCAATTCCTTTATAAATTTTTCCCAACAGTACTGTTGTAAACAATCCATATGCAAACAAAAGAAAACTTCCAAACAAGAACATTTCAATTTACTTTTTTATTAATTCCATCAACAAATCCCTCATACACCATTCTTAGTTTTTTAAATCTTAATCTGATTGTAAAGTAAACTACATACGTAAAAACTTTAGAAAATTGAAAAATAATGACACCAAACAAATTGAATTTATTTTTATGTTTTTTATTTAGGTAGATGTGATTTTTGATATTTAAATAGTGAATAATCGGAGATACAACACCCTCATGGGTTGAGTTACTCAATGACTTGGATCCATGATGAAACACAATACTCTTATCGACTAATCCAAGTTTATAACCTTGATTTTGCATCCTCATTGACCAATCAACATCCTCAAAGTAAGCAAAAAAATTTTCATCAAGTAATCCAACTTTTTTAACAACAGAGGTTTTAATTAAGATACAACATCCCGAAATCCAAGTAACTTCATTACTCTTAGAATTTAATTTTCTGTTCGTGTACGGTAATCCGAAAAAATAATTCAAATATCCACCTGCATTCCAAATTTTTTTTCTTTGATTAAATTTCATTATTATGGGCTGTACAGCCCCAAGGTGATTATCCTGTTTTAAACGATCAATCATAGGTTTCAAAAATCCTTTTTTTACCTCAGTGTCATTGTTCAAAAGGAGAATAAAATCATATTTATTTCCGATGGCATAATTTATTCCAATATTATTAGCAACTGAAAAACCTAGGTTTGATACATTTTTAAAAATTTTTAAATCTTTGAAATCATTCGCCAACTTATTTAGTGAATCAGTATGATATTCGTTATCTACTAAAATTAAATTAAAGTTTATTGAATTAGATTGATGTATTGAATTAATACATTTTTTTGTTAATTCATATTGTTTCCAGTTTACAACAATAATTGCTACACTATCAATTGTTTTTTTTTTCAAAAGATAAGAGGATTGAATGAATTATAAAGCTAATAA
>CABZAE010000040.1 GCA_902523635.1 uncultured Bacteroidota bacterium | reverse complement strand
AGATTCAAACCAATTAAACCTTTTTGAAAAAGAAAATCCCAGGCATCAGACTTTAATGAAAACCTTAGATCATATTAATAAAAAGGAAGGATCCAACAAAATAAAACTAGCTAACCAAGATCTGAAAAGAATCTGGAAAATGAAACAAACCAAATTAACCAAGAGATATACTACAGAACTGAACGAGATAATATCGCTAAAATAAAAAGTTGAAAAACAAAAAAACACTTAATTTTTATGTTCCAAAGGCAGATAATGGAATAGGTCAATGGCTAGCAGAGGATGGAATATCAGCGGGATTTCCTTCACCTGCAGATGATTTTAAAGAAATCAGGATAAGCTTAGATAGAGAATTGATAAAAAACCGTGAGGCAACATTTTATGCCAGGGTGAGCGGGGACTCTATGATAGGAGCTGGGCTAGAAGATGGTGATCTTTTAGTAATAGACAGGTCATTAAATCCTGAAAATAGAAAAATTGCCGTGTGTCTGATAGATGGAGATTTTACAGTAAAAAGGATAAAAAAAATTAAGAAAAATTTTTATTTAATAGCTGAAAATAAAAAATATAAACCCATCAAAATTGAAGAAGATAATCAATTAATTATTTGGGGGATAGTTACATATGTTATTAAACAAATACCTTAGAATGTTGCCATTTAACTTCAAAACTCCCTTTTTGGTAAATCTTTAAAAAAATTCTCATATAATCTACTGTTTGGGAAAATAATTACCCATGCTGTCATAAAAATAAGTTGAAGATCAAGAGAAAAGGAACAGTTATCTTGATACCATATTTCCAATGAACCCTTAAACGGAGCTATAACACGTTTGTAAAATTCATGTGGGTCTTCATCTTTTATATTTGATATTATTGCTTCCTCATCCCTAAAAACAATTGAACCAATTCCTGTTAACCCAGGCTTTACATTATAAATCTTTGCCTGAATCTCTTTGCTGTAAGCTTTGAAAGTTTTATTAACAAGAGGGCGTGGACCTACTAAGCTAATATCACCTTTGAGGATATTAATTATCTGAGGAAGCTCATTTATCTTGGTCTTTCTCAAAAATTTTCCTAACCTAGTAACTCTGAAGTCATTTTTGAGTGTTATGGAACCAGTTCCCATGTCCATTGAGTTTTTTAGCATAGTTGCAAACTTCCAAATGTAAAAATTAGAATTCTTAAGGCCAATCCTATTTTGAAAATAAAAAACTTCTCCCTCGGCCGTAATTCGAAGGATAATAATTAATGGTATAAATAGTGGAATTAGGAGAGTTAATGAAATAAAACTAAAAATTATATCTAGTACACGTTTTGAAAAAAGATACATATTACATTTTTTGATCAAGATTTTTGCCAGTCTCGATGTGATTGAAATCTGGCACATACCTCTTAATTAAGGAAATAAAATCAGATTTACTTGAACTGGCATTATTAAACACACTTTCAAAATCAGCTATTACTTCCATAAATGATACTTCAGTAGATTGCTTATTAATAACCCCCAAGGAATCGTATTTGTTAATTTCAAAATCTTCTTCTTGAGAATAAAATTCTTCAAATGTTTTTTCTCCAGATGTTTCAGTTTCAAATAAATAAATTGGATACTCTGATAAATTTTTGTTGAAATCAAATTCTTTACCTTCTTTTTCGGATTTAACTACTTTTGGAGTGAAGCCTTTAGCATTTAAAAAATCTAATGCGATTTCTTTAAAATAGATTTGGTGATTATCAAAATCTAATTTTGGAAAGAAAATGTTTCCAGATTCTCCAATAAATGTTGCTAATAAACAAATTTGGCCAGATTGTTCTGGTGTTACAAAAAATCTTTTGATGTCGGAGGGGCAAGATATTGGTTGTTTTTTCATAAGCCTGTAAATAAAACCATCCAATAAACTACCATTGGAAAAAGCAACATTAGCAAATCTTGCAGTTGAAACTCTAAAATCATCTTTTTTTGATAAAATTAGTCTTTCCATCAAACTTTTTGATGCTCCCATTACGTTGACAGGATTGGCTGCTTTGTCAGTAGACACACTAAAAAAATATTTTGGAGGATTTGATTTGCAAAGGTTTAAAAGTTTAATTGTTCCAAAAATGTTGTTTTTTAATAAGGCTTCAATGGAGATTTTATCTTTCTCAGATCGTACATGTTTATGTGCAGAAAAATTTGCGACAACATCCCAGTTTGCTGAATTAAATATTTTGTCAAATGTATCACTTAATAGATTTACAGGGTATGTTATATATGTTGGATTATAATCTAACAATTTAGAACTTCTCAAGTCTCTTGTTAATTCAGTTAGTCCATTTTCATTAATGTCTACAACAGTTATTTTTAATGGCTTATAATTTAAAATCAATTTAATGTAGTTAGAGCCTATTGTACCGGCGCCACCAATAACAAGAATATTTTTATTATTAATTTCTGTAGAAAGAAGATTATTATAATTTTTGATATCAATATCAAAATCTATATACTTTTTAATTAAGAATTCCATAAGAAAAAGTTATGAATCATGTAAAAGATTTAAAAGTTTTTAAGAGACCTTCTCTACTTTTAATTGGTAGAGGTTTGCCAAGAGAATCTGTCAACTTTCGGTTACT
>CABZAE010000039.1 GCA_902523635.1 uncultured Bacteroidota bacterium | reverse complement strand
AGGAGTAGGAGGGGTTCAGGGTGACCTATATATACGTGGTGGAGGGTTTGATCAAACTTTGTTGTTGGTTGATGGTATGAAAATGGATGACGTTCAAACTGGACATCATACTTTAAATATGATTATACCACTTTTTTTAGTTGAACGTATTGAACTAATTAAAGGACCAGCCGCAAGAATTTTTGGTCAAAATGCTTTCAATGGTGCAATTAATATTATAACCAAAAAAATCGATAGTGAGTCCAGAAAAACAAAAATTAAATTAAATGAACTTTCATATGGATCCTACGATCAGAGCAACTTGTCTATATCAAAAAAAATAACAAGAGATAAAGTAAATTCAGTTTTAGGTTTTTCTAATAACAAATCAGATGGGTACAGACACAATACTGACTACAAAAAAAATAATTATTTCATTAAATCAGTATTTGAAAATGGAGATCATCCTATTGAACTAATTACCTCTTTTACTGAGAATAAATTTGGAGCAAACGGATTTTATGCCAGCCCATCTGCCACGGAACAATATGAAGAAACTCAATCAAGCTTGGTTGGTTTATCTATGTCAATTTTTTCAGAAAACCTTGTTCTAAAACCAAAAATTTATTGGAGAAGAGGTCAGGACGAATACATATACATTAGAGACAATCCGTCGGTCTATAGAAATCTTCATATTACAAACAAGATTTCAGCTGAATTAAGTGGGTCTTATTTTTCTAATCTTGGAATAACAGGTTTTGGTTTGGACATGTCGAGTTATGATATTTCCAGTAATAACTTAGGAGAACATTCAAGAAAAACAATTAATCTTTTTTTTGACCATCAATTCAAAGCTTTTAATGAAAAACTTGTCCTCTCACCTGGAATATCTTTAAGTTATTTTAGCGATATGTCGTGGCATTCATTTCCAGGGCTCGATTTAGGAATAGATGTATCGTCCAATTTGAAATTTTATGGAAATATTGGGAGGACTTACAGAATACCTACATACACTGATCTTTATTATAGTGACAAAACTACAATAGGAAACGAAAATCTTGTACCGGAGTCTGCCTCATCTACAGAGATTGGAATGAAATACAATAAGTCTTTGTTAAGCATGTCTTTTTCTTATTTTCAACGAAATGCTAAAAATATAATCGATTATGTCAAAGAAAATGAAGATGATTTATGGAATGCAAGAAATATAGGATCTCTAAAAACAAGTGGATTTGAGTTTGATTTTAAATATTTTTTCAAAAATAAAAATTTCATGAGTATAGCTTACACTAACTTAAGTGATGATAAATACATTTCTAATATCAATTATTCAAAGTACTCAATTAATTCTTTGAACCATCACTTGATAACCAAACTAAATTTGAATTACACCAAAAATTTAACACATTCATTTACTTACAAATTTGCCGAGAGGTCTGATGGATACGACTACAGTGTTTTAGATTATAAAATCATGTATAAAAAAAGATTTTTCTTATACATCAATAATATTTTTGATGAAAACTACTATGAAACAAACTTAGTTCCTATGCCTGGACGAAATATATTAATTGGGTTTATCACTAGTATAGACTAGTTCACCAGAAATATAGGTCTGCTTTACGTGAGCGTTGGGTGTTTTTTCCAGATCAACTTTCATTATGTCTCTGTCAATTACTATGAAGTCTGCAAACTTATTTTTTTCAATTGATCCTTTCTCTTTTTCCTCAAAATTTAGATAAGCTGCCCAGATTGTCATTCCTTTTAGAGTTTCCTCTCTTGACAAGGCATTTTGATATTGAAAACCACCATCGGGGTATCCATTTAAATCCTTCCTGCTTGTAGCAGCATAAAAGGTATGGAAAGGATTTACTTTTTCAACAGGAAAGTCTGTACCCAGTCCGATGACACCTGATTTTTCGAGTAACATTTTGTAAGGGTAAGCACCTTTAATTCGTTTATTACCGATTCGATCTTCAGCCCAATACATATCGCTTGTGGCATGTGTTGGTTGGACGGAAGGAAGGATTTTGCTATTGTACCCACTAAGATCACTTAGATCTACAATTTGTGAGTGTTCAATTCTCCATCTCGGGTCCTCTTTGTCAATTAAAACATCATTATAAGCATCAATTAAAATTTTAATAGTTGAGTCTCCAATTGCATGGGTATTCATTTGAAAATCTGCTTCTGCTAATTTTTTAGCTAATTCAACAATTTCTTTTGGACCTGTTATTAATTTCCCATAGTTATGTATGTCGTCACTGTATGGTTTTTTTAATGTTGCCCCTCTTGATCCTAAAGCTCCATCTCCATATACTTTCACTGACCTTACATTTAGATGATCAGTCTTGAGTTTTCCTCTGTTTAAAAAGTAATTTACACTTTCAGTATCGTTACTTACCATTCCATAAAGTCGAATTTTTAAATCTTTCGATTTATTTAAACTGTCAATTAATAATAATGTGTTTTTTGACAAACCTGCATCGTCTATCGTTGTTAAACCATTTTTTAGGCAAATTTTCTGGGCATCCAAAAGAGCATTTATTTGTTCGGTCCTCGTGGTTTGTGGAAGAATTTTGTCAACAAGTCTCATAGGACCATCGATAAGAACACCTGTTAATTCACCGTCTTTTTTTAAGATTGAACCTGCTTGAGATTTT
>CABZAE010000038.1 GCA_902523635.1 uncultured Bacteroidota bacterium | reverse complement strand
TGCAAATGGCCCTTTTGGTTTAATTACCAAAATGTTTAGAAAACCCTCTTTAATTAATGTTGATGGAATGGAGTGGCTCAGACCAAAATGGAAAGGCTTAGGTTCTATATATTTTAAATGGGCATCTAAAATGGCAACAATTTTTTATGATCAAATAATAAATGATTGTGAGGAAATGAAAAAAGTTTACATGAAACTTTTTAAAACTGATTCAAAGGTTATTGCATATGGATCCAATGTGATTAAACCATCAAAGTGTTCTAAAATTGATAGATGGGGTTTGGAATCAAAAAAATTTTATTTGGTTGTTGGCAGGTTAATCCCTGACAATAACGCAGATTTAATTATAAATGGGTTTATCAAATCAAAATCAATGAAAAAGTTAGTTATAGTTGGTAATAGTCCTTTTAAGGATTCTTATTCTTTAAATGTAAAAAAACAAGATGATGATAGAATAGTTTTCACAGGAAAAATAAGTGATCCAAAAATTTTATCAGATTTATATCACAATTGCTACGTTTATATTCATGGTCATGAGTTTGGCGGAACCAATCCTACAATGATAAAAGCCATTAGATATGGTTGTGCAATAATAGCTCTGAAAACAGTTTTTAATTGTGAAATGTTGTGTAACGGAAAATATGGTTTATTATTTAAAAAGGAGACATCTAAAATTACTGAAATGATCAATTTCTGTGACACACAAGTTCAAATAGTCAATAGACTAAGAACAAAATCAAAAAAAGGAATTAAAAATAAGTATGACTGGGATTTCATAACCACACAATATGAACAGGTGTTTAATGACCTTTTAAATTAAAAACGACTAAAGTTATGTGCCGTAAATGATTTATTCAACCACAAAAATTTCTCGAAAAATATATTTGAATTTGGAAATAATGTTTTTAGTTCAGTTAATGAGATTAACCTAATTTCATTTAAATATTGAGTTGCAAAATCTTTGTCCCACTTTTTTAATCTACTCATTTTGGTTTTAGTCAAAATTTGAAACCTAATGAACTTTGGGAGAAATTGAAAATATGGCAGAAGATAGTGAGGCTCTAGAAAAAAATATTTATTTGGTGTTTGTATAAAATATTTTATGCCAATTCGCTGAACCTCATTTGCCATTTTTATTTGATTTTCAAAACTATGTAAATGTTCAATAACTGAATTGGAATGAACAATATCAAAAGATTTATTCCCGAACTCAGATAAATTTGTGGCATCACATATTATACATCTAATGTTAGAGTATTTTGATTTTTCAATATTTAAATTTACAATCGTAAATAAATAATCATTGTTTCCAGCAAGACCTTGATTTTCCCAAAAATTAATTTTGCCACCTATATCTAAAATATGGATTGGTTTATTAATTGAGTTTGTCAATTTTAAAAAAAAATTAAACCTTTTTTTTCTAAATACGTTACCTAATGAATTTTTGTCTTCTGAATCAGTAAAAATATTTTTTATCATCAAATCTTTAATCTATTAAAAAAACATATAAGTGATTTTAAAGTTTACGTGAAAATTATTAACATCGTTACCAGGGTGATAGTATGTTGTTGAATTTTCACTTAAATCCCATTGATAGTTAAGGCTTCTGGAATAAATTAAGTTAGAGGAGAGCCATATTTTTTCATATTTTTTTGAAAAATTGAAGTGTAAATTAAAATCTTTCCAGTATCTTCTAAAATCCTGAGCGGAACTGAAAGCCTCATGGTAAAAATCGTTATCATGATCTATTATTTCTAAAGCTAAACCAATTTTTTTTGTGTTTTTAATTTTATTTAAAGCAAAATAATGTGAATTACTTCCAGGTCCAATTCCAGCACCAAGTACTTCTCCATAGTTTGTATAACCATCCATTACAGAAGAATGTTCATACCAAGAACCTGCATTTCTAATTAATCTACTTGCTGTTTGTTCCATTTGAGTCCACTCCCAAGAAAATAGAAAGTCAGAACTATTGATATCGAAAACTTTTTGAATCCCGATCGTTACTGCCCTGCTATGATCTGAGTCTAAAAGAAGGTCCCTAAAATTGAATTTTGAATCATTATGATAATATTCTGCATAAATTTCAGCCTTCGAGTTATCCCAAAACCATCTTAAATAAAATCCTGCACTTTGATTAGTTTGCATTTCATAATCTACATTTTTATCATTTTTCCTAAAAATATTAGTAAATACGGGAAACCAGTTTGGAGATCCTTTCATCCAGGTATATTCACCATTAGCAAGTGCACTGTACATCTGTGCCCATCTAATATAGCCAAGAGTTAGTCCTGAAATCCATTTTGGTGAGTAAGAAAAGTTTAGTGCCTGCAAATACCTCCAATCATCAGTTTCTCCGTTTTGATTAATTTTTGGAACAAAAATTTTTGTTCCAGCATATTCAATTTCATTGTTTGGAGGTTTAAAACCTGAATTTTCAAGTTTAGCTGAGATGAGTTGCCATTCAAAATTCCCAATCTTAGATTCGATGGGCTCATTCGTGTTAAAAGTTATGTGTTTAAATCCTCTGGCATGATTACTCATCATTATACTATTTCTTATTGAGGGTCCCCACCAAATATTTTCGTTTGAAATCCCAAAACTAAATTTTTTATAATTTAACTTTACATAAGACTGACCTAACAATGTTTTGTTATGTTCCCTTTCACCAAATCTTTCGGGGAGATCTATACGATTCCAAAGTTTGTATCTTTTAGCCCAAATGATAGGATAATGTCCATTCGGTCCCTCACCAAATCCCTCAAAATCTTTGTTTTGAGAATACAAATGTTCCGGTTTTAGTTGTATGGACAATGGTCCAATCTTTAAAAATAAACCAGCACTTAAAATTTGTTGGTAGCCACGATTTGGGATCATACTTCCATTATTTCTGTTATAGGGGTGATGTGAGTTGAAT
>CABZAE010000037.1 GCA_902523635.1 uncultured Bacteroidota bacterium | reverse complement strand
TTTTTTAGCCAACCCAGAGGAAATGAATGCTTTTGCTTGAATAACACCCTCAATCCAACCGGGGCATCCAAAAATTATATCATAACAGACACAATTTGGATTCTTGATTTTTAATTTATTTTTAACCCTGCTTGCGATACTGGGAAGTATATCAGTTTGAATATTGTTGTGTGCTATATCTCCAAAATTATGGGCAACAATTATGTAATCTAAACTTTCAATATTTATACCAGAATCACTTATTGCATTTTTTGCAGCTTTAAATGCTAAGTCAGATGTTGATTCAGTACTGGTTGCATATCTTCTTTCCTTAATACCAGTGATAGACTGGAATTTTTTTATGATCACATCGTTGGAAACATTAAATTCAGATCCATCTGGATTTAAAAAGTTGGCCTCTAAGAAGTCTTTATTTTTTTTTACAATTTTTGGGATATAGGATCCACTTCCTGTTATGTGAATTGACATCTGAGATTCTTTCAAACGCAAATTAACAAACTTAAAATTAAGAACCTAGTTTTCAATGTATGTTTCAATAGGTGAACATGTGCAAACCAAATTTCTGTCTCCATAGGCATCATCAACTCTTCTAACTGAGGGCCAAAATTTATTTTCTTCCACAAATGGAAGAGGAAAAATTGCGTCTTTTATTGAGTAAGGTAAATTCCACTTTTTAGTTATCATCTTTACAGTGTGTGGTGCATTTTTGAGTAAATTATTACCGTCATCTAATTTACAAGTGTCAATTTCTGCTCGAATTGCAATCATTGCATCACAAAAGCGATCTATTTCATCTAAATTTTCACTCTCAGTTGGTTCAATCATCATGGTTCCTGGCACCGGGAATGAAACAGTTGGAGCGTGAAATCCATAGTCAATTAACCTTTTAGCAATATCCATTACTTCTATCCCGTTCTCTTTGAAGGGTCTACAATCAACTATCAACTCATGAGCCGACCTACCTTGTTCACCTTTGTAGAGAATTTGATAGTGCTTTTCAATTCTATTTTTTATGTAATTAGCATTTAGAATGGCAGCTTCAGTACATGATTTTAGTCCCTCAGGACCCAACATCTTAATATATCCATAAGAAATAATGCAAGCAAGAGCAGAACCCCAAGGAGCGCCTGAAATTGATTTAACACCTAACTTACTGCTAACATTAATAATTGGATTGTTTGGTAAGAAAGGAACCAAGTGTTTAGCTACACATATTGGACCTACACCAGGGCCACCTCCTCCGTGAGGGATGGCAAATGTTTTATGTAGGTTTAAGTGACACACATCAGCACCAATAGTATTGGGGTTAGTAAGGCCTACTTGAGCATTCATATTAGCTCCATCCATGTAAACTTGACCTCCATAATCATGAATCGTTTTGGTGATTTCTTGAATTGAAGATTCAAATACACCATGTGTGGAGGGATAAGTTATCATCAGAGCAGCTAATGAATTTTTGTGCTCAAAAGCCTTTTCTTTCAACTCATCTAAGTTTATATTTCCATGTTTATCAGTGCCAATAACTACAACCTTCATCCCCGCCATGACTGCCGAAGCTGGGTTGGTTCCGTGAGCAGATGATGGTATAAGGCAAACATTTCTATATTCTTGTGAAATACTTTTCAAATACTCTCTAATTACCATAAGCCCAGCATACTCCCCCTGAGCACCTGAGTTTGGTTGTAATGAAGTACCACTAAAACCGGTGATTTCGTTCAACTGTGACTCTAGCATGTTCAGAAGTTGTTTGTAACCCTCGGCTTGATTTACAGGCACATATGGGTGTATGTTGTTCCATTTTGACCAACTAAGTGGAATCATTTCTGAGGCGGCATTTAATTTCATTGTGCAAGAACCCAAAGAAATCATAGAATGAGTCAATGAAAGGTCTTTTCTTTCCAGGCTTTTAATGTACCTCATTAAACTTGTTTCAGAATGATGTAGATTAAAAATTTTATCATTTAAGAAGCTAGAATCCCTTTTATATTTGTTAGGAATTTTTGATTCATTCTCATGGATTTTAAATTCAACTGTCTTTTTATCAACTGCTTTGGATATTATATCAATGATCAGTTGAATATCATTTTCACAAGTGTTTTCGTTAATTGATAATGAAAATTTTTCTTCATCTATGTAGTTGAAATTTACTTCATTTATTTCTGCAATTTTTTTGATATTATCACACGGTCCTATGCACAATAGAGTATCAAAGTAGTTTTTGTTAAGCTGAATTATACCAAGTTTAGAAAGAGCGTTATCCAAGTTTACAGTAAGTTTATGTATTTTTGAAGCAATTCTTTTTAGACCTTTGGGTCCGTGGAAAACAGCATACATACTAGCCATTACAGCAAGTAAAACTTGTGATGTACAAATATTTGATGTAGCTCGGTCTCTTTTGATATGCTGTTCTCTGGTTTGAAGAGCCATTCTCAAAGCTCTGTTACCATCTACGTCTTTTGTAACACCAATTATTCTCCCGGGAATCGATCTTTTATATTCTTCTTTGGTTGCAAAGAAAGCTGCATGTGGACCGCCATATCCTAATGGGATGCCAAATCTTTGAGAAGTGCCGACAACAACGTCTACATCGAAACTAGCTGGTTCTTTTAGCACGCACAAAGAAATTAGGTCCGCAGCTACTATAATTTTTAAATTATTGGAATTTGCTTTGTCACAATATTCAGCTAAGTCCGTTATCTCTCCGTACAAACCGGGATACTGAAAGAAACATCCAAAAAAGTCATCAGAATAATTGAACTTTGATGGGTCTCCAATAACGATTTCAATTCCAAGAGGTTCAGCTCTTGTTTCTAACAGTGCAATTGTTTGTTTCAGAGAATTATCAGAAACAAAAAATTTACAAACATTGTCTTTCTTTTGAATTCTTGTTCTACATCCGAAAATCATAGTCATGGCTTCAGCTGCAGATGTACTTTCGTCAAGTAGTGAGGCATTAGCAAGTTCCATACCTGTTAAATCACAAATGGCAGTTTGGTAATTCAATAATGCTTCCATTCTTCCTTGAGCAATTTCAGCTTGATATGGTGTATAAGCAGTATACCAACTTGGAT
>CABZAE010000036.1 GCA_902523635.1 uncultured Bacteroidota bacterium | reverse complement strand
TATTCATAAGTAACTACTCTTTTAGTTTTTTTGTACCAATAACTTAACGAATTTAAGATTTCGCTTAAACTAAATCTTGTAGAAAAGGGCATAATTTTTTTTCGAGTTGTTTCAACTGCAGAGTGTAAAGAAAGTGCTAGATTAACTTTCATTGGCTCGTCAGCCAGTCTTTCAATCATTTTTGGAATTCCAGAGGTTGAAACTGTAATCCTTTTTGGAGAAATTCCTAATCCATCTTTTGATGTAATTTTCTTGATTCCTTGTATTAGGTTTTTGTAATTAAGAAGGGGTTCACCCATACCCATAAAAACAATATTTGAAATTGGTCGATCGTAATATTGTAAACTTTGGTTATTAATTGTAGAAACTTGATCAAAAATTTCGTCAGCATTTAAATTTCTTATTCTTTTAAGCTTTGATGTTGCACAGAACTCACAATCTAAACTACATCCTACTTGGCTTGATACACATGCAGTAGTTCTATTTTCGAGCGGAATTAACACGGATTCAACCGTTAAATTATCATATAATTTTACTGCATTTTTTATTGTTCCATCAATACTTTTTTGAATTTTATCGATTTTTATATGATTAATGACAAACTCTTTATCCAAAAGTTCCTTGACATTTTTGGATAAATTTGTCATGCTTTCAAAAGAGAAACAAGATTTTTTCCATAACCAGTCATACACTTGTCGTGCCCTGTATGGGGGAAAATTATTTTGTTCAAAAAAAGTAGTCAACTCTTCCAAACTAAGAGATCTTACATCTTTTTTCATTAAATATTATATAATTAACATTGCATCCCCATATGAGTAAAAATTATATTTTTCTTTCACAGCAACTTCGTAGGCCTCTTTGATGAAATCATGCCCAGCAAATGCCGAGGCCATCATTAATAATGTAGATTTTGGGGTGTGAAAGTTTGTAATCATTGAGTCGGCAAGACTAAAATCATAGGGTGGGAAAATAAACTTATGAGTCCAACCTGAAAACGGATTCAATGTTTTGAATGATGAGACAGAGGATTCAAGTGCTCTCATTGATGTAGTACCGACTGCACATATCTTCTTTTTACTCAATTTAGCAGAATTAACAATATCACAAGCTTTTTGGTCAATTAGTAATTCCTCCGAATCCATTTTGTGTTTTGATAAGTCTTCCACTTCTACAGGATTAAAAGTTCCTAATCCAACATGAAGCGTAATTTCTGCAATATTTACTCCTTTTATTTCTAATCTTTTCAAAAGATGTTTTGAAAAATGTAAACCAGCCGTAGGTGCAGCAACTGCTCCTTCGTGTTTTGCATATATCGTCTGATACCTATCTTTATCAAAATCTTCCTCATCTCTCTGAATGTATTTCGGCAAAGGAGTTTGGCCTAGGTCAAATAATGTTTTACGAAACTCTTCGTATGTTCCATCAAATAAGAATCGTAAAGTTCTTCCCCTAGATGTGGTATTATCAATTACTTCCGCAACTAAACTATCATCATCACCAAAATAAAGTTTATTTCCAATTCTAATTTTTCTAGCAGGATCAACTAGTACATCCCACAGCCTTTGTTCATTGTTAAGTTCTCTAAGTAAAAAAACTTCAATTGTTGCTCCTGTCTTTTCTTTATTACCCATCAATCTAGCAGGAAAAACTTTTGTATTATTTAATACAAAAGCATCTCCTTCGTCAAAATAATCAACAATATCCTTGAAAGTCTTGTGTTCTATTTTTTGAGTTTTTTTTATTGAGAACCATTAACCTGGATTCGTCTCTGTGATTAGACGGGTATTCAGCTAAAAGTTCATTAGGTAATTTAAAGTTAAAATGTGATAGTTTCATAAATTAAAAATTTCGTCGCAAATATACAGTCCTGTTGTAGGCAATGTCAAGTTTTTTATTACTTATTTACTTTTTGAAATTTCAAATTTCAAATCTTCAAGTATGTCCCAAAAGTCTGAAAATGATTTTTCAACAACATTAGGGTTTTCGATAATTATTGGGGTTTTTAATCCTAATGGGGCAAAAGACATAGCCATCCTGTGATCGTCATATGTCCTTATTTTGACATTAGAGTTGATATTTTTAGATTTACTCAAATGCAGACTATTTTCAGTTATTTTAATGGACGCTCCTAGCTTTTCAAGCTCATTTTTTAAAGCTAAAAGTCGATCAGTCTCCTTTATTTTTAAAGTGTGTAATCCAAAAAGGTCACATGGTATACCTAAACCAAAACAATTTACGGCTATAGTTTGGGCAATGTCTGGACAATCATTTAAATCTAAATTAATCTTTTGAGCGATCCCATTATTTGAATCTTTAGTTAAAACAATTGAGTTTTTGTAAAAAGATGAACTTACTCCAAGTCTCTTATAAATCTGAATAAGTCTCTTGTCACCCTGAATTGTATTTTTTCGAAAATTACTAATTCGAAGTGATGCGTTTTGAGAAAGTGAAACAATGGAAAAAAAATAAGAAAGTGAGCTCCAG
Source organism: uncultured Bacteroidota bacterium (assembly GCA_902523635.1). GTDB lineage: Bacteria > Bacteroidota > Bacteroidia > Flavobacteriales > Flavobacteriaceae > MAG-121220-bin8. The sequence goes on along the minus strand of CABZAE010000036.1, from coordinate 951 downwards.
TCAGATTCAATGTCGTAATTAAAATCTTTTATTCTTTTAGTTTCAAAAACCTGAATTTTATTTTTTTCAAAGATGGTTTTTATACCCAATTTCCTCAAAAAAAATAAAGTCATATCTAAATACGGTTTTGAAGTGATGTCGCCCTCTATGTTAATATTTAAACCTTTTTCAATCATGGGAGAAATTAATAATAAGGCTGATATAAATTGACTACTAACATTTCCGCGTATTGATAAGTTATTTTTTTTCATTTTTTTACCTTCAATTTTTAATGGCGGAAAACCTTTTTTCTCTAAATATTTAATATTAGCACCAATTGAGTTCAAAGCCTCAACCAAAGGACCTATTGGACGTTTGTGCATTCTTTCAGATCCAAAAATTTCAAAAGTTTTACCATTTTGAATTGATAAAAATGCTGTTAAAAATCGCATGGCAGTTCCTGCATGTCCTACATTTATTCTACTATTTAAGTTTTCTAAATTTTTTATAAGTGTTAAGGTGTCATTTGATCTTGAAATATTTTTGATGGACATATTTCTATAAAGACTTTTTAATATTAAGAGTCTATTTGATTCACTTTTGGATCCACTTAATTTGAATCGTAGATCCATTCTTTTGGATTCATGATTGATTAAAAAACCCACAATTAATTTTTTAGTTTTGGATTACTATGATGTCTGTTATGATCTCTGGCAGCCTTAAAGCTTAATTTATTTTTGAAAGCTTTTTCTAAATCACAACCTGTTTGGTTAGCTATACAAATAACAACAAATAAAACATCTGATAACTCCTCACCCAAATCCTTTTTCTTATCAGATTTTTTTGAAGATTGCTCTCCATACTTTCTTGAAATAATTCTTGCTACTTCACCAACTTCCTCGGTAAGTTGTGCTAAATTTGTCATAGGATCGAAGTATCTAACACCATGATTTTTTATCCATTCATCGACTT
>CABZAE010000035.1 GCA_902523635.1 uncultured Bacteroidota bacterium | reverse complement strand
TATCAATACTTATTTCAATCGTGATTTTCACATCCATGTCTAATTTACATGCCCAAGACGAGGCAATGAATCAAGACGTGATGGTTGAGGAAACTATGGCCGATGAACCTGCTGAAGCTAATTTTACTCAAGAATTAAAAAATAGATTTATTGAGGGTGGACCAGGATTTATGGGAATTGTTTTAGCATGTTTAATATTTGGTCTAGCCATTGCAATTGAAAGAATAATTTATTTGAACTTAGCAACTACTAATACACAAAAGCTAACTGAAGAGGTTGAAAGCGCATTAAAATCAGGTGGAACAGAAGCTGCCAAGGAAGTATGTAGAAATACGTCTGGACCTGTTGCATCAATTTTTTATCAAGGTTTAGACCGTGCTGGAGAAGGTGTGGAAAGTGCTGAAAAAGCTGTAGTTGCATATGGAGGTGTTCAAATGGGACAGCTAGAAAAGAATGTTTCTTGGATTTCTCTTTTTATAGCGTTAGCGCCAATGCTTGGATTCATGGGAACTGTGATTGGTATGATACAAGCCTTTGATAAAATCCAGGCTGCAGGTGACATGCAACCCTCTCTTGTTGCTGGTGGTATTAAAGTAGCTTTACTTACAACAGTTTTTGGACTGATCGTGGCAATTATTCTTCAAGTTTTTTACAACTACATTATTGCAAAAATTGATAGTATTGTCAACGATATGGAGGATGCTTCCATTACATTAATTGATATTTTAGTAGCTCATAAAAAATAGTCCCATGAATATTCAAAAAGTAACAACTTACGTTTCAGCATCACTTGGGATTTTGGGATTGATTTTTTTGGCATTAATAATATCTAAAGGAGATGACGCTATTGAAATGGATGCAATGCAAGGAAGCTATGGTAGTGTTTCATCCATTATACTTCTAGCTCAGGTGATATTGGGTCTAACTGTAGCAACAACATTATTCTTCTCACTTAAAAATCTTGCTAGTGATAAAGCTAAGTTAAAAAAGTCTTTAATGTCTATCGGAGCATTTTTAGCTGTATTTTTAATGGCATTTTTTCTTTCTAGTGGCGAAGAGACTCCCATGAAAGATGGTGAAGTTTTATCAGCAACTGGTGCAAAGTTGGTTGAAACAGGGATTAGAACTTTTTATTTCCTGACCATTATTGCTATCGGATCAATGTTGTTTAGTTCAGTTAAAAACCTAATTAAAAAATAATGGCGAGAAAATCCCCAGAAGTTAATGCAGGATCAATGGCTGATATCGCTTTCTTGCTATTAATATTTTTTTTGGTAACTACAACAATCGAGACTGATTCTGGAATTAATAGAAAGCTTCCCCCAATGGAAGAGTTAATTGACCCTCCAATAATCAAAGAGAGGAATATTTTTACGGTGGTAGTAAATAAAAATAACGATATTTTGGTTGAAGAAAAGCCTATGCAGCTCAGTGATGTCAGACAAGCTGCTGTCGACTTTCTAGATAATGGTGGTGGTGTAGGTGAGGAAGCTTGTGATTATTGTAAGGGTTCCAAAGACCCCTCATCGTCTGATAATCCCGATAAAGCTATTATTTCATTAAAAAATGATAGGGAAACTGATTACAAGGTATATATTTCTGTGCAGAATGAATTAGTTGCTGCATATAATCAGTTAAGAGATCGAGAGTTTACTTCTTTATATCCTGATCAAAGAATGACATACGTTGAAGCTGATAAGATGTACACAGATCCCAGAACAAGCATAAAGGTAAAGGCCAGTTTAAAGCCAAAGTTGGATGTCTTGAAAAAGATGTATCCCCAAAAACTTTCTGAAGCGGAACCAAGTAAAACAAATTAATTAATCCATATGTCAAAGTTTAAAAAGAAAAAAGACGGAGATTTACCTGCGATATCAACTGCATCATTACCAGACATCGTTTTTATGCTCCTGTTTTTTTTCATGGTTGCAACTGTGATGCGTGATAACACCTTGATGGTAACCAACACCTTGCCTGCAGCTGATCAAATCAAGAAATTAGATAAAAAAGATCGTGTCATTTACATATATGCTGGAAAACCCAGTGCTAGATATCAGGACAAATATGGTGATCAACCAAGAATACAATTAAATGATAAGTTTGCTGTTGTCGGAGATGTCGGAGCGTATATCCTGTCTGAGAGAGCATCTAAGAGAGAAGAGCTGCAAAATGTTCTTACTACTGCTTTGAAGGTAGATGGAGAGACCAACATGGGTTTGATTTCAGATATAAAACAGGAGCTCAGGAAAGTTAATGCTCTGAAAATTAATTACACTACCCGAATAGGGGATTATACCCAAAATAAATAATCAGTATCGTAATTTAATTTGTTTAAGTACTTTAATAACTAAATTTGCTTGGTGATTAAGAAGTTACTTGTTTTATTATTCGTTATAAAACCTTTCGCAATATTATGTCAAGAGGATTTTATTGATAATAAATATAGAGAAGATCAGATATATATCAATCTTAATTACAATTCGCTAAAAAATACACCTGAAAATTTTTCACAAAATAAGTTCTCAAGCTCTTTAAGTTTAGGATTTATAAGGGATATCCCAATCAATAAAAACAGGAATTTTGGTTTAGGACTAGGTTTAGGATTTTCTAGTGGATCTTACAACAACAATTATAAATTCACAAACTCCAGTGGAAGTTTTATTATAGAGAGTATCTCTGATCTAAATACCTTTCAAAAAAACAAATGGACTTTAAACCAATTAGAGTTTCCGTTCGAATTGCGTTGGAGAACATCAACACCAACAAATTATAAATTCTGGCGCATATACACAGGTATTAAAACCAGTTATCTTATATCTAGTAAATCTAAGTTTTCCTCTAGTACTGGGTCACAAACATTAAGTGGATTACCATTTAATAAGATTCAATACGGATTAACTGTTAATCTTGGTAATAATACTTGGAATATTGGACTTTTTTTTGGATTAAACCCAATATTCGAGGATGAATTTGTGGAGAAAAATCAAAACATTAAAAATATTAAACCGTTCAAAGTTGGTCTGGTTTTTTACATTTTATAATAAAACTCCTTTCTAATTGATGATTTCCTCATCAAAGGATCAAAAAAATGATAGTTTTACAATATTTAGTTATATTTACACCTTTAATATTGTAATTAAAAACAACAAAAATTTAAAACAATAATATTATGAAAAGAATTTTGTCAATAATTGCTGTATTTTTCAGTACAATAATTTTCGCACAAACGACAGTCACTGGTACTGTATCTGACGATAATAATGATCCAATTCCTGGAGCTAATATTGTTCTGGATGCAATGAATGGTACTGTTGCTGATTTTGATGGTAATTTTACTATTGTGGTAAACCAAAATCCACCATTTACTCTGACAGTTTCTAGTGTAGGTTTTGATTCGGCCACTATTAATGTTACATCAGAATCCTTAAATTTCGATGTTCAATTGGTTACATCACAGAATCTTCTTGATGAAATAGTCGTAAATGCATCTAGGGTTCCAGAAAGATTATTTGAATCGACAGTTACTGTTGAAAAATTTGATTTCAAAGATATAGCTCAATCAACGGGTCCTGACTTTTATTCAAGTCTTCAAGGCCTCAAAGGAGTCCAAATAAAC
>CABZAE010000034.1 GCA_902523635.1 uncultured Bacteroidota bacterium | reverse complement strand
AACAATAGAATTTTTAGCAATTAAAAAAGCAACAATTAGCGTTACAAATCCACCAATCCAAATCCCTGGAATTGAATCTAAGAACAAGAAATAGTCATACAATGAATGAAAGAATATAGGTACCAGTAATGAAAGGGTGATGAACCAAAGTTGAGATTTTTTATTTGTTTTTGCTTTTCCTAGGTAATAGCCCATAATAACTGCAAAAACAAAATGTGCAGGAACTGCAGAAAGCATTCTCATTATTGCCAGTGATGCGGTTCCGTTCATTACAAAAGCAACATTTTCAGCGGTTGCGAATCCCATACCAACAAAAACAGCATATACAATACCATCAAAAGGCTCATCAAAATTTTTATTCGGATAGATAATTAACATTACAACAATGAATTTTAGTAATTCTTCGGTTATACCAACTGAAAGAGCTTCCTCACCAACTCTTATGAAAGTGTTTTCACTTTGAATTAAACTGTATAAATAATCCAAAATATCCACATCTAGATGTAAATTCACTGCCCCAAAAATAAAAGCCAAAGCGAGTAACCACAGAGGTTCTTTATCATGCTCATCTAGATTATAGATAATAACCATTATGAATATTCCAGGGGAAATTGATAGAGTTATTAAAACCAAATCAAACCAATCAAACTTATTAATTAAAACGAGGGGATAAAAAAGTACAAGATAAAGTGCTGTAATTATAACTGATGCGCTTAGACTATCTTTGAGTAGTTTAACCATGATTTAAAATTTAAGTGATATCATCCATTCGTCGAATTCATTGGAATCAGCTCCAACCGAAAAAGCTCTTGCCCAACCAAATGATAAGGTCGATGAAAGATGCGAGAACATAACAAGTTTTGTATCCATTTGAAAGCCTATGTTTCTGTAGGTAGCACTGATTTCTTTTCCGGAAACATCTTTATAATTATTGGTAAATAAGCTTCCTGCAAAAATTGTTGGATGTGTGTAATTCGCAAACAAATTAAAAAATCCAAATTTTCTGTACCTAATTGGTGGAAGGCTAATCTCAGCAGTAATTTTATAGAAGTTTTTTGCAATTATACTAATGTCTGAATCGTATGATAAACCAGCGAAAGAGTATGGGTTTCTATACATTTTTGATGATGCATTGTCAATATAATTGTTACCAAATGAAGCAAAACCAAATCTTGTGAAAGGATTTATACTTTTTGTAAATGAATTTCCATAAGCATTTCTAAACCAAAGCGCAGTGTGGTTGATTGGTAGCTGAAAACCTAAGTCTAGTGTTCCTTGAACCTTTGGAAATAAGTTACCCTCAGTGTAGGCAGAAGATAAACTTAAAGTTGATTTGATTCCTTTTTCGGCATCAACTGCCCCAGTGGATCCCCTCAGGTTTCTGTAAACAAATGATGAAGAAATGTTATAAAAAAGGTTGGTGTTAAAGTCTTTATTTTCGAAGTTAATTTGTTGAAACTCGGGGGATTGATTAAGACCATAATAACCCATGAAACCAAGATTTAAGTCAAGACTTTTGGGTGCGTCTGAAAATAAGGATTTATTGATACTAAGCCCAAAATTTAGTCCTTTTCTAGATCTTTTAGTTGGTCCAAATAAATCGTAAAAGTCAGCTTTATTATAAGATGCATAAAAATTGTAAATACCAGGAAGAATACCACCCATTACCGCTGTCCTGTAATTAAAGGAGGCATGCCACTTCTCATCGTCTCTAAGGGTTCTGCCATCGTCGTTTAAACTATTTTTCCAATTTTCCGGTGTGTATGATACAGAGAAATCTAAGTTCTTAAAACCCATAGGATCTTGATATTTAAATTTATATCCGATACCTACATTATTTTTATAACCAACAACGGTTGGATAAGCATAGGAAAGCTTGACCTCTTTTTTAGGTATATAAACTCCTTCAACTTTATTTATTTGTGAGTCATCAAAATTAAATTCGTTTGGAACGTCAATTTTCCAACTCTCCAAAACTGGGTATTTTTCAACTGTTAAATTTCCAAGAAAATCGATATTAGAAACATTAGCGCCTTTGTTTGGAATAGTTACACCCTTAAACCCCTTACTGGTATATTTAAACGCAAAAATGTTTTCATCATCAATAAGAATTGGTCTGAAATAGCCTGTCTCCGCATTACTTACTATCTCAATTTCGAGTGTAGCCGTATCAACTTTATAAACGTTACTAACACCTGTGTAGTAAGATGATCCATATAAATATTTACCATCTTTAGTGTACTTAAAACTTTGCGGTGAGGAAACTTCAAAGTTTCCTACTTCCCGATATTTAATATCTTTAAAATCTCCACTTTCGAATGAACTAATATCAAAAATCCTTAGGTATTGATTACTGTTAAGATCCGTAACAGCAGCACTTAAATTTTTACCGTCTGGTGATATGTCCATATCGAACATATCAGATCCAAAAGGAAGTGTATATTTCTGTTCCCAACTACTGTAATTATTTTTGGGATCCTCTGGATTTATTTTTGGTATTCGAACTAAAGTACTGATTCCATTTAAATGTTTCACTCCCCAAATTGATTCATCAGCTTTGTTAAATGCCAAATCACCAACTCTAAAGTCTTTTTGTAGTAATTTGGACTGACCTGTATTTAGATTGTAAGAATTTAAATCTCTTCTAGAATCATTGTCAGACGTGTAATAAAGTATATTATTCTTTTCATCATATGAAAGTGAAGTAACATTGAAAAGAGATGGACCTTTAATATCATGCAGCCTCTTAACAATTCCGGTTTTTAAATCAATTTCAGCTATATGTGGAATTTTTCCTGGGTAGTTTACCGCAGCATAAATTTTATCTGTTTTTCTGTTGTGATAAGCATGAGAAACACCTCCCAAAACTTTTTCAGAGACTATTTTATCTTGTGTTACTTCACCTTCATTAAGTTTGTTTATATTTTTTGTTTGAAATTCTTTTTCAAATTCAATCCAGTTGTCCCATGCTTCTGAGATAGGCATTCCATAGACCCTTTTAAAATCACTAGAGAAACCTCGCTTTGTTCCATCCTCTCTTTTTGACCAATCCATCATTTTGTCAGGTCCATACATGTATGCTAGATAGCTGATAAATCTCGTGCCATAAAAATAGTAATTTGCTTTACTTTTGAAGTCTGCTGAAGTTCCGGCTGCAGCTAAACCCAGAGCAGAGTAAATTCTACTATTTTCTAAAACCTTTGTTCTAAAAAACATTTCATCAAAATTACCTAAAGCGTTTCCAGTCCCCCCATCCATCCAGGTTTCAATAAATACTGCTATTCCCTCGTGAAACCATCTCGGAGAATAATATCTAGGACTGGTTAAATAACTATAGAATATTGAAATAGGGTGATCATTAGAACTTTTTACTTTTCCTTTAAAAAACTTTTGGTAAGCTAAATCAGAACTTGAGGCTTTGTCAAGCGCAGCGATATGGACAAATTCATGATTCATAATAGAGAAGACTCTTTCTCCTGCAACAGAGGATTCAAATGAGTAATTCATTGGAGCCATGTTAGTTGTGACTAAGTTGTGAGGTAGAGAAGTTGCTCCACCATTTCCATAATCACCAAAATCTGTAAACAAAACAAAGATCTTTTCGTTAGGCTTGTAATTAAAGAGATTTTTATGGAAACTAAGTGCATTGTGAGCTGACCTTATTGCATGTCCTAAGACATAATCCAATCCAGGTGATGCACTTACTATTTCAA
>CABZAE010000033.1 GCA_902523635.1 uncultured Bacteroidota bacterium | reverse complement strand
ACTGATAATTGAATTATTTAGAACAATTAACATTTGTCCGTTCACTTGCTTTACATATCTTGTAATTTCTTCAATTACTTGCCTTGCAAGAATCGGTTTTTTATATATTTTTAAAACTCTATCACTGATACATACAGGATTCAGAACTAGCTTTGTCTCGACTTCATTTTCTAAATCATAAAACAAGAAAGGATTTGATGTACTTGCTCTAAAACCTGGCATATCATGATATTGTAAACTATAATCGTTCACAAACCCCAATTTAATAAAATTTCTATAGGTTTTAGGTATCCTTAGCGTTAGCAAATGTTGCCTTACACTAGATACTGATTTATTAATTACGGAATGTAATCTTTTTTTTTCCTCCATTAAAAACGAGCTATCCTCAGAGGAAATATAAGATGATAGTAAAGAAACATCACAAAAATCTGAAACATCTTTTACCTTTTCAATAAAAGACTTAGAATAAAAGCTTAAATTTCTGTCATAGCGAGAGAAGTCTGAAATTAAGAAAAAAATAGATGTTTCTATTCCTGCTTTTTTATTTGTATTAATCCAACTTTCATAATTATCCAAAGGATCTTTTTTAAATTTCAACAGAACTACGGTTCTAGTATATAACCTGTATACATCAAATTTGATAAAATCTCTTAAAATGCCTAATACGCTTCTAATTAAACCTTTACCTTTAAATTCATAAATACAAGGAACCTCTAAACGTGTAGCGAGATTGAAATAATGTTTTTTAAACTTAATTTTTGGAAATTTTTTTATTAAATGTGATTTAAATCTATCAATCCAAAAATCAACTATTGGTTTATTTAAAAATCTATTTTTAAATGCCAAACTTGAAGAAGGGTCGAATCGACCAAAATCATCATTTAGATGAAGTAAATATTCCTCATATCTAGATATCAAAAAGAAAGTAGCTCCGAATATATCGAAGAAAAATGAATCTTTATTTCCTGTTTTAAAGAAAATGGGTAAACCATCCCAATTTTCAACATTTATTTCAAAATCTTCAATTTTTGAGGAAAAAAGAATTTGTGTTGGTACAATGTTGAATTCATTTACCAACTTGATATCGTTATAGCTTATTTTAAAGGAATTGTATTTTTTAAAAAGATCAATATCAGATGTAAAGTCAATCTCTAATCCTAATCTATTTTTAAGTATGTGATTGAACACATATTTGATTCTTGGAGTAATTATTTTTGAGTAAACAAGAACCATCATTGAATTTTAATTTCTTCAATAAGTTCTTTCAAATCAATTGAGGCAAAATTTCCAGAGCTCATAAATACTAAGTTTGTGTTTCTATAATCTTGTTTAAACAAAAACTCTTTTAGTTCATTACCATCTGTAAAAATTTGTAAATCATTTTCATTAAAAGCTAATTTTAAAAACTCAGCGTCTAAATTGTCTAGCTTTTTTTGAGATATTACATCTGGATCATAAAACAAGACCTTCAAATCTGCTTTTTTTAGCGAATTTTTATACTGAACAATAAACTTTTTATTTAAACTGCTGTAAGTATGTAATTCAAGAACTGCAATTAACTTTCTATCACTAAATTGATGCTTAATTGCATCTGTTGTAGCTGCGACCTTACTAGGTGAATGAGCGAAGTCTTTAAAAATAATTCTGTCAGATAAATTTAAAATAGGTTCAAGTCTCTTATCTGCACCCTTAAAAGACATTAAAGATTCATTGAAATTTTGTTCTTGAATACCTATCATTTGACAAACTAATTTTGCTCCACTTAAGTTACTCAAGTTATGTTTTCCAAAAATTTCAATTGGTAATTTTCCTTCATCCGTATTTAGAAAAGTTTTGCCATCTTCAATATTATATTTCGGGTAGGAATAAGCTAGCTTTTTAATTGATTTTTGAGTGCTATCAACAATTTCTTTGACATTTTTGTCTAATTCATTATATATTAAAACACCTCCATCGGTAATTGTTTCTACAAACTTTTTAAATTGAATATAATAAACCTGCTCACTTGGAAACACATTAATGTGATCCCAAGAAACACCACTTATTAAAGCAATATTTGGTTGGTAAACATGAAACTTTGGTCTATCATCTATTGCAGAAGACAAGTATTCATCTCCCTCAATTACAATAAACTCATTTTGATCCGTGAGATTAACCATCGTCTCAAAACCTGATAATTGAGCTCCTACCAAATAATCAACTTCAATTTCACATTTTTTTAAGACATGGAGTATTATTGAAGTGATAGATGTTTTTCCATGACTTCCGCTTATAACAATCCTTGTTTTTTCTTTTGAAGATTCGTAAATAAATTCAGGATAGGAATATATTTTTATATTTTTTTTTTGTGCTTCTAGTAGTTCAGGATTGTCAATTTTGGCATGCATCCCCAGTATTATGAAATCAATATTATTTGAAATTCTAGATTTATCCCATCCAAATTTGTCAGGCATTAAGCCATATTTTTGTAGACGTGAGCTAGAGGGTTCAAAAATTTTATCATCACTTCCAGTAACATTATATCCTTTTAATTTTAAAGCTATTGCGAGATTATGCATCGCACTTCCGCCAATTGATATAAAATGGACTTTCATTAATTAAGTAATTATTTATTTAACACTTCCCAGATAATATCTTTAAGTTCAATAAGTCCTTTTCCTGAAATAGAGGAAATGAAAACAAACGGTATGTTTTTAACACTCATCTTTATTTTTTTAATGATGATTTCAGTCTCTTTTTTACTAATTAAATCTGATTTAGAAATTGCTAAAACAATTTCTTTGCTCAATAATTCTGGGTTATACATTTTTAATTCATTTAACAAAATATTAAATCTTTGTGAAATATCATGTTCTGAAGAAATAACAAAAAGAAGTAAAGAATTTCTTTCAATATGTCTTAAAAAATAATGACCCAATCCCTTTCCATCCGACGCACCCTCAATAATTCCTGGGATATCCGCCATTACAAAAGACTTATAATCACGATATTGAACTATTCCTAAATTGGGTTTTAATGTTGTAAACTCGTAATTACCAATTTTTGGTTTAGCCGAAGTTATTGTTTTCAACAAGGTTGATTTACCAGCATTTGGAAAACCAACAAGACCAACATCAGCTAGGATTTTAAGTTCCAAGGTAATTTGTAATTCTTTTCCCTTAATTCCGTTTTGAGCATATCTAGGCGCTTGGTTAGTTGAGGATTTAAAGTTCCAATTACCTCGTCCCCCTAGACCACCTTTCAAAATTATTTTTTCATCACCATGATTTAAATTTTCACATATAACTTTATCTGTTTTAGTGTCTTTTACAATTGTTCCTATTGGGACTTCAATTCTGAGATCTTTACCGTCTTGTCCTGAGCTCCTATTTCTACTACCATCCCCACCATGTTCGGATTTAAAATGTCTCTTGTGTTTAAAGTGATACAAAGTCCAAAGAGTATTTTTTGCTACAATAATAATGTGGCCACCTCTTCCACCATCTCCTCCATCAGGTCCTCCTTTAGCCACATATTTTTCTCTTCGAAAGTGAGCTGAACCTTTTCCGCCGTTTCCAGATTGAACATTTATTTTAACATAATCGACAAAATTTCCTTCAGTCATTTTTAAAATTATCTATTGTCATGTAAATGCGATCTGTAATTTCATCGATTGTTCCTGAACCATCAACTTGGTAGAACTTATTTTGTTTCTCATAAAAATCGATTAATGGAGATGT
>CABZAE010000032.1 GCA_902523635.1 uncultured Bacteroidota bacterium | reverse complement strand
GCTATAATTTTCATTAACTATGAAAATAAAACTTTTGACAATTCAAGATCCATCCATCAAAATCATCTTGAAAACAGTCCATTTGCTGAGTCCTATAACATGACTAAGTCAGAAAGGTGGAAAAATGATTTGCCACCAAATAAGTACAGTGAAAAAATGTGGGAATTGTCAATGAACCCACTAACTGGTAAACCCGAATTCCATAAATTATTCGCATTACAATACAAAAAGAAATTAGAAAGAGAAAACATGTCACTTAATTCTCTTGTTCCAGGCGAATCAAATGAAATGAAATGGGTCTCAAGAGGACCTTCAAATGTTGGCGGAAGAACCAAAGGAGTTATGTTCGATCCAAACGACTCATCTAGTGAAACTGTTTTTGCTGGCGGTGTAAGTGGTGGTATTTTTAAGAATACTAATATCTCCAACTTAGAATCAAAATGGATCCACATTACTGATGGTCTACCAGATAATATCCCTGTTTCAAAAATCACTTATGATCCCAACAATAAAAGTGTTTTTTATGTAGGTACTGGAGAATCCTACACTGGTGCAGATGCATTAGGAAATGGATTGTGGAAATCAACTGACAAGGGAGAAACTTGGACAAATATTTTTGGAGGCCAATCCAAAACTGAAGTTGTTTATGTGAGTCCTGGAAGCACTGTCAAAATCAATAGCCCTTCTGATATGGGGCCGTACACTTATGTGGCTGCAGGGTTTGGTCCTTCTTTGACTAAAGACGCAATTACTAAAGATATTGTACTGGCTGATGATGGAGACGCAACATCATCTGGTGCCTTGGTAGGATCTTTAACAGATGCTTGCACAAGTTTAGTAAATTCAAGTGAAATGAATGGGAAAATCGCCATGATACAAAGGGGAGGGTGTTCTTTCATTGATAAAGTTAAAAATGCGCAATCGGCTGGTGCTGTTGCAGTTATTGTTTCAAATAGGGACGACGGCAGCGGTAAAGCGGATACTGAAAATCCATTTGTTATGGGTGGTACTCCTGCAGCTGGAGAAATTACAATTCCCTCCGTTATGATATCTAATTCAGACGGGGTTAAAATAATTGAGGCACTTGAAAATGGCAGTGTAAACGCCTCTATCAAAGAAAGCTACTCTACGAGAAAAGGATCAACCGTAATTCCTGGAATTTTTTACATCAATGATGTAATTGTAAGAAATAACAATGGAACCTCTGAAGTTTACATTGCTGCTGCAACATCTCTCCACAGAGATGCTGCTCAACATATTTTTGGACCTGATGACTATGGATTATGGAAATCAGTTGATGCAGGATCAACCTGGCAAAAGATTTCAGTCCCAATTGACGGCACAATCGTTGATTATCAACCTATGGATTTTGAAATCGACCCCGAAACCAATAAACTGTGGTTCTCGACTACACGAAACTGGAGAGGGCTTGGTGGTGGTACCATTTTGGTTTCTAATGATGAGGGAACAGCATTTACCAAAAAGCACACCATCGAATCTGGTTTAAGGACTGAGCTTGCTATCGCTTCAAATGGAGACATATATGCTCTTGCTGATATTAATGATGCCAATAATCCAGTGAAAATATTCAAAACAAAAGATAAATTTGAAACAGCTCCAACTGCACTTACATTACCTAGAGGAGCTAGTTCGGATATTCCTGAAAATGATTTTACTCGTGGACAAAGCTCATATGATTTGGTTATTGAAGTTGATCCAAGTGATCCCAACAGCGTGTTTGCTGGAGGTATAGATATGTATAAATCCAAAACTGCTGGTGAATCCTCCAGTGGAAATCCTTGGGGACAAATTTCTCAATGGTATGGTTTCAATGGTTTAATTCAGTATTCGCACAGTGATCAGCATGGATTTGATTTTTCACCTTTTGATCCATCTAAAAAAGTTTTTTCTAATGACGGAGGTGTTGCTTACAGCGAAACATCAAGTAATGGAGATGAGACACATGCCCACAGGAACCGGGAGTTCATTACTACTCAATATTATTCAATTGCCGTTGCACCCTCTGATACGTTCAAAGGTCTAACCAAAAATGTTATTGCACTTGACAGGGAAACTAGATCTAATGCAGAAATAAAATTAGGCGGAGAAACTGACGTATTCATTGGAGGATTGCAAGATAATGGGAACATACTTATGGCTAATAGTAACGATCAGACAAGTAGAGGTCTTGACTTGGTGGGTGGAGATGGAGCTGCGACTCATTTTTCTCAAAATCGTGACAAACCTTACTTGATAACTAATTACGTCTATAATGGATACGTCGACGTTCTTGATTTTAATTCAATGGAAACTTACCAAATTAATAGCGAGACTTCTCAAAATGGTGACTTTATAAACACACAAGCCCTTGACTCAAAACTTGGTTATTTGTACTCAAACTACTCTAATGCAGTAGGAAATCAAATTATGGTTTACTACGGATGGGATGATTTTAAAGCAGCAGATAAAGATACCAATGCTCCAAGAAGAACAATTTCAGATCAATTGTTAAACTCTAACCCATCTGCAATGACAGTCTCACCCTATGGTGAAACCTCTTCAACATTGATGGTTGGTCTTGAAAATGGTAGGGTTCTAAAAGTTGAAAATGCAAATACTGCAAATCCCCAATGGACCAATTTGACTAATAGTCAATTCCTTGGTAGTGTTTCTGATATTGAATTTGGGTCTAGTGAAAAAGAAATATTTGTGACTTTCCACAACTATGCTGTTAAAAATATCTTTTATTCCGATGACGGTGGAATTACATGGTCTAGTAAAGAAGGGAACTTACCCGATTTACCTGTTAGATGTATTTTACAAAATCCAATTGTTGGTAATGAAGTTATCGTTGGAACCGACCTGGGCGTTTGGTATACCAAAAACTTTAAAGATTCATCCCCAAACTGGTCTCAAGGTTTTAATGGCATGTCCAATGTTAGAGTTACTGATATGGATATGAGAGATGATTATAAAGTTTTTGCAGCTACTTATGGAAGGGGAGTATTCTCATCTTATTTTGACTCTGACGTACCCATGTTAAGATTAACTGCAGATCAAAATCAAATTAAAGTAGACCAAGGCGAAAGTGGAAATTTCAGTGTGAGCTACAAGATATTTAAGCACTACGACGAGCAAACAGAATTTTCAGTTGAAGGTGCACCAAACGGAACTACCTTCTCTTTTGACCCTTCTAAAACAATCTCAATTGATAAAGATGGATCTTTCACAGTTAACCTTACTCTCCCCGACGATGCAGAAGCCAAACTATATGAATTAAAAGTAAAAGGTTCCTCTAGTGGATCTGGTAAAGTTGAAGAAACTACATTGGATTTAATTGTAGTGTCAAATGATTTTGATGGAGATGGTATAAAAAATAGTGAAGATAATTGTCCAAATACTCCCAATGCAGATCAAAAAGATTTCGATGGAGATAATATAGGTGATGCTTGCGATCCTAATCCTATTCCTGCTGACACATTGAAAGTAGAATACACAGATGAAACATGTAGGAATTCAAACGATGGAACACTAAAAGTAACCATCAAAGGTGACTTAGGATTTTCTTTCACAGTTGCTGTGACAGGTGGACCAACTGGATTTACACATAATCCTGAAGAAATTTCTGGTTCAGAGTGGACTCTGGGCTCACTTAAATCTGGAATTTATAATGTTTGTTTTACAACAAGTACTTTCCCATCACTCAAGTCCTGCTTTGATGCAAACATTA
>CABZAE010000031.1 GCA_902523635.1 uncultured Bacteroidota bacterium | reverse complement strand
AGAAGAATTAACTAAAGTTGCATCAAATCTAACAACCCTTCCTGAGAATATAAATTTTTTAAGAAAAATTGAAAGATTAATTGGAGAAAGAAAAAAAATGTTTTTTGAAAAAAAGAATCTTGATTGGGCCATGGGCGAACTATTAGCGTATGGAACATTACTTAATGACGGATTTAATGTTAGATTGACAGGTCAAGATGTTGAAAGAGGAACTTTTTCACACAGACATGCTGTTATAAAATCTGAAAACTCTGAGAAAGAAATTATTTTGCTAAATCAAATTTCCAAGACACAAGGTAATTTTAGTATATACAATTCATCACTATCTGAGTATGGTGTGATGGGTTTTGAGTATGGATATGCACTAACCAGTCCAAAAACTTTATGTATTTGGGAAGCACAGTTTGGGGATTTCAGTAACGGAGCACAAATTATGATTGATCAATATTTATCTGCTGCAGAAGATAAATGGAAATTACAGAATGGTTTGGTTTTGCTTTTACCACATGGGTATGAAGGTCAGGGTGCTGAACATTCATCGGCTAGAATAGAAAGATATTTACAGCTTTGTGCAAAGGATAATATGTTCGTTGCAAATTGTACAACTCCAGCTAATTTCTTTCATGTTTTAAGAAGACAGATGGTAACTAATTTTCGAAAACCATTAATAGTTTTTACACCCAAGAGTTTACTTCGTCACCCCAAAGCAACTTCAAAAATTGATGAATTTTCGAATGGAAATTTTTTGCCAGTAATTGATCAAGATTCGGTAATCCCTGCGAAGGTTAAAAAGCTAGTGTTTTGCTCTGGAAAGTTTTATTTCGATCTTTTAGATCACATGCAAAAAAATAAAATAAATAGCGTTGCTTTGGTTAGATTAGAACAATTGTTTCCTCTACCTGTTAAAGAAATCAATCTGCTCTTAAAAAAATATTCAAAGGCCAATGATATCGTTTGGGCTCAAGAGGAGCCAAGAAATATGGGTGCTTGGAGCCATTTATTGTTACATTTAAATGTATTTAATAAATTTAGAGTAGCTTCTAGAAGATTTTATGGCTCTCCGTCAGCTGGAAGTAGTGCTAGATCTGCTAAACGTCATAAACAAGTGATTGAATATGTTTTTGACGAAACTAAAAATAACATGCGTTAAGAAATTGCTATGATTTTAGAAATGAAAGTTCCATCCCCAGGCGAATCGATTTCTGAAGTTGAAATTGCAGAGTGGCTTGTTAAAGATGGAGATTATGTCGAAAAAGATCAAACAATAGCTGAGGTTGACTCAGATAAGGCAACTTTGGATTTACCTGCTGAAGAAAGTGGTGTTATAACTTTAAAAGCTAAAGAGGGTGATGCTGTTGAAGTGGGAGCCGTTGTTTGTTTGATCGACACCAAAGCTAAGCCTTCCTCCGAAACTGTATTAGAAAAGCCTAAAATTATTGAAACTAAGGAACCAATAAATAAAAATGTTGATCCTACAGAAAAGGATGACAATTCCAGTTTTGCATCTGGAACTCCTTCTCCCGCCGCAGCAAAAATTTTGAGTGAAAAAAATATTTCTGTTACAAATGTTTCTGGTTCGGGCAAAGGAGGTAGAATAACAAAAGATGACGCTTTAAAAGCTTTACCTAAAGTAGATCTCAAAGAGATTGTTAGGGATCGAAAAGTTGATTATAAAAAGCTTTCAATGTTAAGACGTAAAGTTGCTCAAAGGTTGGTAGCTGTGAAGAATCAAACAGCTATGCTCACCACTTTCAATGAAGTTAGTATGTCACCAATTTTAGAAATTAGAGAAAAATATAAAGAGGAGTTCAAGTCGAAACATGAAGTTGGACTTGGTTTCATGAGCTTCTTCACAAGGGCTACTGTTACTGCTCTCAAAGAATTCCCTGATGTTAATTCTATGATTGATGGGGATCAACAAGTAAAATATGATTTTTGTGATATTAGTATTGCTGTTTCTGGTCCAAAAGGATTAATGGTTCCTGTAATAAGAGATGCCCAAAACTTAAGTTTTTCTCAAATTGAAAATGAAATTAAGCGATTGGCAATCAGAGCCAGAGAAGGTGAAATAACGGTTGATGAAATGACGGGTGGAACTTTTACAATTACAAACGGAGGTGTTTTCGGATCCATGTTATCTACACCCATAATTAATCCTCCACAATCTGCAATTTTGGGTATGCATAACATCGTAGAAAGACCAGTAGCTGTTAATGGAAAGGTTGAAATACATCCAATTATGTATCTTGCTCTTTCCTATGATCATCGTATAATTGATGGAAAAGAATCAGTTAGTTTTTTAGTAAGAGTAAAGGAATGTCTTGAAAATCCGATAGAGCAATTAATGAATGGGGATGTAAAAAAAGCTTTAGGGCTTTAAGTAGAGCCTGTTTTTTTCGTAATCAATTATTGCTTTCCCTTTTTTTAATATATCTGCTCCTATTATCCCATCAACATTTGTAATGTCTCTTTCGTCTAGAGCTTTGTTTATGTGATCCATGTTGAAAAGAATTATCGAACATTTTAAGTAAATCCACTTACCAATTTTCAAACTATTTTTTTTTGAAATTTTGGTTTCATCCATTGAGTCTGTTGCGCTTGAAGCTTTTATTTTACTTTCTTCAAAAATTAAATTAAATTTTTTAGAAAATTTTAGATTAACACAAGTATTTGATGCACCGGTATCTAAAATAAACAATCCGTCAATATTATTAATTTTTGCTTTGGCTTGGTAATGATTTGTTACAGTTTTTTTTAGTTTGACAACGGTGTATCCTTCGCTTTTTAAAAAGTGGTTTCTGTTTTTTTTCATTTCAATAAAATTAACCTAAAATATTAACTTAGTGACTTGGAAATAATAGACACACATACTCATTTATATCTCAATCATTTCAAAAATGATATCGATGAAGTAATAAGTAAATCAATTGAAAATAACATACAAAAATTTATTATGCCTTCAATCGACTCATCACACATGCAAAGTATGTATGACTTGAAAAGTCGATATCCAAAAAATATTTTTTTGATGACTGGTTTGCATCCAGTCTATGTAAAAGAAAACTATAAATATGAGCTTGAAAAAGTCTTTAATAGTCTAAACGATAATGACTTTGTTGCTATTGGTGAAATAGGTATCGACTTATATTGGGACAAGACATATTTAAAACAACAGCAAGATGCTTTTGAATTTCAAATTGAATTAGCAATTTCAAATAAATTACCAATTGTGATTCATTGCAGGGAAGGTTTTAATGAAATTTTCGAAATACTAGAAAGATTTAAATCAAAAAAAATGACTGGTATTTTTCATTGTTTTACAGGAAATCTTGACCAGGCTAACAGAGCAATTAATATGGGTTTTAAACTTGGAATTGGAGGGGTAGTTACATTTAAAAATGGAGGACTTGACAAAATCATTAATCAAATAGACATTCAAAATATTGTTCTTGAAACAGATTCTCCATATCTAGCTCCAACTCCTTTCAGAGGGAAACGAAATGAAAGTTTTTATATAACCTATGTTCTAAAAAAAATCTCTGAAATTTATAACATTAGTGAAAAAAGAGTAGCTGAAATTACAACTAAAAATTCAAAAGAATTATTTAAAATTTAGGTTTCAAATATTTAATTTTGTAAAAAAAGAGAGGTGGCCGAGCGGTTTAAGGCGCACGCCTGGAAAGTGTGTATACGTCAAAAGCGTATCGAGGGTTCGAATCCCTTCCTCTCTGCAACTTAAT
>CABZAE010000030.1 GCA_902523635.1 uncultured Bacteroidota bacterium | reverse complement strand
ACTATTTCTTTTTCTACCTTAGGTAGATTAGGGACTTTTCTCTGTATAAGATACAAAAACACAAAAGTAAGGTCCTGATTTTCAGGACTTTTTTTTTATTAATAATGATTAAAGTAGCAATACAAGGAATAAAAGGCTCTTATCACTATCAAGTTGCGTCGGATTACTTTTCTGATAGTTCTGAAATAATAGAGTATTTCTCATTTGATGAGTTGATACAATCAGTTGTACATAACATTTGTGATTATGGAGTATTAGCAATTGAAAACTCAATAGCAGGTTCCATAATTCCTAATTATTCACTTATGGACAATTCTAATCTTCAAATCGTGGGAGAATATTATATTAATATAAATCATCAATTGTTAGCTTTGAATGGAAAAAAAATTGATGATATTGAAGTGATTTCATCTCATCCAATGGCATTGTTACAGTGTAAAGATTTTTTAAAAAAACACCCCAGAATAACAATCATTGAAGCTAAAGACACTGCCAATGTCGCCAAGAAAATAAAGAATAATAATATCGAAAATATGGCTGCAATTGCAAGCATAGAAGCATCTAAACTATATGACCTAAGTGTGATAAAAAAAAACATACAAAACAATAAGAATAATGAAACACGATTTGTTATTGTTTCAAAAAAAATAGTATGTAGTCAAATAAAATGTGATAAAGCATCACTAAAATTAGTTTTGAGTCATAAGACTGGAAGTTTGGCTAAAATTCTTAATATTTTAAGTAAACACGGACTTAACTTAACAAAAATACAATCATTGCCGATAGCTGAAATCACATGGAAATACTCCTTCTTCATTGATATAACTTTCGAAAAGTTAGATGATCTTAAAAGAGCACTTAAAAAAATTGAGATGTTTGCTGATTCTGTAAAAGTTTTAGGAATCTATGAAAAAAGAATGTTATGATAATTAACTCGAACAGAACTAAGGAAGTTCAAGAATACTATTTCTCCAGAAAGCTAAAGGAAGTAACTAAATTAATTGAGAATGGAGAGCCCATCATAAACATGGGTATAGGAAGTCCCGATATTTTTCCTTCTCAAAGTGTAATAAAAGCCCTGGAAAAGAGTTTGAGTGATCCCAATGCCCACAAATATCAAAGTTATATTGGATTGACTGAGCTAAGGAAATCGATTTCAAAATTTTACATGAAATTTTTTAGTGTGAAATTAAATCCTAAAAATGAAGTGTTACCACTTATAGGGTCCAAAGAAGGAATTATGCATATTTCTCTGGCATTCTTAAATCCTGGCGATAAGGTCTTGATACCAAACCCTGGATATCCAACTTATTTGTCAGTTACTAAATTGGTTGAAGCGGATCCTTTGTTTTATCATTTAAATGAAAAAAACGAATGGTTTCCCAATATTTCTGATTTGGAAAAGTTAGATTTATCCAAAGTAAAATTAATGTGGATTAATTATCCTCACATGCCCTCAGGATCGACTGTAACAAAACCAAAACTTGAAAAACTGATATCTTTTACTAAAAAACACAAAATAATGTTGATTAATGATAATCCATATAGTTTTATTTTAAATAATGAATTGGTCAGTTTGATGAGTAATAAAGAATCTTTTGATAATTGTTTAGAATTAAATTCGTTGAGCAAATCATTCAATCTTGCTGGCTGGAGAGTAGGAATGTTAATTGGTTCTGAAAAATTTATCTCAAGTGTAATGAAAATTAAAAGTAATATAGACTCAGGTATGTTTTATGGAATTCAAAAAGGTGCAATTGAAGCTCTAAATCTTGATAAAAGTTGGTTTGAATCTATTAATAAAATATACTCGGAAAGAAGAAAATTGGTCTGGAAATTAGCTGAACTAATGAACTGTAGTTTCAGTAAAAAATCTGCAGGAATGTTTGTTTGGGCAAGACTTCCAAAAAAAATTAAAAATTCTAAAGATTATGTAGATGCACTGTTAAAGGATAAAAAAATATTTATCGCACCTGGATCAATTTTTGGGTCAAATGGAGAAGGCTACATACGGATTTCTCTTTGTGTTTCGAAAGATGATATTGTGAGGGCTATTAAAAGATTTGAATTATGAAAATTGGTATTGTTGGTTTAGGTTTGATGGGTGGATCTTTTGCTTTAGACTTAAAGTCCATTTATCCAAGTTCTATTATTTGCGGATATGATATTTCAAAAAGTAATTCTTTAAAAGCGTTAAATATTGGTTTTATTGATAAGATCATTGATCTCAAAGATTTGAGTTTTGCTGATTTAGTGATAGTATCTGTTCCTGTAGATGTTGCCATAAATTTGGTTTCAGAGATATTAAATATTATTGGTAAAGATTCAATTGTTTTGGATGTCGGTTCTACCAAAGCTCCAATTTGCGATTTTCTTAAACTTCATCCTAAAAGAAAGAATTTTCTTGCGTGTCATCCAATGGCAGGTACAGAGTTTTCAGGACCAGAATCTGCAATTAACGGTCTTTATTTTAATAAAACTAATATAATATGTGAGAAAGAAAAGACCTGTCCAAAACTTTTTAAAAAAGTAAATGAAATATTTAAAAGGTTTAGAATGAAAAATATCTTTATGGATCCTGTTTCACATGATACTCATGTAGCCTATGTCTCACACCTCTCCCACGTTAGCTCATTTATGCTTGGTAAAACAGTAATTGAAAAGGAAAAAAATGAAAAGAATATTTTTGATTTGGCTGGAAGTGGGTTTGAATCGACAGTTCGATTGGCTAAAAGTTCACCAGAAACTTGGACCCCAATCTTCTTACAAAATAAAAATAATATAGCAGATGCAATTGATGAATATATTAATAGCCTAGAGGAGTTTAAAAAAAACATTTTAGAAAATGATAAAGAAAAGCTGAAATCAGTTTTAAACAAAACAAATAGAATTAAAGAAATTTTAAATAAAAATGTTGATCATGAAAAATAATGTAATCCTGAAAAAATGGTTAGAAAATTTAAAACTTAATCATCCATTGGTTATAGCTGGCCCATGTAGCGCTGAAACTGAAGACCAGGTTTTAAAAATAGCACATCAATTAAAGAATTCAGATGTATCAATTTTTAGAGCTGGTATTTGGAAGCCAAGAACTAGACCTGGTATGTTTGAAGGTGTTGGTGCGATCGGACTTAAATGGTTAAAAAAGGTTAAAGACCAAACAGGCCTTTTAACAGCGACTGAGGTTGCCAATGCAAACCACGTGAAGTTAGCTGTGGAACACAATATTGATGTTTTGTGGATTGGAGCCAGATCAACTGTTAGCCCATTTATTATTCAAGAAATTGCGGATGCTTTGAAAAACACAAAAAAAATAGTACTTGTAAAAAACCCAGTAAATCCCGATTTATCATTATGGTTGGGTGGAATAGAAAGGTTACATTCCTCAAATATTAAAAATTTGGGTGTTATTCACCGAGGCTTTTCAACATATGAAAAAACCAAATATAGAAATAATCCTGAGTGGCAATTACCCATCGAACTACAAAATAGATTCCCCGATTTACCACTAATATGCGATCCTTCTCACATCTGTGGACGAAGAGATACCTTACAATCAGTATCACAGACAGCTTTGGATTTAAATTTTGATGGATTGATGATAGAAACACATATTGATCCAGAAGGAGCATGGAGTGATGCAGCACAACAAATTAAGCCAGAAATTTTGATTAAAATGATGTCGGATTTAAAAATGAGAAAAATTACGACTGACGAAATTGATTTTAAAAATTCACTCAATACATTAAGAACTCAAATTGATGTAATTGAT
>CABZAE010000029.1 GCA_902523635.1 uncultured Bacteroidota bacterium | reverse complement strand
CTTTATTTTAATAACCCCACTAGAAAGAGTAGAAACTATAGGGGCATGATTACTTAGCATTTGAAATGACCCATCACTTCCTGGTACAGAAACTGACTCAACCTCAGCTCCAAATAAAGTTTTTTCTGGGCTTATTATTTCTAATAACATATCTAGGCTTCTGCAAGCATTTTCTCTCCTGCCTCAATTGCATCTTCAATTGTTCCTTTTAAATTAAAAGCAGCCTCTGGTAGGTGATCTAACTCACCATCCATTATCATGTTAAAACCTTTTATGGTGTCCTTAATGTCGACTAAAACTCCAGGGATTCCGGTAAACTGTTCTGCTACATGAAAAGGTTGAGATAAGAATCTTTGAACCTTTCTTGCTCTATAAACAGATAATTTATCATCCTCCGAAAGCTCCTCCATACCTAAGATGGCTATTATGTCTTGAAGTTCTTTATATTTCTGTAACAGTTCTTTAACTCGTTGTGCACAATTGTAGTGATCATTTCCAAGAATTTCTGGAGTTAATATTCTGGAAGTCGAGTCTAGAGGATCAACAGCAGGATAAATTCCAAGTTCAGCAATCTTTCTAGATAAAACGGTAGTTGCGTCAAGATGCGCAAATGTTGTCGCAGGAGCAGGGTCAGTTAGATCATCTGCAGGAACATAGACTGCTTGTACAGAGGTAATAGAACCTTTTTTAGTAGATGTAATTCTTTCTTGCATTGCACCCATTTCAGTTGCTAAAGTCGGTTGATAACCTACTGCAGAAGGCATTCTGCCTAAAAGAGCCGATACCTCTGAGCCTGCTTGAGTAAACCTAAATATATTGTCAACAAAAAACAGCACATCTTTACCTTGACCATCTCCTGCACCGTCTCTAAAGTATTCAGCTACTGTAAGACCAGATAAAGCAACTCTAGCTCTCGCGCCAGGTGGTTCGTTCATCTGACCAAAAACAAATGTTGCCTTTGATTCTTTCATTGCTTTTTTATCAACTTTTTTTAGATCCCATCCACCTTCTTCCATAGATTTATTAAAAGCATTACCATATTTTATAATTCCTGATTCGAGCATTTCTCTTAATAAATCGTTACCTTCTCTTGTTCTTTCACCAACACCAGCAAAAACAGAGAGTCCCCCATGACCCTTTGCTATATTATTAATTAACTCCTGAATTAAAACTGTTTTACCAACTCCAGCTCCTCCAAAAAGCCCAATTTTACCACCTTTTGCATATGGTTCAATCAAATCGATAACCTTTATTCCAGTAAATAATACTTCAGTTGATGTTGACAGCTCATCAAATTCTGGTGCTTGACGGTGAATTGGCAAACCATCTTTGCCTACTTTTGGTAACTCGCCCAATCCATCAATAGCATCACCAATTACATTAAATAATCTACCGTAAATTTCTTCACCTACGGGCATTTGAATTGGGTTTCCAGTTGCCACCACATCTACTCCCCTTTGCAAACCATCAGTAGAATCCATAGAAATTGTTCTAACTATATCTTCTCCTACATGAGATTGAACTTCAAGAACTAATACTGAACCATCTTCTCTAGAAATTTCAAGAGAATCATAAATTTGAGGGAGAGTGGTTTTTGTTGTATCAAATGTTACGTCAACAACAGGACCTATAACCTGAGAAACCTTTCCAATTGAATTTGACATTTTATGCTTTTTTTTGAATATTTAATTGTATGAAAATTCAGTTTCAAAGATAGACTTAAAACTTTGAATTTTTGATTTTTTTAAACAAAAAAAGGCG
Organism: uncultured Bacteroidota bacterium; assembly: GCA_902523635.1. Taxonomy (GTDB): domain Bacteria; phylum Bacteroidota; class Bacteroidia; order Flavobacteriales; family Flavobacteriaceae; genus MAG-121220-bin8. Next base: position 2,321 of record CABZAE010000029.1, on the reverse strand, counting down.
CCGAATGGCGCCTTTTTATTAACATTTATTTTGTATCAGGGATTTAGGGTGAAACCGACATAATATTGACTTCCAACCCAACCAGTTCCAATAAATGGCATGTAATCATTTCCACTTAGGTTAGTTGCACCTACTTTAATATTACCTTTAATTTTAGGTAATTCAAAGTTCATTGAAGCATCTACTACGGTACATGCAGGAACCATTGCATCAACAAAACCAGATTGTTGCCATAAAAATGAATCTTGATACCTTGCACTCACATTAAATGCAAAGTTTTCCGCTAATTTTGTTGAGCCTAATGAAACCTTATACTTATTTTCAGGTGTGTTGAATCCAGGTTCAAAATCTGAATCAGGGTTATCAAAATCCATCTCATTATACTCGTAAATTGCACTGAAATCAAAGAGTTTAAATAACGAGGTTTCGAAACCTGCAGTAACTCCATATGTATTGACAACTTCATCTGTATTGCTATCAACACTCATTATTCTGTAGTCACCAGCAGCAATTGCAGCTACAGCACCTCCGGGTTGGTCGATATACATTGGAGCCAAAACATTTTTAGCTGCAATAAAGTTATCCCACTCAGTCCAGTAAACATTTAAATCAAAAGCAGATTTCTTTCCATTTACTCTGTAACCAAAATCATAAGATTTAACATATTGAGGTTCTACGAAATCTAAATCGGCCTTAACAACATTACCAGCAAGAAATTGAGCAGCCATGTAAGAATTTTCCATTACCATTGGACCGGTGATAGTAAATCTTTTACCAGCCTGTGCGGCGGAAACTCCTGTAACATCTTTTTTAAACCTGTTTACACTGTCAGGTGATGTGCCCATAAAAATTGTTTGGGTTATATCAAGTCCTATGTACTGATCTTGAGCGGAAGGATTTTGATAACCTGTTTGGTATGAAAATCTTACATTTTGATTTTCTGAAAGGAATAAAAGTGCACCAATTCTTGGGGTTAAATGTCCATCAAAGTATTCACTTTTATCATATCGCATAGATGCGTTAAGTTTTAAAGCACCCATTTGTTTAGTGGCCTGGGCATATAAACCCATATCAACATAAGAAATAGGAGAATCATAATCTGTAAACAAGAACCCATTGGATCTAAGTTCGTATTCTCTATATGATCCACCTACGATTATGTCAGTATCTTCTAAGTTTACAAGATCCTGTAAATTGTAATTCAATTCAACACTAGTTGATTTTGAATTATCAAAAATACCTGCCCCACCACCAAATAAGCTTGCACCGGTGTTTAGTGATTTGGCGTATTGTTTATTCCATCCGTCTGAGCCAGGTTGTAGTAAATTCTGATCGGCAACTTTTCTTGCTTGTCCATGAATTGGAATAGTATTGGGAACCAATGATGCAAAAGACCTTGAGTTGATTGGTCTTCCAGGGATGGCCCCTTGAATATCACCCAATATAGTTGTTAAACCAGCAACCGCATTTCCATTAGCCCCTGGTGCCAAACCGTAGATTCCTGTTAATCCAAAGTAATTATTTAAATATGCCCCATACCATGCTGCACCTCCACCTGGCTGGGCAAGTACCATGTTCGCACCCAATAAACTTATATCATGTGTATCACCAGCAGATTCTATTGAAGTATACCACTTTGCATTGAAATTTTTATTTTTGTACTCAAGTTTGTGTTGCTGAAGAGCAAAGTTTTTAAGTACATACCTACTTGTTGCATGAAGCATCGTGTTTCCAGAACCAAGTTTCGAATTCCAAATAATTTCTGAATCCTCATTAGGTTTAAAGTGTAAAGCAATGTCTGCTTTTAGACTGGAAGCATTATTGTCTTGTAAAACATTTTCGTTATATCCAGATGTGTTGATCGTTTGCTTCCCAAAATAAGGAAAAGCAGTTAAAGCTTGTACCAGAGGAGCAACAGCACCTGCTGGCAAAAGACCCTGTTGAACCAAACCTGGCAAAACCAAACCAGCAAAAGCTGCATCCATGTCAATTTCTCTTGGTAATTCCCCAAAGACGTTAATCCCATCATAAAGCGGAAAATCTCTTGCATCATGTTTGGTAAAATTATCTGGATATGCTGCAGTTCCACTATTGTGCTGCCAACGTTCTAAACCTCCTAAATTATTATTGTAATGATTAACATCCCTGTAATCAGCAGCATGCCAATCTTCTCCCTGAGTATAACTCAGAGTCATCTTTGCAGCAAACTTATCACTGAAAACATTAGCGGCTCTCATAGCAATGTCGTAATAATAATTTTCTCCCGCAGCCTTTTGTGAAGTTACTCCGTGCTTATATGCAACGCTCACACCAGGGAAATC
>CABZAE010000028.1 GCA_902523635.1 uncultured Bacteroidota bacterium | reverse complement strand
ATCTACCATAGTATGATACCTCTTTCACAATATTCAAGCTATTAGGTTTTAATGGATATTTTGTTACTGGATATTTAATATTAATTTGAGAACGTAAGTTGTTGGAAAGTTTTTTCTTGGCTTCATTTGGAATTTTTTTTATGCAATTATCTCTCTCAAGATCCAAACTAACTTTCAATTTCCCAGTTTTCAGCATCTCTCTCCAATTTGTCTTATCAGAATAGTATTTCTTTAATTCTACCTCGCTTATTCCTGCTAAATATCTGTTGGGAAATTCTGCAATTTCAATGGCACTAATAGCTCCTTGATCGATCCATCTGTAAGGCACTTGAGATTTCCTTGTTACACCAACTTTTAGCGAACTTGAATAAGCGAGATAAAGAATGTGTGGCTTTAGTTGTATATTTTTTTCATATTCTAAATCTCGATCCTCAACATTTAAATGTGCCTTGCTTAGCTCTGGTTTCATAATCCAGTCTGCAGTGCTGGGTATTTCGAAAAAACAATTTTTACAAAACCCTTGTCTATAAATTATTTGATCAGACCTGCAATTTAGACATTCATAGCCAACATGTTGAAGACTTAAGTTCTTACCAATTAATGAATTTACATTCAAAAGATCAATATCGAAGTCTAAAAAATAACTGACTTTGTCATTTAACTCAACATACATTTTTCTTAGAACACCCCTAAACATCTCTAAAATTTAATTTAAATTTATGTAATTAAAGTCTATTAAATGCCATTTTCTTTCTTAAATACAGTGATGTCATGGTTTTTAAAAAAAAGGATACACCAAATTGATCTATTTAAAAAATATCCTGTTGAAGTTCAAAATGAAACACTTAATCACTTACTGAAAAGTGCCCAAAATACTGAATTTGGAAAAAAATATGATTTTAAAACTATTAAAAATGAGAATGAGTTTGCTCAAAAAGTCCCAGTTACTGACTATGAGAATTTTTTTGAAAATATTCAGAAATCCATCAAAGGCAAACAAAATATTTTTTGGGATGAACCAATAAAATGGTTCGCACAATCGAGCGGAACTACTAACTCTGTAAGTAAATTTATTCCTGTGAGTAATGAAACGCTTGAAAGATGTCACTTCCAGGGTGGAAAAGACGCGTTGTGTTTGTACATAAATAATAATCCAAGTTCAAATCTTTTCTCTGGAAAATCATTAAGATTAGGTGGAAGTAAAAAAATTTATGAAAACAATAATAACTACTTTGGAGATTTATCTGCAATTTTGATAGATAACCTTCCGATGTGGGCTGAAATGATTAGCACTCCTAATAACAGAATATCTTTAATGGAAAAATGGGATGAAAAAATTAATGCGGTTATTGAAAATACTATAAATGAGGATGTAACAAGTTTAGCAGGAGTTCCATCATGGATGTTGACTCTTTTAAACAATGTTTTAAGAAAAACCAACAAAACAAATATTTCTGAAATATGGCCAAACTTAGAGGTTTATTTTCATGGTGGAGTTAATTTCAATCCATACGAAAAAGAATTTAAAAACATACTTCCTCATTACACTAAATTTTATGAAACATATAATGCTTCAGAGGGCTTTTTTGCAATACAGGATAAAAATGACTCAGATGAGCTTTTACTCATGCTTGATTATGGAATCTACTATGAGTTTATTGAAATAAATGATTTATCTAAGTCTGAAGAAAAAACTTTATTGTTGAGTCAAGTCAGTATTGGAGTAAATTATGCTATGGTCATTTCAACCAATTCAGGACTTTGGAGGTATAAAATCGGAGATACAGTTATGTTTACATCATTAAATCCATTCAGGATAAAAATCACTGGTAGAACTAAAAATTTCATTAATGCATTTGGTGAAGAATTAATTATTGAAAATGCTGAAAAAGCTTTGAGTAAGATATTAAAAAAATATGATTTAAATTTAGTTGAATATACTGTTGCGCCTCATTTCATGAAGGGTAAAAAATCTGGTTGTCATCATTGGTTAATAGAGTTTAAAAAACCACCAAAAAATTTAAAGCTTTTCAAACAAAATTTAGATAATGCCATCCAAAGATTAAATTCAGATTATAAAGCCAAAAGATACAATGATATTACAATGTCAGAACTTAAAGTTACTGTTGCTAGAAAAGATTTATTTTATGACTGGTTGAGTAAAAAAAATAAGCTTGGAGGACAAAACAAAGTACCTAGATTGTGTAATGACAGAAAAATAATTGATGAGATATTGGCTTTGAGTTAGGATGCTGCTTTTAGTATATTTAAGTTTGATTTTGACAATTTTTGTTCAATATATTTTTTATCAATTATTAACTTTTTACGTTTTGTTCCAGGCAATTCATACATTGCGTCATTCAAAACAACCTCACATATTGATCTTAACCCTCGAGCTCCAAGTCTGTAATTCAAAGCCTTTTCAACTATAAAATTTAATCCTTCATCAGAAAATGAAATTTTAATATCATCCATTTCAAATAACTTCTCATATTGTTTAATAATCGCATTTTTTGGCTCTGTTAAAATAGATCTTAAAGCTTTTTTATCTAGTTTTTTCATATAAGTCAAAACTGGAAGTCGTCCAATAATTTCAGGAATAAGACCAAACTCTTTTAAATCCTGAGGAGAGATATAGCTTAACAAGTTTTTGATTTCAGTTTTTGAAATTTTATATGAATTTTTATAACCAACAACCTGCATGTTCAATCTTTTTGAAATAATCTTTTCAATTCCGTCAAATGCACCTCCAGCAATAAATAAAATATTCTGTGTATCTAGTTCAATAAATTTTTGATCTGGATGTTTTCTTCCTCCTTTGGGAGGAACATTTACTACTGATCCTTCAAGTAATTTTAAAAGTGCTTGTTGGACGCCTTCTCCCGAAACATCTCTAGTTATCGAAGGGTTATCACTTTTTCTTGCTATTTTATCAATTTCATCAATAAATACAATTCCCCGCTCTGCCTTCAATTGATCGTAATCAGCAGATTGTAACAATCTAGTTAAAATAGTCTCTACATCTTCACCTACATATCCAGCTTCTGTAAGAACGGTGGCATCCACAATAGCCAGCGGAACGTTCAACATTTTGGCTATTGTTTTTGCAACCAAAGTTTTACCGGTACCTGTTCTCCCAGCAATTAAAACATTACTTTTTTCAATTTCAACATCATTTTTATTGTTCTTTTGGAACAACCTTTTGTAGTGATTGTATACAGCAACTGAAATAATTTTTTTGGTTTGATCTTGACCAATAACATAATGATCCAAGAAGGCCTTTATTTCTTTTGGCTTTGCAATTTTATGCTCAACATCAGGGTCTCCAGTTTCATTTTTTTTGGATTCCTCTACAACAATTCCATAAGCTTGTTCAATACAACTATCGCAAATGTGAGCATCTTGTCCAGCAACCAGAAGATTTGTCTGTAATTTACTTAATCCGCAAAACGAACAAATCAACTCTTTTTTGGACATGGCAATAATTTTATATTTATTTTTTCAGTAAAACTTCATCAATCATTCCGTAATTCTTAGCTTCTGGGGCCTTCATCCAATAATCTCTATCACTATCTTCATAAACCTTATCATATTTTTGGCCCGTATGCTTTGAAATGATTTCATAGAGTTCCTTTTTTAATTTTCCTATCTCCCTAGCAGTAATTTCGATGTCAGAAGCTTGACCTTGAGCACCTCCCAAGGGTTGATGAATCATAACTCTTGAATGTTCTAATCCAGATCTTTTTCCTTTCTTACCAGAACAAAGTAATACTGCAGACATTGAAGCTGCTATTCCAGTACAAATAGTTGCAACTTCAGGATTGATAAATTGCATCGTATCATAGATTCCAAGACCAGCGTAAACAGACCCACCAGGTGAATTTATGTAGATTTGTATGTCTTTGTCTTTGTCTGTACTTTCCAAAAAAAGAAGTTGAGCCTGTATTATGTTAGCTATTGAATCATTGATGGCTGTTCCCAGGAAAATAATTCGATCCATCATCAGCCTAGAAAAAACATCCATTTGAGCAACATTAAGTTGCCTTTCTTCAATTATATATGGTGTCATACTTCCAACTATTTTATCATAGTATAAAGAATTAACCCCGTGGTGCTTAATTGAGTATTTT
>CABZAE010000027.1 GCA_902523635.1 uncultured Bacteroidota bacterium | reverse complement strand
TTATGTTAGCATTAAAACATTGTTTTAAAGTTGAGAAAGATGAAGAGGTTAAACAGACCCAGTAATTTCCAGACTTTAAATTTTTCAAAGACCAAGTTGATCCAGAAATGTTTTGTGGAGAGAAGCTGAAACCAGTGGGACCTCCACTAATTTGAATTCCAAATGGATCACTAAATGTTCCTTTAATTGTCAGTTCAATAATTCCGTTATCTGAGTCTTTACATGTTTCATCTGATGTTTTTATTGAGAAAGTGTCATTTGGGACTGGGTTGGGATCACATGCGTCTCCCAAACCATCTCCGTCAAAATCTTTTTGATCCGTATTTTTTATTTTTGGGCAGTTATCATTAGCATTTAAAATGGTGTCATTGTCCATATCATCATCACATAAATCTCCTATTCCGTCAGAATCAATGTCAGATTGATTTGCATTTGCAGTAATAGGACAATTATCAGTGTCGTTTTTCACTCCGTCACCATCTTTATCATCATCACAAACGTCTCCAATTCCGTCTTTATCTAAGTCAGCTTGATCTGGATTTGGTGTATTGATGCAGTTGTCAACATCATTTTTGATTCCATCGCCGTCCTTGTCATCATCACAAACATCACCTATTCCATTTCCGTCTGAATCCTTTTGATCTGCATTGGCTACATCAGGACAATTGTCATTGTCATTTTTAATACCATCTCCATCTCTGTCATCATCACAAACATCTCCGATTCCATCTCCATCTAGATCTTTTTGATCTGCATTTTTGGTGTTAACACAGTTGTCAACATCATCAAAAATACCATCACCATCTGAGTCATCACAAACATCTCCAATTCCGTCACCATCAGAATCCTTTTGATCTGGATTTGCTTTATTTGGGCAATTATCTTGATCATTCTTAATACCGTCACCATCAAGGTCGTCAGTATTGTTAAGTATAACGGTTAGTTTCAAAGTTTTGGTGTGAACAGAGACTGAGGAACCACCACTTTTTGCATCCACAACCAAATCGTATGTTTTTACAGGAGCATCAGCTGGAACATTAATCGTTATGGAAACTTCACCATCCGTATTGATGGTACTATTATTGGATGGAGTAAAATCAAAAGTTGTTCCATCTGGAGCACCTGTTACCACAAAATTTGTTTGTTTGTCGTAACCTCCAAAAACCATGTAATCTAATTTAAATGTTCCCGATTGAGCTTGTTTAATATCAAGTGTGTTGGGAGTGACATTATCTAAATAAAGAACAGGATTTGCAGAATCAAATTGACCAGAAAAAATCCCTCTCCCGTATGTACCAGCGAAAACTTTAAAGTCATCTCTCAAATCAAGGTCAGTTACTCTTACTTCAGTCATTCCATTGTTACTCTGAGTCCAAGTTGGTGATGCAGCAGAAAAATTTTGGGTTCTCCAGGTTCCCAGTTCAGTACCTAAAATTACTTCTTCAGGAACAACAGGGTTTTGTAAAATACATCGTACGGGAATGTCAGGTAAGTTACCCTCTTTGTTTGACCATGTTGTCCCACCATCAGCAGAGTAAAAAACACTTTTAACTCCATAATTATGAAACGTAACAAAAAGTTCATTTTCAGTTTTTCCAAATTCAATATCAGAAACGCTACCAACAAAGTCTGCACTTGTGATATCGGTCCAAGTAACATCAGTTGGGCTTTTTACAACTAATTTTAACAAGTTACCTCCTCTTGTTCCGACATAGAGATTGGAATTATCAGTGGTGTGAGGAGAAACGGATAATGCAGAAACTCTTGATGATAGTAATGCATTGGTTAATACCTCTTTTTTTGCTGCAGCAGAAAAATCATCCCAGTCATAATATATAGCAACAGAGCTTTCAACAGCGCTACTATGGTTTGCATAGAGATAGCCTTTGTTGGAATCAAGTGCATTGGTATTTATAAAATCACCTGTTGAGTTACCATCGTCAATGGTATTCCATTTGCCTTGGTCTATGCTATATGCCCTTATTGCATCATTATATACATAATTTGTTATAAAATATCTTTTTTCTGGGTTTTGAGAGAAAAATGATGCTGCTCCATCACCACCAAACACCATACATCCAACACTGGTTGTGTTGTTATTATTGGAAATAAGCTGGGTGCCATTATCCTGTAGACCTGCAATGACCACATCAGTCATCCCACTAATTGTCATTGGTGCCCACTTATAACCCGCAGCAAGATCTGATCCAGGTATCGTTTTGGTATCATCCTTAAAGGTGTTCTTTGGTGCAACACCTATTGTGTAGATTTGAGTTACATTGAGTCCAAAGTTTCTATGACTCATGGTTTCACTTCCACTTGCTTCTGTCAAACTGTAAAATACACCTCCATCATTTCCAAATAATTTTTTTTTGGGATCATTATTGGCAAATGCCAATCCATGTTGATCAGCGTGAGCAAAACTTACGTTTAAGTTTCTTAATTCATTATTATTGGACCATTTTGAAATCTGATCCCAAGGATTTGATGATCCACTTTCAGCAGCCGTGTTCGATCTGTATAAGTCAATACCACCAGTAAAAACAGTATTGGAGTTTCCAGGACTCGTCTCAATCATCAAATCATAAAAAGATTGACCTCTAGTAAAATCGTTATCGGGCTGTCCAGTATCGACTGGATTTGGCAGGGTGATGTCAGTTGCAGCAGTGGCAAATTCATCGGTTGATTTTATAATTTTGATTGGGTCGGAAGTTGCTGCAAAAGCATATATGGTCCCATCTTGGGCGATTTCCATTTCCATTCTCCTAGTAGCACTTCCGTCACTGGTGTCATCATATTTTTTTTCAAATGAAGTTCCGTCAGAGTTCCCAACCAGAATTGTTCCTCCTCCGTAACCCAAGTAGCGTCCTGTAGTTGAAAACCAAACTTTATTTGTACTTGGTGAAATTTCAATATCCATAGGTTGATAAACTCTTGACTCGCCAGGTACAATAGGACTAACTTGAGTAAAATCTTTTCCGTTAGTAGATCTGTATAATCCATAGTCATCCAATCCAAGCCACCTGCCGTCTAATGATGTGAAACCAGCAGCAACATAAACTTCTGACGTTCCTGAATTATTTCTTACAACTACATCGTTAATAAATAATATTTCGGGTGATGCACCAAAACCACCTAAAATTTTATTCCATGTTACACCTCCGTCAGTTGATTTCCAAAGACCATTTCCGGGTCCAGAGCTTGTATACGACTCACCTGTTCCAACATAAAAAGTTTTGGTATCGTTGGGATCATAAGTTATGGCCGTAACTGAAACGTTTTCAGGAATGCTATTTGTGATATTTACCCATTGCGAATTGGGATCGGAAATATTAGTGTTTTTATACAAACCACCAGTAACTCCACCAGTAAAAACCGTTTCATCTGTGCTGTCATTGGGATCAAACATCATGGCCTTTGTTCTACCGCCTACGTTATTAGGGCCTCTTTCATACCATTTGTCAACTGCGGACTCTCCTGGAACAATTGATGCTCTGGCTTTATTAAGCCTTTTATTTCTTAACTCCTCCTGAATTTCAAAAAGCTTTTTTTCGTTAGTAATACCAAGAATGGGATCCATGGAAAGCCTCGACATTTGTTCATTGTACTTGTTTGGCGGAAGCCCTGCAGCAAACCTTTCTTTTTTTGAAAGATAATATGCTTCGCTGTAGGGATTTTTTTTAAGATTGTATTTATGAAACTCTTTCTTGACAATCGTCGTGACTTTATCTCTGTTAAAAGTGACAACAAGTAGTATTGAAAACAATAACAATAAGAATTTTCTATGTTTCAAATTTGTTTTCATAATTTTTTCCTATACCAAATATACAAATTTGTAAATAAATTAAACGGCAACTTTTCCTTTAATATGTGGATGTGGATCATAATTTAAAATTTCAAAATCATTAAATTTAAAATCAAAAATATTATCAACCTTTCTTTTAAATTTTAATTTGGGTAGTGGTTTGGGCTCTCTTTTTAATTGCAATTGGACTTGTTCAATGTGATTGTTATATATATGAGCATCACCAAATGTATGAACAAATTCCCCACATTTAAGATTACAAACATGAGCTATCATTTCAGTAAGTAAAGCATATGATGCAATATTGAAGGGAACACCCAAGAAAATATCAGCACTTCTTTGATACAATTGACATGATAACTTTTGATTGTGTACATAAAATTGGAAAAAAGCATGACATGGAGGTAAGGCTGCTTTACCATTCTGTACATTTTCTTCAAAACTTTTTTTTGTATCAGGTAAAACACCTGGGTTCCACGCTGTGACAAGCATTCTTCTACTGTCAGGATTATCTTTTAGACTATTGATAACAGACACGATTTGATCGATTTCGTTGTCGTTCCAATTTCTCCACTGGTGACCATAAACTGGGCCAAGATCTCCATTTGAATCAGCCCATTCATCCCAAATTTTCACTCCATTCTCTTGTAAATATTTAATATTTGTATC
>CABZAE010000026.1 GCA_902523635.1 uncultured Bacteroidota bacterium | reverse complement strand
GAAAACAATTTTTTAATAAAAAATTCAATTATGATACTTGACTATTTAAAGACTAAGTATGATTTGCATATCATAACCAATGGTTTTACTGATGTTCAAAATAAAAAAATCAAAAATTCTGGATTAAAAGACTATTTTATAAATGTAATTGATTCAGAGACCGTAGGTGTAAAGAAACCCAATCCAAAAATTTTTCATTATGCCCTTAATGTAACAGATGGGGTTCCCGAAAAATCCCTAATGATAGGAGATAGTTTGGAGGCAGATATTTTGGGCTCATTAAATTGTGGTTTTAACGCAATTCATTTGACTCAAGATGATGAGCCATCTCACAAACATTGCAGAATTATCAAAGACCTAAAAGAATTGGAAAAAATATTATGAATTATTTTGCTTTTGTCTTAAAATTTCAAAAAGAGAGACTCCAGCAGCAACCGACACGTTTAATGATTCAATTTTTCCAGTTATAGGGATTTTTAATAATTTATCACAAAGTCTAATCGTTGATTTAGTTAGTCCTTTCCCTTCAGATCCAAATATGATTGCAAGGGATTTATTAAGATCAGATTCAAAAATACTTTGGTTAGCTTTTTCTGTTGCACCAATTATCTCAACTTTGTGCTGTTTTAATAGTAAAATTGCATCTTTTAGATGTGAAACTCTGCAGATAGGAATATTAAAAACTGCCCCAGCTGATGTTTTAACTGTATCTCCATTTACAGGAGCACTTCCACTTTGCTGAATAACAATACAATCGATACCTGTACACTCAGCGGTACGAATAATTGCACCAAAATTTCTAACATCTGTTATGTTATCAAGTATTAGTATAGTGAGACCATTTTTTTTATTATCAATGAGATTGCTTAAATCATTAATTGACAAAAAGTTAACTGGTGAGGTTAGAGCAACAAAACCCTGATGGTTTTTGAATGTAAGCTTGTTTAACTTTTCAATTGGAACAAAAGAAAGGTTAATATCTCTTTTTTTTAACATTTCTATCAGATTTAAAGCTTCTGATCCCTTTAAACCCTTTTGAATATAGATTTTGTTCAAGGAACAATCAGAAATGATAGCCTCCTTAATTGCTCTTATACCATATATAATTGTCTGTTTGTCCAAACTATTCATATTTAAGTAAAAAAAAACCCCTAAATATATAGGGGTTTTTTTTAAATAAGGTTTAAGATTTTATCTCCAACCACCATTTGAATAATCAACACCAGCAGTACCTTGAGTTCCTCCATAAGTATAATATGCTTCTGGAATAGACTCTAAAGCAGTTCCTGGAATAGGGAAGTGTAATAAAGTACCCTTTTGTAACAAATCTTTTCCTCTCATTTCAAAGAATGAAATTCCAGATGTGGCTAGTGGGAACTCTACCATTCTTTCATAGTGGATCGCAGCTTCAACAGCAGCAGCTGTAGCAGCAACTGGAGCTAACCCACCTCTTGTTACACGTGCTCCTGCATTAATTATAGCAGCAGCAGCAGCAGCATTACCTGCTCTCAATTCAGCTTCTGCATGATACATTTGCATCTCAGCGACAGGGATTTCCTCAGTTGGAACTGTCCACTGTGTGATGTAAGTGTTGTATCTAGCATATCTGTATGAGCTGTAGTGGTAGGATCCACGCTCTGGTCTAAAGTTCTGGCTGCTTAAGTACTGGAAATCTGCAATTCTAGCATCTGAAGTAGTTGCTTTAGGCAAGATTGTAGTACCAGCTGGCCAGTAATCAGGATAAGTAGGGTCCATTAAGTTGATAACTCTTAAATCAATTCTCGCCCAGCCTGGGTAAACTAAGTATGTTTTGAAATAGTCATACCAAGTTACGTCATCGTGGTTGATTACGAAGTCACTCGTAATACCTCCAGCAACGTAAGATTTGATTTTAGCCCAATTGGCTGAAGCTCTTTCAGCTTTAGTTCTTCCAACACCAGCAAGCATTCTTGCTCCAAAACTTTTCATAAGCGCAGCATACTGAGCACTACTCATGACATTTGTTGTGTAGTTGTAAGGAACTGTGAAAGTATTACCTTCAGCAATTGCGATAGCTTCATCTAGTTTTTGAATTGCTAGAGTCATTGCATCGTTGTGATTTGCCCCATTTTTATCTCCAAGAGGACCAGTTTCATCAGACAACCATGTTCTGTCAAAGTACATTGCAGAAGTACCCATAGCTAAAGCTTGAGCAAACTTAGCAGTTGCACCAACAAGATTGTTATCAGAGAACTGAACACCATTAGAAACAGCCAAGGCTATAGTGTTGGCATCAGAAAGAACTGAATAAAGTGCGTTAAAGAAACTTCTTGTAACATTGTTTCCATATGCTGGAGTGTTGTTAAAAGCAGCTCTTGGTTCACTAGACAAGTCTTTCATTCCGGCATTACCCCATGAGCAAGATGATGTATCTGCCATAGTGTTTAACGCCATACCTGGACCATAGTAATTAGAATCAGCCATATACCAAGATCTGAATAGACCTGATGCAGTTGCTTCAAGAGCCACTGGGTCAGATGCTAATATATCATCGTTTGGTGATTCTAAATTCTCAACATATAAATCATTCTCTATATCACATGCAACGAATGCAAGCAATGAAAGAAATAAAATATTGAAGTGTTTAAAAATTCTATTCATTTGTTTATAATTTAAAAGTTAAGTTTAAGTGATAGTGAATAAGTAGATTGTGTAGGATATACACCATAGTCTACAGAAAAGTACTGTTGAGTACCACTACTGTAGTTAGTCACTTCAGGATCCCAACCAGTATAATCAGAAAGAGTAAATATATTTCTACCGATTAAACTAAGTTTTGCGGATGACAATCCTGGGATTGCCGAAGTTACCTGGTCAGAGAAATCCCACGTTAAGGCTACTTCTCTCAATTTGAAGAAGGAACCGTCCTCTACCCAGAAATCATTATTTTGATTTACATCATACAATGATCCATAATATTTTCTAGTTTTCTTTAAACCATCAGGCTTTCCAGCTTGATCAACTAAGTCTGATCTCTCAGAAATAGTATTCCACTGTCTGTTTCTGTTGTAGATGTCTCCACCTTGCTTCCAATCAAAAAGCATGTACAGATCAAAGTCACCAAAAGACATATTAGAATTGATACCAACTCTAAAGTCAGCAGTTTGGTTACCTATTTGCTTGAATACTGCAGTTCCAGAGTCATCTACCTCGATGATACCTTTTTCGTTAGCAGTACCAATATCAGACGTTTTAACAACTAAACCATCAGCATTGATGCTGTAGTCTCCAATAGACTCACCAGCTGGTAGTTGTTTGGACATAGTTGCTAAATCTCTAATGAATTTTCTACCCCACATGCTACCCCATTCAGTATCTTCTTGAAGCAAGAATAGAGCATCAGATCCAACTTGTTGTTTAGGAGCATTTAATTTATTGATTGTCGCTTCAGAACTTGAGTAGTTAACACCAAGATCCCAAGTAAACTTATCAGTATCGTAAACATCTAAGTTAATACTTGCTTCAATAGTGTTAGCCTCTAAGTCACCAACGTTTTGCCATTGACGATTTTTACCAGCATTAGCAGGTGCAAAAAGTGAAACAAGCATAAACTGATCACTTGTAACCTGATTTGAGTATGCAGCTTCAAGTGTTAACTTTCCACCAGCGAAAACAGCATTTAAACCAACTTCTTTTTCAGTAGTTAATGAAGGTACTAGATCAGGGTTACCAGCAATTCTGTTGGAACTCAACGTACCACCACTAAGTGGTACTTGTTGATATTGCCAGCTAAATCCTGGTCTCTGTCCTGATGTACCTACAGAAACATTTAATTTAAGCTCATCTACTCCAGGAATTGAGAAATCTTCAGTTATCCTGTATGCAGCAGAACCTCTGTAGTAGTCATTCCATTTTTCGTTGGCACCAAACAGAGAAGAACCATCTCTTCTGTATAGACCATCTAAAATGTACTTGTCATCCCAAACAAAACCTACAATTGCAAAGTAGTTTTGCGCTCTAACAGTTGTTGTGTTAGAATTGATTGAGATTGTTGAAGTATCAAAGTTGTCAAGTGTAGGTAATCCTTTGTATAAAAAGTCATTACCACTAGCTTGGAAACTTGATGTTGATCTATCTTCAATTAAATAACTAGCCTTAGCTTTAACATCTAACTTACCAAACTCGTCAGCGTAGTTAACAGTTGCTTGAAGCTTTTGAGATAAATCATCTGAATTGTATTTAGACATACTACCTTTTGAGTAACCAAACCCTTCGGTGTCACCAGTTGTTGTGTAAGTGTCATAAGGGCTGATACTAGTAGAATTGTAATCGTAACTTTCAAACGAGTACTCGACTTCAGCATTGATAGATGAGTCAAATACATATTGTAGTTTGTAGCTACCTAAAAATCTATTTTCTTTAGTTTCGCTACCAGCTCTGTTGTAGTTCCATAGACCATAAAGTGGATTACTGATTTCACTTTCGTGAGGATCAGGTAAATACCAGTATGGAGATCCATCAGGATTTGTAAAGGTAACATTAGCATCTGGGCTTAATCTTGTGGATGTTCTAAAAATTCCACCCCCCAGTCCAGGCTTGTTATTTATAACTACAAAATTATTTGAAGTCGTGAACTTCAGTTTGTCTGAAAGATCATAATCCAAGTTTACTCTGTAAGACTGTCTCTTATATCCTTCAATCATGGCTAATACACCTTCATTTCTGTAGTCCTCGAAAGAGAATAAAGATCTAGCTGTTTCAGTACCAGAACTTACAGAAATGTAATTGGTTTGAACAACACCTTCAACAAAAAATAAATCTTGGAAGTCATTGTAAACTCCGTAAGGATTGTCAGCAAAGTTGTCAGCAGATTCAGTTCTGGCCCCAATTGTTGCCTGAGGACCTCCCGCAGCGTAAACACTCGCGAAATTAGCAGGGTAAGTAATTCCAGCTAATTTAGTGTATGATCCCTTGGCACTTTCCCAATCGTTTGCCAATTCCCAACCATGAGAATTGTTCATAGTCATATAATTGGTGATCTTATTGAAACCTGTTTCAGATCTAAATGATACATTAGTTTTTCCTATTTTACCTCTTTTGGTAGAAATAACAATAACACCATTACCTGCACGAGAACCATAAAGTGCAGATGCAGCAGCTCCTTTTACAATTTCGAAACTTGCAATGTCGTCTACGTTAATGTCATCAAGTCCACCTTCAACGAAAACACCATCCATAATGATTAATGGCTCTTGTGTTCCATAAAAGTTCGCAGCACCACGTAAAATAATAGTGGATCCGGAACCAGGTCTACCTAAATTAGTAATAGAAACACCAGCAACCTTACCCATTAGAGCTCCAGAAGCTGAGCTTGCAGGAACAGCCTCAATATCTTCTGCAGATAAAGTGGCTACAGTTACTGATAATTTTTTTCTTGACGTCGCACCTGCAACACCGGAAACAACAACTTCATCTAGTTGAGTACTGGCAGAAAGTGTAAAGTTTATAGTAGAAGCACTACCTACTGTACTCTCGACGGCACTATATCCAACATAGCTAACAGAGAGCACATCGCCTTCATTAGCCATTATCGCATAATTACCATCAAAATCAGTAGTTACACCGTTAGTTGTACCAACAACTAAAACTGTTGCACCAGGGA
>CABZAE010000025.1 GCA_902523635.1 uncultured Bacteroidota bacterium | reverse complement strand
TGTACTGGATATAAGTCCGCTAACTTAATTGGATCAAGGTCAGATAATGGTATTGAAAATCTTGCTGTATTTAGTTCAATTACACACTTGGGAAGTAATCCTTCACTTTTAGGTTTTGTTGTTAGACCCACAATAGTTCCGCGTGACACCTACAGCAATATAGTTTCAAATAAATTTTTCACTGTTAATCATATTAATTCTGACGATATAGAAGATGCACACCACACTTCCGCCAGGTATCCAGCAAAAGTTTCTGAGTTTGAAATGACAAAATTTGAAAGTGAGTATCTTAAAAATTTTCCAGCCCCTTTTGTAAAAAGTTCAAACATCAAGTTAGCATGTGAGTTTTTAAATGAGTACCATATTAAAGAAAATGATACTGTTCTTATCGTTGCTAAAATTAATGATATTTTTTACAGAAAAGAATACATTGAAAATGATGGTTGGCTAAGGCTGGATAAAGCAAAAACAGTAGCAATAAATGGTTTAGATGGTTATGCACTACCAAAATTAATAGAAAGATACAAGTATGCAAAACCAAAAAAAAATGAATGATTTTATAGATAAAAAAATACAAGAGTATGTTGAAATTAGTTCTCAAAGTGAACCTGAACTATTAAAAAAATTAACGAAAGAAACCCATTTAAAGGTTTTACATCCCAGGATGTTATGCAGTCCATATCAAGGCCGTCTATTGTCGTTAATTTCAAAAATTCATAATCCAAGTTCAGTTTTGGAAATCGGTACTTATACAGGATATTCAACACTATGCATAGCAGAGGGGTTAAAAAAAAATGGAACAATTTTTACAATTGACTGCAACGAAGAGTTACTAAAAATTCAAAACAATTATTTTGAACGATCGGAATACCGTCAAAACATAGTTCAGTACACAGGTAAAGCTTTAGAAATAATACCAAAAATAAATTCATTTTTTGATCTTGTATACCTAGACGCTGACAAAGAAAATTACATAAATTATTTCAATCTTATAATTGACAAATTAAATCCAGGTGGATTAATACTTTCAGATAATGTATTGTGGAGTGGCAAAGTTGTAGATAAAAAAACGAGTTTTGATTATGTAACTAAAAAGGTTTTTGAGTTCAATGAAACCATGAAAAATGATTTAAGAATCGACACCTTGGTTTTACCCATAAGAGATGGTATTACAATAAGTAGAAAAAATTAAAGTTTTCTTTTAATCGATCCTCCTATTTCATCTATTTTGTCTTTTACATCGTCGATGTCTTTTTTTATTGACTCAGTATCTACACCATTAGATTTTGCACTTTTTTTAATTTCACTTTTTACCTCTTCGGTTGCATCTTTGACAGCACGAATGCTCTTGCCCAAACCCTTCGAGATTTCTGGTATCTTATCAGCACCAAAAACAAGTAGAACAACCAATCCAATGAAAAGTATTTCAGGTCCACTAATAAACAAGTACATAGGCATTAGCTAAGTTATTACTATCCTTTTATTTTGTCTTTAAATTTCTCGAAATCAGATTTTTCTTGATTTTTTGGCCAAGTGTTGTTTGATTTATCAATATCAGCGGTTTCTAAATCAGGATCCAGTACAATTCCAATAATTTTTTTATCTGATAAAACAACTTTATTTACTTGGTCATCATTTTTTCTCCAGACCTGTGCAGGATATTTTATTCTTTCTTTAGACCCGTCCTCATACTCATACTCAGCAATTATTGGCATAACCAAACCACCAGGTTTATCAAAAACAACTTGATAAAAATATTTGGGAATATCAAGTTTAGCTATTTCTTCATCAGAATAATTTTCTTTGAGATAATTATTTAAAAGCTTTGAATTATCAAGTGGAGAACCGTCTTTTAAATTACTTGAGTCATTTAAAAAGTCTTCAAAATAAATATTAGATCCAAGACGGTTCATGGGGATTCCCATCTCATCTAAATATTCTTTAAGTTTAACTCCGGGTTCTGGTGAAACATAAAACTGTCTGACATCTTTAATTCCAATATCAACATAGTCTGTTGTGTAGAACCATCCTCTCCAAAACCAATCCAAATCCACGGCAGAAGCATCTTCCATTGTTCGAAAAAAATCCTCAGGTGTGGGATGCTTGAACATCCATCTTTTAGAGAATGTTTTAAATGCATGATCAAAAAGCTCTCTACCCATTATTGTCTCTCTCAAAATATTTAATGCAACTGCAGGTTTGCCATATGCATTTGGTCCCAAATTAAAAATGTTTTCAGGATTTGACATAATTGGAGCCAAAATTCTTTGGTCTACACTCATGTACCTAGTAATTAGTTCCGCAGGTCCTCTATCGGACGGGAATTTCTCTAATGGATAAATTATATCAGGATAATCTTCTCCTAATTTTTGTTCAGCGACATATTGCACAAAGGTATTTATACCTTCATCCATCCAAGCCCATTGACGTTCATCAGAATTTACTATCATAGGAAAGAAGTTATGCCCAATTTCATGAACAATCACACCAATCATTCCAAATTTAACTTCATCTGTGTAAGAACCATCGATATTGGGTCTTCCAAAATTGAAACAAATCATTGGATACTCCATTCCTTGCTGTTTTGCATGAACAGAAATTGCTTTACTGTATGGATAGTCAAATGTGTATTCAGAGTAAGTTTTTAAAGTCTCCGCTACGGTAAGAGTAGAATAATCTTCCCACAACGGATTGCCCTCTTTAGGATACATTGACACAGCCATTACATCTCTGTTTCCTATTTTTACAGACATCATGTCCCAAATATATTTTCTTGAGGATGCAAAAGCAAAATCTCTAACATTCTGAGCTTTGAAATGCCAAGTTTTAGTTTGATTAGAAAAATTCTTTTCAGCCTCTTCAGCTTCTGATTGAGTAACAATCATAATTGGTTCATCATACGACTTTTTAGCTTTATTATATCTTTTTAACATTTCCTTAGAAAAAACTTCTTTTCTGTTTTGAAGTATTCCAGTTGCATCCAAAACATGATCAGAGGGAACTGTAATTTTAACGTCATAATTTCCAAAAGGAAGAGCAAACTCCCCATCTCCCCAAAACTGATAATTTTGCCAACCCTCAACTTCGTTATACACTGCCATTCTTGGAAAAAATTGAGCTATTGTGAATGCGCTATTTCCATCTCCAGGAAAATATTCATAGCCAGATCTGCTATTTTCCTTTACGTGGTCAGGTATATTAAACCACCACCCAATGGAAAATGAAAATTTTTCTCCAGACTTGAGTGGATAAGGAAGATTGATTCTCATCATTGTTTGATTAATAAAATGAGAAAGAGGTTTTTTATTTTGATCCAATACGTGATCGATGTTGAAACCTCCATCAAATGGATCATCAACGAATTCAGATTTAAATTCTGAAGGTCTGTATAAAGACCTCAATCCATTACCATCAATTTTAAGTGAAGGAGAATCTTTTTTTCTGACATTTTGATCCAACTGAACCCAGAGATAATCTAAAATGTCTGGTGAATTATTGGTATATGTAATTGTTTCATTTCCATAAATCATTTTATTTTTTTCATCTAACTCTATTTCCATAACGTAATCTGCCTGTTGTTGATAATAAGCAGGACCCGGTGCTCCTGAGGCAGTTCTGAACATGTTTGGAGATGAGAACTCTTCATACAATTGTCTAAACTTATTGACGTTGACATGTCCTTGCTGCTTTTCTTTTTCAACATTATCTTGAGAAAATGACAAGGTTGATGAAATTAAAAGAATTAAAACATAAATAAAGTTGTTTTTATACATATTTAATTTTTTAAGAGTTTCAAATTTAACAAAAAGTTTAGAGATCGATTGTAACACTTTGTGAGTCTTTGTTTAATAAAAAACTTTTTCTTTGAATGTCAGTTTTAAAGTGAATTACGTTTTGTTGATCATCAAATAACTCTATGAAAAGTGAGTTGCTGATTTTTATGGATTTGGGACTATTAAAAATATCAAATTCTATGTAAAGAGCAGTTGTATCGTTTTTTTCTTCAGATCCTAGAAAATTAAATTTTAATTTTTGGTTCTCAGCTACGACACCTAAATTAACCAATAAATAATCACTAATTAGCTGTTTATTTTCAGGCTCATTTAAATCGCTATCTAAATCTAAATCTTTTTGATATCTTGTATTTAGTGCATTAATAAAATCATCTTCAAAAACCCTGACAGTTACCTGTATAGTATTCATTTTTTCTTTATACTCAAACAGAGAAGTGCTAACATAATATTTGTGGGTTTCAAATGAGCATAGAAACAGTCCAATGAGAATTAAAAAAACTTTACTTTTCATTAATTGATTGACTAAAATTATTAAAAGATTCGATTACCAAATTGTGGTTTGATGCCAAGAAATCATTTTCAATTTCTGAATTTTCGAAAGCACCCAAAACAAATTCATATACTTCATCCTCATTGAGATTATAATTTTTCATAAAAAAAGCTACTCCATAGAACTGGATTGCTTGAAAAACTACATTAAACTGTTTGTCTAGAACTCTGGCTTTTTTTAGATCATCATAATATCCTGAAAGTTGTTTATAAACACCCTCAATGTTGATCGGCATAATTGGTAAAAGAAGAACATTAAGTAGAACCTGAGCGTCATTCTTGTAAACAATTCGTTCTGCTCTCTCGCCTTTGAATCCGGGAACTCCAACATCATCAAAATTTATCAATTTTTTAATACCTGAATCCTTCATATCGTTAAAAAGATTCCCTGTTAAATTGTGTGGTCTAACTACAACATTATCAAGCTGGTTTACAAATGGCTCTGGGTAAATCTTTATTAGGTCCTGAATAAATATTTTAGAGTTAACAATAATTATCTTTGGTTTTGTCTGAACTGATGAAATGATAATAGTATCATTAATTTTAACACCTACTGAGAACAATCCATTTGAGTCTGTAATAGACTTTGCACCACTGCTTTTATTTATTACATGTATTCCACTTATGTTTAAAGAATCGCTAACAATCTCACCTCTAAGTAATTTATACTGTTGTTTGTCCTGAGAAAAAAGCTGATAATTCCCAAAAAAAATAATAAAAATTAAACTAACCCCTTTTAATAATCTTCTTGTATTTATCACTTTGTTTTATTAGAAAATCGATCAATTGAAATTCATTACTTTTTTTAAATAAAACTTTTGAAGGAAACTTTTCATCACAATACAAAAGAAAGTCCATAATCTTATCATTGGGTATTCCTAAATTTTTTTCAAAAAACAAATCGTCATAAACCTCTCTAATCAAGTCACTGGGTTTGTATGACATTTGATTAATATCTTTTGATATTTCCTCTTTAGATCCTGACTTAGCAATCACTTTGTATAAATTAATAAAATTCAATCCATTGTTGAACCTTCCAGATCTCAAAATTTGATTTTCAATTTTGGTTGATTTATCAAATGTATAATCAACTTTTTTAAATTCCTCCTCTTTAAGATCAATAAACTTCTCTGTGTTTTCAGGCCCGACAACAACTTCTCTAAGCTGATTAACTTTCTCATTGACATCAATTACAATTCTACTTTTTTGTAAAATATCTTTGTCGATGATAATTGATCTTATTTGGTATTGAAGTGAGGAAAAAACCAATCGATCACCCATTTTTACTTTTATTTCAAATTCTCCATTTTCATCTGTAATTGTTGCCTCTTGAGACGTGTTGTTTACAACATTCGCGGCAATCACATTGTTACTTAGATAGAGAACTTTACCCCTGATCCAAGTTCTTTCATCCAATTGTGAAAAAGACATAGTTCCAATTA
>CABZAE010000024.1 GCA_902523635.1 uncultured Bacteroidota bacterium | reverse complement strand
AGCTTAAATTTAGCTTCATCAGTTGGAATTATTTTAAGTCAGTTGACAAAAAAAATTTGATTTAGTGAAATGTAAAATTTATAAAAATTCCTCTTGTTCTTAATCTATCTAAATTGCCAGTCCAAGGGCTGTTTATATCATTGTCAGGGACTAGCTCATTCTTTAAAGAAAATAAACCTCTAATTGAAGGTGAAAATTTAAAGTATTGAAAGTAAAAATCAATACCGAAACCTAACTCATAATAAAGGTTAAATGTTTTTAATCTAAACACATCATTTTTATTGTCTTCAGGTGAATTTTGATTACTTGATAGATTGAATGAAGAAGATATGCCACCTAAAAGATAAGGTCTAAAGTTATCTATTCTTTTGGAACTAAATTTCAGTAAAATTGGCAAGTGAACGTACGTAGATTTTACTGATCTTAAAGTGTCACTTTCTTTCGTAAAATTAGATCTTTCATTGAATTTGATAGAACCTTTGTTTGTGTGTAAGCCTGGCTCAAATCTCAAATTTAAATATTCACTAATTCTTAAATCTCCTACTAAACCTATGTTTAAACCAAGCTGTTCTATCATTTGAGTTGAATATTCTGGGTTTTGTTTGTAATCAATTTTAAAGTTATACTGATTAATCCCAAGGTAATATCCAAAATGAAGTTTTTGTTTATCAAAATTTTGGAGGTTTTCGATCCTTACTTTTTTTGCTTGTGAAAAAGAAAAATTGTAAACAAATAATAAAAAAATAATTTTTAGGAATATTCTCATATTTCAATTTCAAAAATAAACAATCGTACATGCTATCAACGATAATAAATATAAATTATTTACATTTTTTTAAAATCAAGTATATTTACAAGGTTATTCAATTGTGAATTATGAAAATCATAATAGCTGGTGCAGGTGAAGTTGGCTTTCATTTAGCGAAATTGTTATCATTTGAGTCTCAAAACATTACTTTAATAGACAATAAAAAGTCAAATCTTAACATTGCGGACAATCAGCTTGATATTAAAACAATTGAGGGTGATTCTGCTTCCATTTCGGTCCTGAAGGAAGCTAATGCTCAGAACTCCGATTTAGTTGTTTCATTAACCACCTCTGAAACCACAAATTTCACAACATGTTTTTTGGCTAAACAATTAGGGGCAAAAAAAACCATTGCTAGAATTTCAAATGCAGAATTTAGCAATAGTGAAATTGATTTTAAGATGATGGGTGTTGATGAGCTTATTTCACCAGAGAATTTAGCATCTGAGGAAATAAAACTTTTAATTAGCGAATCTGCGTTTACTAATAGTCATGATTTTGAGGGAGGTGTTTTAAAGATGATGGGAGTCAAACTTGAGCCTAATGCTCCCTTTGTTGGGAAGTCAGTTATGGATTCTGCATCTGTTTTCCCCGGTGTTCATTTCATGCCGATCGCCTTGAAAAAAGAAAATACTGAAAAAACGATTATCCCCAGGGGTGATACTGTATTCTGCAGTGGTGATCAAGTTTATTTTATTACTGATGAAAAAGGTCTTAAAGAGTTATATAACCTCTTGGGCACTGTCAAGCAAAACATTCAAAACATAATGATTCTTGGTGCAGGAAGAATAGGTCAAAAATTAGCGAATGATTTGAGTAATGAGGGTTTAAATATTAAAATAATAGAGATTAATTCTGAAAAAGCAAATCATTTAGCCGATGAACTTTCAAATGTTATGATGTTAAATGTGGATGGTAGAAATGTAGATCTCTTAGTCGAAGAAAATCTTGAAAATATGGATGCTTTCATAGCGACAACTGGTAATTCAGAAACAAACATTATGTCATGTTTGATGGCAAAATCAAAAAAAATTAAAAAAACCATTGCTATCGTTGACAATATGGATTATTTTAAATTATCCCAATCCATTGGAATAGATACTCTCATTAATAAAAAATTGCTAGCCGCCAATGACATATTCAGATTTGTTAGAAACGGCGATATTGTCGAATTAGCTAAGTTAAACAATATGGATGCAGAAATAGTGGAATTCAATGTTAGCCACAACTCAAAGGTTTTAAATAAAAAAATAGTTGATCTAAATTTTCCGAGAGAAGCGATTATTGGTGGAGTAATTAGAAACAATCAGGGAATTATAGCTTTGGGTGAATTCAAAATCATGTTAAATGATAGAGTTCTTGTTTGTTCAACCCCCGAGGGATTAAAAAAGGTTGAAAGTCTTTTTTTGTAAATTAAAATGAACAAATTAAACTTAAAATTAATTTTATACATTATTGGTTTGCTGTTGGTTTTCAATGGTATGTCTATGCTGATCTGCTCATTTGTTAGTTTAATACTTGATGATGGTGTTACCAATGAACTATTGATCTCAGCTTCGGTCCCAATAATAATCGGAATAATATTAATGTTATTTAACAAAAATAACATAAGACAAATAAACAAAAGAGATGGTTACATAATTGTTACATTAGGATGGCTTACAATGGTCATTTCAGGAATGCTTCCTTACCACTTAACAAATTCGATTATTGGCGCTCCAAATTTGTTTTTCGAGACCATGTCTGGTTATACTACAACCGGATCAACAATATTAGAAGATGTAGAACAGTTACCTAAAAGTATAATTTTTTGGAGAAGTATGACTCATTGGTTAGGAGGAATGGGTATCATAGTTTTAGCTATAGCTATTTTACCACTTTTAGGTATTGGTGGAATGCAATTATTTTCAGCAGAAGCACCAGGTGTGTCAGGTGATAAAATTCATCCTAGAATCAGTGATACAGCTAAAAGATTATGGGTGATTTATGTTGGTCTCACCGTTCTTGAAACAGTTCTTTTAAACATAGCAGGAATGAGTTTTTTTGATGCAATAAACAATTCAATGAGTAATATTGCATCTGGAGGATTTTCATCTAAAAATGATAGTATAGCTTATTGGAATGATGTTCCAATAATTCAGTATATAATAGTAGTTTTTATGTTTTTAGCTGGTACTAATTTTATTCTAATTTATTTTGGTTTAACCGGAAAAATTAAAAAAATTTATAAAAATACTGAGTTTAAATGGTATCTATCTCTTCTTCTATTTTTTGTGTTAATAGTATCAGCTGTTTTATACTATTCTATTGATTTAAATGAAACAGGAGTTAATCATCCACAAGTTTATGGAAAATTGGAAAGTAGCTTCAGACATGCACTTTTTCAAGTTGTTGCTATAGTAACAACAACTGGATTTGTAACTGGTGATTTCATAGCTTGGGGTTCATTTTTAACAATGTTCTTTTTCGCAATAATGTTTTTAGGTGGATCATCTGGATCAACCTCAGGTGGAGTTAAAGTACTAAGGCATTTAATTTTAATCAAAAATGGTCTTTTGGAATTTAAGAGATCATTACATCCAAACGCTATTATTCCACTAAGGCATAACAATTCGGTTGTTGAAAAACCAGTAGTTATTCACGTTTTGGCTTTCTTTATATTGTATTTGATTTTATTTATTGTAGGTGCTGGGGTGTTGAGTCTAATGGGTTTGGATTTTATATCTGCAATTGGAGGTGCAGCATCTTCAATAGGAAATGTTGGACCAGCTTTAGGAGACTTAGGACCAACCAATACTTTTGTCAGTTTACCCGATTTAGGAAAATACTGGTGTGCATTTTTAATGCTTGTTGGGAGATTAGAACTATTTACGGTTTTAATTTTATTCACTCCATACTTTTGGAGAGACCGTTAATTTTCTAAAGCTTTTTTTATTCTATCCAAAGCCTTTGTTATGCTCTCTCTGGATGCAGCATATGATATTCTTATATTTTTTGGGCTTCCAAAAGCGTCTCCTGTAACCGTAGCTACATGAGCTTTTTCAAGTAAAAAAATTGCAAAATCAGATGCATCTTTAATATAAACTCCATGAATTGTTTTTCCAAAAAAATATGATATGTCAGGGAATACGTAAAATGCGCCCATTGGATTATTTATTTTGATACCTTTAATTTCTTTTAAGAGTGATATGACCAACTTTCTTCTTTCAGAGAACTCATCAACCATATATTTAATCTTTGATACAGGCGCCTTTAATGCTGTAATGGTCGCTCTTTGAGCTATACAGTTGGTTCCGCTAGTTATTTGTCCCTGCATTTTTGTACATGCTTTTGCAATCCATTTGGGTGCTCCAATATATCCAACCCTCCATCCAGTCATGGCAAAAGCTTTTGCCAATCCATTAACAGTAATTGTACGCTCATACATTGTTGGTATTTTAGCAAAACTAAAATGCTTAATACCATAATTTATATGCTCATAGATTTCGTCTGACAAAATAAAAATATCTGGATATTTTTCAAGAATTTTTGAAAGCTCTAACATTTCTTCTTTAGTGTAGACGGATCCACTAGGGTTATTGGGCGAATTTATAATTATTAGTTTTGTTTTTTTAGTAATTTTTTCTTCTAATTGAGTTGGACTTATTTTAAAGTCAGTTGAAATATCAGATCTAATTTCAATTGGGTTGCCACCAGCTAGTATTACTATTGCAGAATAACTGACCCAATAAGGCGCAACCAATAGAACATCGTCACCTTCATTTACTAGAACTTGAATTGTATTAGCAATCGATTGTTTGGCACCAGTTGAAATTACGATTTGATCTGGTTCATAATTAACGCCATTGTCTCTTCTAAACTTATGACAAACAGCTTGCTTAAGGTCAGGGTATCCATCTACAGGGGTGTATGAATTATAATTATCATTAATAGCATCAATGGATGCTTCTTTGATAAAATCAGGTGTATTAAAATCTGGCTCACCAAGACTTAGACCGATTATATCAATCCCCTTGTTTTTTAATTCCCTAGTCTTTGCAGCCATTTCTAATGTTGCAGATATTGGAAGACTTTTTATTTTTTTTGAAAGATAATTATCCATCTTCATCTATTTAAGTTTGAAATAAAGATATTTATTTTGATAAAAATTATAATTTAATTTTGATTATATATGTAAAAGTTTTGAACATATTTAAAAATAATTTTCCACAGCTCTCCGATTTACAGATTAATCAGTTGAATCAACTTCATAATTTATATAAAATATGGAATATGAAAATTAATGTTGTGTCTAGAAAAGATATAGATAATTTAGATTTGAAACATGTTTTACATTCTATGTCAATTTTGAAAGTAATTAAATTTAAAGATAAAACCGATGTCTTGGATTTGGGAACCGGTGGAGGGTTTCCAGGAATTCCACTTGCAATAGCACTTCCTAAAGTTAATTTCTATTTATGTGATTCAATCAAGAAAAAAATCAAAGTCGTGGATTCAATTACTAGTCATCTTAAACTTAAAAATGTCAAAACAATAGTTGGTAGAGCTGAAAAATTAAATCCAAAATTTGATTTTGTTGTAAGTAGAGCAGTGACTAACTTACCAAAATTTACAGAAATGGTTCGTGGAAAATTCAAAGAAAATAACTTAAATAGTTATAAAAATGGAATTTTTTATCTAAAGGGAGGGGATTTTATAAATGAGTTAAAACAATTCGAAGATTATAAGATATTCAATATAGAGGATTATATTAAAGAACCATTTTTTGAAACAAAAAGAATTGTTTATGTCCCTAGTTCATGTATTGGTAGGGATAATCCTTAGGTGGATTGAAATTTTCCTTGATTAGTCTAGGTGAAACCCAGCGCAGTAAATTGAGCTTTGATCCAGCTTTGTCATTGGTTCCAGATGCCCTTGACCCACCAAAAGGCTGTTGTCCAACAACTGCTCCAGAGGGTTTGTCATTTATGTAAAAATTACCAGCACTGTATTGTAATTTTCTTAACGCATAATCTATACTTTCTTTATCTGTGGATATTACTGCTCCAGTGAGAGCATATTCAGATGTGCCATCGACCAGCTCAAGTGTTTGATCCCAATTTTTATCTTCATAAATATATATTGTTACAAGAGGTCCAAAAATCTCCTCAGTCATTGTTTTGTATTTAGGATCTGAAGTTTTAATCACAGTTGGCGACACAAAATATCCTTTTGAGTCATCATAATCTCCTCCACAAAGAACCTCCACACAATCGTCATTTTTAGCATCTTCAATATAGTCAACAATTTTATCAAAGGATTTTTTGTGAATTACTGCAGTCATAAAGTTTTCGAAATCGATTGGAGACCCTATTTTGATTCCTTTTATTTGTTGTTTCAATTTATCTAAAATCTCTTTGGATTTAGATTTTGGAAGGTATATTCTTGAGGCTGCTGAGCATTTCTGACCTTGAAATTCAAAACCTCCTCTTACTATTGCTGTTGATACAACATCAGAGTCTGCGCTAGGATGTGAAATGATAAAGTCCTTACCACCTGTTTCTCCCACAATTCTTGGATAATCTTTATACAGATTAATATTTTTACCAACAGTCTCCCATAATTTTTTGAATACAGATGTGGAGCCAGTAAAATGAATTCCAGAAAGATTTGAATTATTTAAAGCTATTTTAG
>CABZAE010000023.1 GCA_902523635.1 uncultured Bacteroidota bacterium | reverse complement strand
TAGGAATATAAAATTATATCATATTTTTATATGAATGGACCATGTAATTAGAAAAACTGATGCTGAAAATTTACTTCCAATTAGAAGTATAATGCTTAGAAAAAATGCTGACTTTGATTTATGTAGATACAAGGGAGATAATAAAAAAGACAGTATTCACTTAGCTTACTTTTTAAATAAAAAAATAATCGGAGCGGTTTCTTTAATTAAAAATATTCCCACCCATAAAAATCTAAAAAATTGTGTTCAAGTTAGAGGAATGTGTGTTTTAAATGAATATCAGGGAATGGGAGTTGGAAAAAAATTAATTGAGAATGCCGAGAAAAAATGTAAAGAAGTTGGTTTTGATTTTATTTGGATGAATGCGCGAATTATTGCCTTAAACTTTTATTTAAAATTAAACTACCATGACTCAGGAATTAAATATGAAATTTCAAATATTGGTTTACACCATTTTTTATTCAAAAGTTTAAAATGAAATCACTCTACAAATATTTATTTCTGATTATATTGACACAAATTTCTTACGGTCAAAGCATGAATTTCGATATGTTACACGGAAATAATAACCCAAATTTAGTAGGTGATTCAATTAAGCTTGAAAAAAGAACTTTTAATGCTTTTAAAAAAATGGAAAAAGCAGCTCTAATGGATGGAATTGAATTAAAAATTATTTCTGCTTACAGAAGCTATGACAGGCAAAAAACTATATGGAATAACAAGTATTTACGATTTACAAAAGATTACAATTTGGAGCCTGAAAAGGCCATCAATGAAATCATAAGGTTTTCTACAATCCCAGGAACTTCAAGACATCATTGGGGAACTGAAATCGATATCATTGATGGAAAATATGAGGTTAATGACGATGAAGATGTTTTGATAGCTGAAAAATTTAAAAAAAATGGAGTTTTCTATGAAATGAAAAAATGGCTAGACAGTAATTCAGAAAATTATGGTTTTTACATAGTTTATACAGATGACCAAAAAAGAAAGGGATTTGAACATGAACCCTGGCACTTTAGTTATAAACCTATTTCAATGGAATTACTTAAGTTATTTAGAAAGTCAGATCTAAAAAAGGTCATCAAAAATGGAGAAATTAAGGGTTCCGAGTATTTTACAAATGAATTTATAGAAAAATATATTAAGGAATATATTCTTGATATTAATAAAGATTTAAAATAATTTCTTACTGAATATAATTATATTTGATTTAGAGTAAAAATTGAAGTGATTTGAATATTTCAAAAAAAGTTATTCTAATGATTTTAGATGGTTGGGGAATATCCAAAAATCCTGATTTGTCAGCAATAGACAAAGCTAAAACTCCATACATTGATTATCTCCTAACTAATTATCCAAATTCAACACTAACGACCCATGGAAAAAATGTTGGACTTCCTGAAGATCAAATGGGAAATAGTGAAGTTGGCCACATGAACCTCGGTGCTGGAAGAATTGTTTTCCAAGAACTAGAAAAAATCAATATGGCGTTTGAAAACAATGAATTTCACAATCAAATTAATTTTAAGAAGTTTTTAAATGATTTCAAAAAGAGTCAAAAGAAACTTCATTTTATTGGATTGGTTTCTGATGGAGGTGTACATTCCCATATTGATCACCTTGAAAATTTAATTTCAATATGTAAGGACCAAAATGTTAAAAAACTAAATATACATGCATTTACTGATGGTAGGGATGTTGATCCATATTCAGGGATTAAATTCATAAAAAGAATTAATAAAAAAATCAAATCTACAAATTATAAAATTTCAAGTGTAATTGGTAGATATTTTTCCATGGACAGAGACAACAGGTGGGAAAGAATAAGTAGAGCTTATGATTTATTAACTAAAGGAATTGGCTTTAGAACAAGTAATATTGAAAAAGCAATAATTGATTCATACAAAAACGATATTTCTGATGAGTTCATTGAACCTATTTTTTACAGCGAAAATAAAAAAATTGATGATGGTGTCATTGAGCCAGGAGATTTTGTAATGTTTTTTAATTTTAGAACCGATAGAGGAAGACAACTAACCAAAGCGTTATCTCAGTGTGATTTTGATGAATTCGGAATGAAGAAATTGAATTTAAATTTTCTCACAATGACAAAATATGATGACTCTTTTACTGGAATTAATAGTGTATATGAAAGTCCAAATATAAAGGATACACTTGGTGAGATTTTACAAAAAAACAATAAGAAACAGTTGCGTATTGCAGAGACTGAAAAATATCCTCATGTTACATTTTTCTTCAACGGTGGAAAGGAAAAACCATATGAGAACGAAAGAAGAATTTTATGTCCATCTCCCAGAGTTGCTACTTATGATAAAAAACCTGAAATGAGTGCTTTCGAGATTAGAGATAGCACAATAGCCGAATTAAAAACTAATTTTAATGACTTCATATGCATAAATTTCGCAAATCCTGACATGGTTGGACATACAGGAAATATGAAAGCTGCAATTAAAGCTTGTGAAACGGTGGATAAGTGTTGCTCAGATATTATAAAAGTTGCAATGGAAAATAATTATAGTGTGGTTGTTATTTCAGATCATGGCAACTGTGACGTAATGAAAAATGATGATGGGACTCCAAATACTGCTCATACAAAAAATTTAGTTCCAATTATTATAATTGATAAAGAAGTTAAATCAGTCAAAAAAGGTATTTTAAGTGATGTTGCACCAACCATTCTTGATTTAATGTCGATAAATAAGCCCAAACTCATGACTCAAAAATCCTTAATTAAATGAAAAAAATACTTAAATTTTTAATCCTCATTTTGATCATTGGATGTAAAACAAATACATCTGACAAGAATATTGATTTTAATGAATTTATAGAAAAAAATGATAATTATGATCACATAATTGGTCCTGTTAATAGAAATGAATTAGAAAAGTATCCTTTTTCAATGTGGTTTGATAAAAGCTACAAAGACTACTTGATTGACAGTGAAACAACCAGTTTAATTGGAAAATTAATAAATGATTTTGAAATAACTGTTTTTATGGGAACCTGGTGTGAGGAAAGTCAGAAAGATTTGCCTGCTTTCTTCAAAATTATTGATCAAACAAGCTTTGATAAACAAAAAATAAAAATGATAGCTATGACTGAGGATAAAACCACACCTGGCAACCTGGAAAAGGGTCTAGAAATCTATAATATTCCTACTTTCATATTTAAAAAAAATGGAACCGAAATCAATAGAATAGTTGAGTTTCCAGTCGAAACACTTGAGAAAGATATGTACAAAATCCTAAGTGGTCAGGACTATAAAAATATATATGCTGATTTTTAAATAATGAGTCTTATCAAATCAAGTGAAGAAATCGAATTAATAAGAGAAAGTGCTCTTTTGGTTTCAAAAACGTTAGGCATGTTAGCAAAAGAGATAAAACCCGGAATATCAACTCTCAAACTTGATTCTTTAGCTGAAAACTTTATAAGGGATAACGATGCTGAACCAGGTTTTTTGGGGCTTTATGATTTTCCAAATACCTTATGTGTTAGCCCCAACGATCAGGTTGTACATGGGATACCAAATGAAAAAGAAATAGAAAACGGAGATATACTTTCCATTGATTGTGGAGTTTTAAAAAACGGATATTTTGGCGACCATGCTTACACTTTTGAGGTAGGAGAAGTCGAATCTAACGTAAAACAACTATTGACTGTTGCTAAGGAATCCCTTTATCTTGGAATACAACAATTTAAATCAGGAAACAGAG
This sequence comes from uncultured Bacteroidota bacterium, assembly GCA_902523635.1. GTDB lineage: Bacteria > Bacteroidota > Bacteroidia > Flavobacteriales > Flavobacteriaceae > MAG-121220-bin8. The sequence continues at coordinate 3,689 of CABZAE010000023.1, read as the reverse complement.
TTGGAGATGTTGGCTTTGCGATACAAAACCATAATGAATTAAATGGTTATGGAGTTGTTAGAGAATTGGTGGGACATGGTATTGGAAAAGAAATGCACGAAAAACCTGAGATGCCAAATTATGGAAGAAAGGGTACGGGAAAAAAATTTAAAGATGGAATGGTAGTAGCGATCGAACCTATGATCAATCTGGGCACCTCTAGGATTAATCAACTAAATGATGGATGGACAATACTTACTAAAGATGGTAAACCAAGTGTTCATTTTGAGCACAATATAGCTATCATTGATGGTAAACCACGACTACTTTCTACATTTGACTACATATATGAATCCCTTGGAATTAACTCTAATGAAGAAGATCCTTTTAAAGACTAACAATTGAATTGGATAATAAAAATATTTCTAAAAAACTTTCCCAGAGATCTTTTAATATCTATTAGCGTTTTTCTAAATCCAATACTTGATTTTTTTTTTAAAGGATCAAAATTTCACGACCCGATAAATAACAAAACATACAGAAAGTTCCTGCCCTATGGATATAATAAAATAAGGGATAATGCACTTAGTCCTGGAACATTATCTTTGGAACGACATAGGTTGCTATGGTTATACTTGCAAAATGAAACCAATTTTATGTCCTCTGAAATTAAATTATTGCACATCGCACCAGAACAATGTTTTCATAAAATTTTTAAAAAATCAAAAAAAATTAATTATACGACCTTTGATTTAGAATCACCAATTGCCGATATTAAAGGAGATATTTGCAATATGCCATTTAAGAATAATTTTTTCGATCTAGTTCTTTGTAATCATGTTTTAGAACACATTGTAGATGATGAATTGGCAATGAAGGAAATTTTCAGGGTTGTTAAACCAAAAGGAACCGCAATTTTACAAGTACCAATTGATATTTCTAACCCCACAACGATTGAAGATTACACGATTAAAAGTAAAAAAGAAAGGAATGAAAAGTTTGGTCAGTATGACCATGTTAGGTTATATGGAAAAGATTATTTTGATAAACTTAAGTCAGTTGGATTTCATGTAGAACAAAATACTTATGTAAAAAGCTTAGATAGTGAAGAAATTGCTAAGTATTCTTTAAATATCAACGAAATTATTCCCGTTTGCATCAAATTAATTTGATGTCAATGATTCAAATCCTTTTGTTAAAAAAGTATCTATTTCATTTAATTCATTTAGATAAATAATTAACACATCTATTTCATAATTTTCATTGATGATTTTAATTGAATCTTCTAATGGCATTACCATAAAAGCTGTTGCATATGCATCTGCAGTCATACAATCATTAGCAATTACCGAAACTCCAACAACATTTGTTTCAATCGCCTCTCCACTTTTTGGATTTACGGTATGAACAATTTTATTACCTGATGTTTTGTCAACTTTGTATTTTCTGTAATTACCTGACGAGGCTAATGCTCTGTTTTTTAGTTCAATTTTCGTGAAGTAATTGGGAGAATCTGGTTTAAGTGGATCTGATATTCCAACCTTCCAGGTGTCATTGGTTGATTTGTTGAATCCTCTAGAAACCATTTCACCTCCAATTTCGACCAAAAAATTATCTATTTCTTTTTGTTCAAGAAAGTCTGAGATTACATCAACACAATAACCTTTTGCGATCGCATTAAAATCTAAAAAAATATCTTTATTTTCTTTGATAATAGATCTATTTTTAAGTTGAACTCTGTTGAAACCTGTTAATTCTAACAGCTTTGTAATGTCTTTTTCATTATCAAAATTTTTGGGGCCCAAACCATTTGCTTTTGTGATGATTCCTGCAGTTGGATCAAAGAATCCGTCAGATATTTTCCATATTTCTTTTGATTTTTTAAAAACCTTTACAAAATGATCATCAACTAATATATTTTTATCTCCATTGTTAATTTTTGAAATGTCTGATTCAGGAATGTAAGTCGACATAGACTGATTGATTTCATTAAAAATAGAGTCTAATGAAGTTTTTATATTTTTTATCGGGAAATCAGAAAAATAAATTGTCTTGAAAGGAGTTCCAAGGGCTATTCCATTTATTGAGTATTTACGTTCCTGCTCAACAGAACAACCTACAATTAAAAATGTTACAGCAATTAAACTAACAAATTTTCTCAAACCCATTAAATTTTATTGCATAATTTGAGTTTTTAAAAACTGGAAGGTCATAATTTTCCGAATTCGCAATTCCAATTCCAGCATAAAACAAGGTTGCATCAAACTTCTTCGCGTGTTCATTCATCTTGTCAATCAATATCTTATCTTTTTTATCGGGGTTGTTAGGGTACTTCACAGCTCTAACAATTACGAAATAAAGATTTTTGTTTTTTATACAAACAAACTGAGGATCTTTTTTAAGCCTACTATTTACTGAGAGAAACTCATAATTATTTTTTTTTAAGTCCTCACCAGCAATATTCATAGCTAATTGATGCAGCTCTTTTTCAGAAAGAGGTTTTGGGAGAAGATTATCCTCCAAAGTCATCAAATCTCACATTCTCAGGTGGAACACCAAAATCATCAGTCATTTTTTCAATCGCTTGATTCATTAATGGAGGTCCGCAAAAATAAACTTCAATATCTTCAGGGGCTTCATGATGAATCAAATAATTATCAATAAGTGTTTGATGTACAAATCCAATAAAGCCATCTCCTTCACCATCCAAACTATCTTTAACCCTCCAGTTGTCTTCTTCAAGTGGCTCAGAAAGAGCTATATAAAATTTAAAATTAGGAAAATCCTTTTCAAGTGCCTTGAAATGATCAACATAGAACAATTCTCGTTTGGATCTGCCACCGTACCAAAAATTCACCTTTCTACCTGTTTTAAGTGTTCTAAATAAGTGATAAAGGTGCGATCTCATCGGAGCCATTCCTGCACCTCCGCCTACATACAACATCTCAGCTTCAGAATGATTGATAAAAAATTCCCCATACGGCCCTGAAATTGTGACCTTATCTCCCGGCTTTTTTGAAAAAATGTATGATGAAGCTATACCAGGATTAACATCCATCCATCCGTTAGAATTCCTGTCCCAAGGTGGAGTTGCAATTCTTACATTCAGCATTATTTCTTTTCCTTCTGCTGGGTAAGAAGCCATTGAATATGCCCTTTCAACCGTTTCTGGGTTATTCATTTTTAAGTCCCAAAGTTTAAATTTATCCCATTCCAATTTAAACTTTTCAGCATCATCAGGATGTTCTTCAGGGTGAGCACTAATATCAATATCTTTATAATCAACCTCACATTCAGGAATTTCGATTTGTATATATCCTCCAGCTTTGTAACCCATATCGTCAGGAATCTCAACAACAAATTCTTTAATAAATGATGCAACGTTCCAATTTCTAACAACAGTAGCCTCCCACTTCTTTATTCCAAAGACTTCTTCAGGTACCTCAATTACCATATTTTGTTTAACCTTAACTTGACAGCCTAACCTCCAACCCTCAGCAATTTCTTTTCTGCTAAAATGAGGCGCCTCGGTAGGTAAAATTTCTCCCCCACCGTCTTTTACAACACACTTACACTGAACACAAGTACCACCTCCCCCACAAGCAGAAGGTAGAAAAATCTTATTATTGCCTAATGTGGAAAGTAGTGTACTACCAGAGGATACTTCGACTTCATTTTCTCCATTGATCATAAGTGTAACAGGACCGGAA
>CABZAE010000022.1 GCA_902523635.1 uncultured Bacteroidota bacterium | reverse complement strand
TACCATTCCACCTGGAAGCAATTCAGATTCGCTTTGTGAGACATTTATAACATGGAAAAACAAAAAAAAAGAATTCGTTACCAGAGGGCTTGATTCAGATCAAACAGTTTCTGCTATAAAAGCTACTGAAAAAATGTTAAATATCATATAATTTATGGAACTCAAAATAGCAAAACTTGGAGGTGACGGAATTGGCCCAGAGGTTATAAACGAAGCAGTTAAAGTTTGTAATGCAATTGCAAAAAAATTTAATCACAGAATTTTTTGGTCTGAGGCAATGGTTGGAGCAGATGCAATTCAAAAAGTTGGAGATCCATATCCAAACAAAACTCACAACACATGCTTAAATTCAGATGCAATTTTGTTTGGGGCTATTGGAGATCCAAAGTTTGATAATGATCCAAATTCAAAAATAAGACCAGAACAAGGATTACTCAAAATGAGAAAAAAATTAGGGTTGTTTGCGAATATTCGACCAACTTTTACTTTTGACTCCCTAATTGAAAGTTCGCCAATAAAAAGTGAAATTATAAAAGGGATCGATATAATTTTTGTGAGAGAATTAACAGGGGGAATTTATTTCGGAAAAAAAGGTAGAAAACATAACGGAGAAATTGCATATGATACTTGCACATACTCTAAAGAAGAAATTGTGAGACTCGCTAAAATTGGATTCGAATTAGCATCCAAAAGAACAAAAAAATTGTGTTGTGTAGATAAAGCAAATGTTCTTGAAACATCAAGATTGTGGAGAGAGACTGTACAATCAATGGAAATGGATTACCCAGACGTAAAAGTTTCATATGAATTTGTTGATGCCGTAGCTATGAGATTAATCCAATGGCCAAACAACTATGACGTGTTGATAACAGAAAATCTTTTCGGAGATATATTAACTGACGAAGCATCTGTAATTTCTGGCTCAATGGGTTTAATGCCTTCAGCATCAATTGGTAATAAAATCTGTTTATATGAACCGATTCACGGATCTTATCCAGAAGCAGCGGGAAGGAATATCGCAAATCCACTAGCCGCAATTTTATCAGCGGCTATGATGTTTGAAAATTCATTTGGTCTTAAAGATGAGGCACAATTGATAAGAAAAGTAGTAAACAAATCCCTAAATAAGAGAATTGTAACTAAGGATTTATCAAAAAATAAGTCACACTCAACAAGTTACGTGGGAGATTGGATAACTAAAAACATATAAAAAGTTACTTTTCGTCCATTTTTTTCTTGAGATCTGCCAGTACATCCAGATCTCCTAAAGTAGACTTATCTTTATCATTTACATTTTTTTGAGATTTTTTAAACACTCTAGCTTCTTTTTCTTTAAACATTATCGTGTGAGACATTACAACCCTTTTGTAATCCTTATTGTATTCAATAACTTTGAAATCGGCTGATTCACCCTTTTTTAGCTTATTTCCATCTTCCTTGATAAGATGTCTACTGGGAACAAAAGCCGTCACATCTTCGTTGAATATAATAGTCGATCCTTTATCATTACCATCAGAAATTGTTCCATTGTGAACAGTTCCCTCAGCAAAAGTTTTATCGTATGAATCCCATGGATTTTCTTTAGTTTGTTTGTGACCAAGACTTAATTTTCTTTCATCAATGTCTAACTCTAATACGATTACCTCAATCTTCTCTCCTGTTGAAAATAACTCAGATGGATGCTTAACTTTTACAGTCCATGACAAATCTGAAATATAAACTAATCCATCTATCCCCTCCTCAAGTTCTACAAAGATCCCAAAATTTGTGAAATTTCTTATTAATCCAGTGTGTTTAGACCCTTTTGGATACTTGGTTGTTATATCTGTCCAAGGATCGTTAGTAAGCTGTTTTATACCTAGAGACATTTTTCTTTCCTCTCTATCCAAAGTCAGAACGACAGCCTCAATTTTATCACCAACTTTTACAAAATCTTGGGCTGATCTAAGGTGTGTTGACCAAGACATTTCGGAAACATGAACAAGCCCCTCTACACCATCTGCAACTTCAATAAAAGCACCGTAATCTGCAAGTACAGAAACCTTTCCTTTCACTTTATCTCCTTCTTTAAGATCTGGACTCAGTGCTTCCCAGGGGTGAGGTGAAAGCTGCTTAACTCCCAATTGAATTCTTGATTTATCGTCATCGAAATCCAAAATTACAACATTGAGTTTTTGATCTAGTTCCAAAATTTCACTTGGATGATTTATTCTGTTCCAAGACAGATCTGTTATGTGAATCAGCCCATCAACTCCACCTAAGTCAACAAAAACTCCATATGTAGTTATATTTTTAACTATTCCCTCCAAAACTTGGCCTTTTTCTAACTGACCAATTATTTCTTTTTTCTGTTCCTCGATATCTGCTTCAATTAAAGCCTTGTGGGAAACTACAACATTTTTGAACTCATGATTGATTTTGACTACTTTGAATTCCATATTCTTATTGACATATTGGTCGTAATCTCTAATCGGCTTAACATCAATTTGAGAACCAGGTAAAAAAGCTTCTAGACCAAATACGTCAACGATCATCCCTCCTTTTGTCCTACATTTAACGAATCCAGTTACAACAGAGGATTTAGCATGGGCATCATTTACTTTGTCCCAAGCTTTTATGGTTCTGGCTTTTCTGTGTGAAAGAATTAGTTGACCAGTTTTATCCTCTTGAATATCTACAAGCACCTCAACTTTATCACCTACTTTTAAATCGGGGTTATACCTAAATTCATTAAGTGATATTACTCCTTCGGACTTAGCATTTATATCAATTATAGCTTCTCTGTCGGTAATATTTATAACTGATCCTTCGATTACATTATCATTGTATGTGTCTACAAAATTCTTTTGTACTAGTTTTGTAAACTCATCAACTTTCTTTTTGTCGATTGTTTCAATACCCTCCTCAAAGTTTTTCCAATCAAATTCGCTTAAAAATTTTTCAGACTCACTAGTTTCTTTATTGTTTTTTTTTGGAGACTTTTTAGTTGCTTTTGGTTTTTTTTCTTTAGGTAGTGATTTTTTTACTTTTTTTGTCTCGCTAGAATTGTTGCTCTCTGATTTGTTTTGAGTGGAAGTGACATCCAAATCATTTATAGATTTTTTTGTTGTTTTAATTGATTTAGAGGACTTTTTGGAAACTTTTTTTGATTTGGCGTCCGCTTTTTTTGAAGACATGTGTACAAAATTGTATCTCAAATTTTATTCAGTATTATAGTTTAACTTGAGAGATATTAACTTAATTTACCTATTGGAACTGAACTAACTACCAAAAGGATTGCGAAAATAAGTTCATTTTACATTTAAAACAAACTTTTTGGGAAATTAGTTGTTTTTGATGTGGTCCAAGATTATTTTTTCTAATTCATCAAGTGATAATTTTTCGGTGTTTATAGTCAAAGCGTCATCAGGAATTTTAAGAGGTGAATTTGTTCTTGTCGAATCGTCTTTATCTCTTGTAATTATATTTTCTAAAACGTCACTAAAAGAAATATTCAATCCGTTTTTTTTCATTTCATGATAACGTCTTTTTGCTCTAGTTTTAGATGATGCAGTTAAAAAAAACTTGTATTTAGCGTTGGGAAATACAACTGTACCAATATCTCTACCGTCCATAACTATGTTGTTTTTTTTAGAATAATGATGTTGAATTTTAAGTATAAAATTTCTAACATTTTTTTGTTTAGCGATTTTACTGACATGTTCTGCGATTTCTAAAGAACGTAGTTTTGAATCTATAAAATTATTGTTCAAACTTATCTCATTTTGTGAATTTATAGGGTTTAATTTAAAATCAATTAGAATTTTTTCAAGGTTTTCGCTGAGTTTTTTTTTTTCAATTTTATTGTTAAAGATGATTCCATTCTTCAAACAAAAATAAGTTACCGCTCTGTACATTGATCCAGAATCGATATAAGTAAAATTAAGTTTCTTAGCAATTCTACGCGCAATTGTACTTTTTCCTGTTGAGGAGGTTCCGTCTATAGAAATAATAACTTTGCTCACCATTTAGGTTTTAGAACTTTTTGATTGGTGATTGCAATATCAAGTACTTCTTTCATGTTTGATACATAATGAAACTTGAGACCAGTTAAATAACTTTGATCAATTTCTGCAACATTTTTTTTGTTGTAACTACTAAGGATAATTTCTTTAATTTTCGCTCTTTTTGCAGCCAAAATTTTTTCTTTTATTCCTCCAACAGGCAAAACTTTTCCTCTCAAAGTTATTTCCCCAGTCATTGCTAGCTTACTCTTTGTCCTCATTTGAGTTAATAGCGATACTAATGATGTAAGCATAGTAATACCCGCGCTCGGTCCGTCTTTGGGTGTAGCACCTTCAGGAACATGTATGTGAATATTATTTTTAGATATTTTTTCTAAGTCTATATTTAGTTCAACAGAATGAGATTTTATATATTCGAGCGCTATTGTCGCTGACTCTTTCATAACTTTGCCTAAATTACCAGTAATTGATAAATTTCCTTTACCCTTCGACAATGTTGACTCGATAAACAAAATATCACCTCCAAACTGAGTCCAGGCAAGTCCTGTAACAACTCCCGCAACATCATTATTTTCGTACTTTTCTCTTAAAATTGATACTCCAAGTATATTTTCAATTTCTTTTGGTAAAATATTCTTAGAAAAAGTTTCATTGAGTGCAATAGATTTTGCTGTATTTCTTATTACTTTGGATAATTGCTTTTCCAACCCTCTAACTCCGGACTCACGAGTGTATCCTTCAATAATTAGTTCAAGTGAAACCTTATTTATACTTAACATGTTCTTTTCTAGTCCATGTTCAAAAATTTGTTTAGGCAACAAGTGTTTTTTAGCGATCTGAATTTTTTCTTCAGTCGTGTAACCAGAAATATTAACAATTTCCATTCTGTCAACTAATGCTGGTTGTAAATTTGAAATATTATTGGAAGTTGCAATAAACATTACTTTGGACAAATCAAAACCAGTTTCAACAAAATTGTCATAAAAATCTGTGTTTTGCTCAGGATCTAAAACTTCTAACATTGCCGAAGATGGGTCCCCCTGACCTCCTACAGCTAATTTATCGATTTCATCTAAAACAAAAACAGGGTTTGAGGTTTTTGCTTTCTTTAAACTTTGAATTATTCTACCTGGCATGGCTCCAATATAAGTCTTCCTATGACCTCTTATTTCAGATTCATCCCTTAGACCTCCTAAAGATATTCTTACATACTCTCTGTTTAATGCCTCTGCAATCGATTTACCCAATGATGTTTTTCCGACACCAGGAGGTCCATTAAAACATAAAATAGGTGATCGCATATCCTTACGTAATTTTAAGACAGCAATGTGTTCAATAATTCTCTTTTTTACTTTCTTCAGTCCGAAGTGATCTCTGTCTAATATCTTCTGAGCCCTCTTTAAATCAAAATTATCTTTTGAGAAATCATTCCATGGTAGTTCCAGGTACAAATCCAGATAGTTTCTTTGAATGGAGTATTCAGCTACTTGTGGGTTCATTCTCTGAAGCTTGGATAACTCTTTATTGAAATGCTTTTCGATATCTTTAGACCATTTCTTGGTTTTGGATTTAATTTTCATTTCATTGATCTCCTCATCATATGAAACACCGCCTAACTCCTCTTGAATGGTTTTCATCTGCTGATGTAGAAAATACTCTCTTTGTTGCTGATCTAAATCTGATCTGACTTTAGATTGAATATCATTTTTCAATGAAAGTCTTTGTAATTCAACATTCATCTGCTTCAAACAAATTAGTGCTCTTTTATGTAAATCATCAGTATTTAGAATCTCATATTTCTCTTGAACATTAAGATTCATATTAGAGCACACAAAATTTACAAGAAATGAGTCACTTTGTATATTTTTAATAGCAAATGAGGCTTCACTCGGTATATTAGGGTTTTCATCAATTATTTTAAGTGCAATATCTTTTATGGAGTCAATTGTAGCAGCAAATTTTTTATTGTCACCCTCAGGTTTTTTTTCTTTTATTTCTTTAATTTCTGCCTTAATGTAAGGATTTTCACTTAAAATCTTCTCAATAGAAAAACGTTTTTTTCCCTGAATAATGACTGTCACATTTCCATCTGGCATTTGTAAAACTCGTAAAACTTTTGCAACAGTTCCTGTTGAGTGAATATCACTTATGTTTGGGTTTTGAATCTTTGAATCTTTCTGTGAAACCACTCCAATTAATTTTGAATCAAGGTTGGCATCCTTAATGAGCTTAATGGATTTATCTCTAGATGCTGTTATTGGTATAACTATTCCAGGGAACATTACCGTATTTTTTAATGGTAAAATGGAGATTGAGTTTGGAAGAGATTCTTTAGAAATAGCTTCCTCATCATCAGAAGTCATTAGAGGTATTAATTCTGAGTCCTCATCAATATTTTGTAATGACATCATGTCAATATTAACAAACTTTTCTTTAGACATAGTATTATTTTAAGTCATTGTGTCATAAAAATTTTGTTATTGATATTTTTTTAATTCACAAACACAGAGGTAAACAAAGGTTTATAACACTTTTCTAAAAAAGCATTTTCAAGATTCATGCCATAAACTAAATGTTTTTGGTTTGGATATTACTTAGCATGTAAGCACCGATTATAAAAAATAAAAGAAAAACAAGAATTGCATTTCTCATACTTCCGGTAATCTGATCAATAAATGCAAACAGTGACATTCCGATTACTATGCTGACCTTCTGGGTTACATCATAGAAACTGAAGTATGAGGTTGTATTTTCTGTTTTCGGAATCATTTTTGAAAAAGTTGATCTGGAAAGTGCTTGTATTCCACCCATGACAAGACCAACTAAGCCAGCTGCAATGTAAAATTCATTTGGTTTACTTATGAAGAAAGCTCCTATACAAAGAAATGCCCAAAAAATATTTAGTAAAATTAACGTGTTGATATTTCCAATTTTTTTTGAGATCCATGCAGTGAAAACAGCTCCAATCATAGCAATCAATTGAATTAGTAAAATACTTATGATTAAACCTAAAGTCTTTTCTTCATTATCTCTCCACAAAATTTCTTGTTCTCCAAAATATGCTGCAATAAGTAACACTGTCTGCAAAGCCGAACTATATATGAAAAAGGCACTTAAAAATTTTTTAATTATGAAAATATCTCTAAACTCTTCCCATACTTCTTTTAGTTCAATGTATCCATTAAAAAAAACATCTTTTATTATTTTTTTCTTTTTATTAAAATTCGGTAAATGATAAAATGAATATTGACTGAAAAGTAACCACCAAACACCAACGGAAACAAATGAATACTTCATTGCCTGGAGCTCAGCAGCGGGTGGTTGAATTCCAAAAAAAGAAGGGTATTTTACCATTCCTAAGTTAAATAACAGCAATATAACGCTTCCAATGTAACCAAGAGCATATCCCTTTGCGCTTATATAGTCTTGTTTTTCTTTAGAGGCAATATCTGGTAAATAAGAGTTGTAAAATACTAAGCTTGCCCAAAAAGAAATTAAAGCAAAAAAATAGAACAATAATCCTGTATAAATATTCTCTAAATCAAACCAATAAAGACCAATACAAGAAAAGGAGCCCAAGTAACAAAAAAACTTTAAAAATGTTTTTTTGTTGCCAATGTAATCAGCAATTCCAGAGAGTATGGGAGTTATTAATGATAATATTACAAACGCAAAAGCTGTTAAAAAACTAATTAAAGCACTATTCTTAAAATTGATTCCAAATAAATCAATGTAAAGGCTTTCAACAAATAATGCTCCATAATATATTGGAAAAATTGCTGAGGAAATTACAAGTGGATAGACTGAATTAGCCCAGTCATAAAATGCCCAAGCATTTAAAACTTTTTTTTTGTCTTTTACATAAATTAATGATCTCGACATAGTTTTAAATTACAAGATAGTAAAGTATTGACC
>CABZAE010000021.1 GCA_902523635.1 uncultured Bacteroidota bacterium | reverse complement strand
TAATAAAGGATCATCTGCATTTTTAAGCTTAAAAAGTTTAGATGGTGCCATGACTTTGAGATCAAGATTATTGATCCGATGATCTTTTTTGAAAACATCTATTTTTTTTACAGTCGAGTCTGGAAAATCTCCTTTGAAGAACTTAGAATTTAAAAATCTCAATCTGTAGTCGATGCAAGTCTTTCTTATGTCAGAAAGGTGAAATATGTTCTTTCTTTCTAGTTTATTCAAATTAAAATCAAAATCGTCAACGTATTTATTTTTATATATATCAGATTTAACAGAGGATTTGAGCTTAATTCTTTTTAATTCAGTTTCTAAGTTAGTTGAATACATAATTAGTTGTCTCTAAGTTTAGCATTAAATTCATTAACAATAACATTAGTTATTTTCTTCATTGTAATATTAATTTCTTTTTCGTTAAGAGTTTTTTCAATGTTTGATAGAGCAAAATTTATGCCATATGATTTTTTTCCAGTTGGAATTTTATCTCCCTCATAAACATCAAAGATACTTAACTTAATCAAATTTTTAATTTTAGATTTATTTACAACATCATTAATTTCTGAAAAACTAACATCCTTATTTATAATAAATGAAAGATCTCTTTTAACTATTGGAAACTTACTAATAGGTTTATAATTATTGAATTTAGTGTGTTTTTTTTTATTTAAGTAATCAATATCTATTGACGCATAAAAAATCGATTTATCATCAAAATCTTGAGAAATCCTATCATCTACGCAACCTAATATTGCAAATCTTTTGTTATTGTCATAATATCCGATTGAATGTTTAAAACCATCCATATCGACTGATATTTCTTTATAATTAACAGAAAATTTTTCAAATATATTCTTTAAAATGTTTTTTAATAGAAAAATTTCATTTTTAATATTTTTGTTTGTTATCCATGTTTCTTTAAAAAAACCACCAGAAAATAAAATACCCAATCTTCTTTTTTCATTAGTTAATTCTCTTTCTTTAACATAGATTTTTCCAAATTCAAAAAACTTATTATTTATGTTGTTTCTATTTAAATTATATTTAAGTGTTTTCATGCAGGATTCAAGTAAGGTTGTTCTCAGCTCAGAAACATCATTACTTATCGAATTTATAACTTTTATACTTTTTCTATTAAATAATTTTAGACTATTGTTTGTTAATGAATTATTCATGATTTCTTTAAAACCTAAAGAAATCAAGTAATTTGAAATTACATTTTCAATTTTATATGAAAAGCTTCTTTCATTTGAAGAAATCGAAATTGACATTTTATTAGAAAAATTGATCTCATTAAATCCGTATATTCTCAAGACCTCCTCTACAACATCACATTCCCTTTCAACGTCATGTCTATAAGATGGTACAGTAATACCAACTCCAGTTTCAGTTATGTTATTGATTTTAAAATCGAGTGATGTAAGTATTGATTTAATCGTTTCAGGTTCAATAACTTGACCAATTAAGTTATTGGTCTTTTCATAATTAAGTAAAATTGATTTTTCAATCATTTTGTTTTTATATTCATCAATTATTTCGCTACAAACACTCCCCTCACAAATTTCACAAATTAAAATGGCTGCTCTTTTTAATGCATAATCTACCATATTTATGTCAACACCTCTTTCAAATCTAAAGGAGGCATCACTGTTAATTGAATGTAACTTTGAGGTTTTTCTAACAGAAACGGGATCAAAATATGCGCTTTCTAAAAAAATAGATTTAGTATTTTCAGTAACTCCAAAATTAGTACCACCGTAAACACCCGCGATGCACATTGGCACATCATCATTACATATCATTAAATCGTTTTTACCAATTTTTCTTTCCAATCCATCTAAAGTTGTAAATTTTGTTCCAGGCTTGATGTACTTTACCTCAATATTTTCTGAACTAAATTTTTCTAAGTCATAAGCATGTAACGGTTGACCAAGTTCGTGCAATACAAAATTAGTAATGTCTACAACGTTATTAATTGGTTTCAATCCTATTGAAAGTAATCGATTTTGAAGCCATTGAGGTGAGTTTTTAACATTAAGGTTTTCTATACAAACACCTGTAAACCTCCTGCAAAGTTTTGAATCATGAATTTTTACATTTATTTTTCTATTTCTAGAGTTTACATAAAAAGAAGAAATAGGTGGACTAATTAGTTCAACCTTTTTTTTTCGATGTAACAACGCTGCACGTAAATCTCTTGCTACCCCAAAGTGACTCATTGCATCAGATCGATTTGGTGTTAATCCAATATCAAAAATTTCATCATTGTAATTTTGAAAGATTTTGGAAACTTTTTTTCCTACTTTATGTTTGTCATTTAATATCATTATGCCCTCATGAGACTCTCCAATACCAATTTCATCTTCGGCACAAATCATTCCTTCACTTTCTTCCCCTCTTATTTTACTTTTTTTTATTTTAATTTTCTGACCATCTTTAGAAAATAAGACAGTACCAATTGTTGCAACAACTACTGTTTGATTCTTATCTACATTCGGCGCACCACATATAATTTGCAACAATTTTTTTTCACCAATATCCACTTTTGTTAACTTTAACCTGTCTGCGTTGGGATGTTTTCTGCAATACTTAACTTTTCCTACAACAAGTCCTTTCAAACCTCCCTTGAAAAGTTCATACTTTTCATTACCCTCGACTTCTAAACCAATGTCAGTCAAAACTGGTGCAATAAACTTTGAGTTTAATTGAATATTTAAAAAATCTGAAAGCCAGTTAAGTGATATCTTCATATAATATGATATGTAAATATACGACTATGATTTTTTTTTAGTAAATTTTTTAAACATATTAACTAATGAACTTCCAAACAATTGAGGTTTCGTTAATTCTGTTAAATTCTTTTTTTATTTCTTTATTTTCCAAATTTTTAAGTTCAGGGTCATTCTTAATTATCAATTTTGCATCATTTCTTGAGTGTTTGAGAATTTCTTTATCATTTATTATGTCTGCTATCTTAAAATTTAAAAGACCACTTTGTTGAGTTCCTAGCAAGTTTCCTGGACCTCTTAATTCCATGTCAACTTCCGCAATTTTAAATCCATCATTTGTTTTTGTCATTATATCAATTCTTTTCTTTGCGTCATTACTGATCTGATTCTTTGTCATTAAAATACAATAACTTGTTTCAGATCCCCTTCCAACCCTTCCTCTTAGCTGATGTAACTGAGATAGACCGAATCTTTCTGCACTTTCAATAATCATTACAGTTGCATTAGGAATGTTTACTCCAACCTCAATCACTGTAGTTGATACCATTATTTGAGTTTTATTTTCCTTAAATCTTTTCATTTCGAAATCTTTTTCTTTAGATTTCATTCTTCCATGTAATATTCCAATTTGATAATCTTCAATGGGGAATTCCCTAGAAATACTTTCAAAACCATCCATTAAATCTTTATAATCCATTTTCTTTGATTCTTCAATTAAAGGGTACACGATGTAAACTTGTCTTCCTTCTTTAATTTGTTCTTTAACAAATTTAAACACCTTTAATCTGTTAGCATCAGTTCTTTTAACAGTTTTTACAGGATTTCTTCCTGGAGGAAGCTCATCAATTATGGAGATGTCTAAATCTCCATAGACACTCATCGCAAGAGTTCTGGGAATTGGTGTTGCTGTCATTACTAAAATATGTGGAGGTGTAATATTTTTTTTCCATAGTTTGGATCTTTGTTTTACTCCAAATCTATGTTGCTCATCAATAATTGCCAAACCTAAATTTTTAAAAGTAACTCTGTCCTCAAAAACAGCATGAGTTCCAACCAAAATATTTATTTTCCCACGCTTTAATTCCTCCAACAATATGTTTCTGTCTTTATTTTTAGTAGACCCAGTTAATATTTTAACCTTCAAATCTATATTTCTTAGTGACTCAAAAATATTATTAAAATGTTGTTGAGCTAAAATCTCTGTAGGTGCCACAATACAAGCCTGAAAACCGTTGTCAATGGCGAGAAGTGATGATAAAAGAGCAACTATTGTTTTTCCTGAACCGACATCTCCTTGAAGAAGTCTATTCATTTGTACTTCACTCGCAAAATCATTCCTGATTTCTTTAAGAACCTTCTTCTGTGCATTAGTAAGTTCAAAATTTAAATTTTCATGATAAAATTTGTTGAAAAATTCTCCTACTTTATTAAATAAAAAACCTTTAAACTTATTTTTCTTTTCTTGATTTTTGTAAAAAAACTGTAGTTGTAAAAAGAAAAATTCTTCATATTTTAATCTGAATTGAGCTTTACTTAAAATAATTAGATTTTTAGGAAAATGTATACCATAAAGCGCTTGATACCTTGTTATAAGTTCATATTTTTCATTTATGTGTCGATTTAAATTTTCTTTTAAATTATTTTTGAATTCTTTAAATATGTTTGAAATCAATTCTCTAAACAATTTGTTGTTGACACCTCTCTTCGAAAGGTTTTCAGAAGAAGAATAGACTGGAATCAAATTACCCTGATTTTTTTTATTCTTATTATCAAATATTTCAATTTCAGGATGAGCTATTGTGAACCTATTGTTATAATTATTTATTTTACCATAAATAACATATTGCTTATTGATTTGAATTGATTTTTCAATCCACTTTTGTCCCTTAAACCAAACTATTTCAATAGAATCAACATTGTCGGTAAAATTCCCCATCAATCTACTGTTCCTTGAACTGGAGCCATATTTTAATTCCGTAAACCTTCCAATAATTTGAACGTATGATTTTGTATTCTTTAATTCACATATTTTATAAAACTTTGTTTTATCAACATATCTAAAAGGAAAAAAATTAAGAAGATCATAAATAGTGTGAATATTTAATTCAGATTTTAATAATTCAGCGCGGTTAGGACCAACTCCTTTAAGATATTCTATCGAACTTTGCAGGTAATTATCTTTCACATCACTAATATAATTTATTAACTTTATAAGATAAAACTCTCTTAAAATTCACTTTTAAACATCTATTTTAATTGAAAGATTTTTTATCACAATTAAATGACTCTCAAAAAAAACCTACTATCCATAAAAATGGTCCAATTATGGTCATTGCAGGCGCAGGGTCTGGAAAAACCAGAGTTCTTACTTACAGAATTGCAAATTTGATTCAATCTGGAGTTGATCCATTCTCAATTTTGGCACTTACTTTCACAAACAAAGCTGCACGAGAAATGAAAACTAGAATTGCTGGAATTGTAGGAGATTCTAATTCAAAAAGTATATGGATGGGGACATTTCATTCAATTTTTGCTAGAATTTTAAGAATAGAATCTGAGCTTCTTGGGTACAACACTAATTTTACAATTTACGACACTCAGGATTCTGATCGTTTGATATCTTCAATAATCAAAGAACTTCGACTTGACAAGGAACTTTATAAATTTAAAAATATTAGAAATAGAATCTCATCACTAAAAAATAGTTTAATTACAGTTAAGTCTTATTTAAGTAATCCAGAGCTAATACAGCATGACAATGACTCAAGACGTCCTATGTTTGGAAAAATTTATCAGTCATATGTTGATAGATGTTTCAAAGCTTCTGCAATGGATTTTGATGATTTGCTTTTAAAAACTAATGAACTTTTAAATCGATTCCCAGAGGTATTAAACAAATATCAGAGACGATTTAAATACATTCATGTCGACGAATATCAGGACACAAATCATTCTCAATATTTAATTGTAAAAGCTCTAGCGGATAAAAATGAAAACCTTTGTGTTGTGGGAGATGATGCCCAAAGTATTTATAGTTTTAGAGGTGCTAATATTGAAAATATTTTGAGTTTTAAAAAAGATTATCCAGAATCAACTATTTACAGATTAGAACAGAATTACAGGTCAACTAAAAATATAGTTGGTGCTGCAAACTCAGTAATTAATCATAACATAAATAAACTTGAAAAAAAAGTCTGGACAAATAATGAAATTGGTGATAAAGTAAATATAAGTCAGTCTATGACTGATTCTGATGAGGGCAGGTATGTTGCTTCATCGATTTTTGAAAATAAAAATAACTTTCAAATTGAGAATGATTCTTTTGCTGTTTTATATCGAACAAATGCTCAATCAAGATCTATTGAAGATGCACTACGAAGAAAAAATATTCCTTATCAAGTTTTTGGAGGATTATCCTTTTACCAACGTAAGGAAATAAAAGATATTCTAGCTTACTTAAGGTTAATCGTTAATCCATCCGATGAGGAAAGTTTTAAGAGGATAATTAACTATCCAAGTAGAGGAATTGGTCAAACTACATTAGATAAACTTACATTGTACAGTAATGAAAAAAATATAACTCTCTATGAAGCAATATCTACACTTAATAAAAATGACTTAAATATTAATTCTGGAACAAAAACTAAAATTAATAATTTTCTACTACTGATTGAATCTCTGAGACTTTTAAACAATAATTCAAATGCATTTGAGCTAGCAAAAGAATTGATTAAAAGAATAAAAATTATTGAGATGTTAAAATTAGATCAAACACAAGAGTCTATCTCAAGAATTGAGAACATCGAGGAACTTATTAATGGTATTAAAGACTTTGTTGATGGCCAAAAAGAGATTGTAAACGCAAATGGAACACTTGCAGAGTATCTTGAAGATGTGGCACTAATTACCGAAATGGATAAAAAAGTAGATAATAGTGTAAAACGTGTTTCATTAATGACAATTCATCTTTCAAAAGGACTAGAGTTTAACCATGTGTATATAGTTGGAGTTGAAGAAGATTTATTTCCGTCTGCCTTAAGTATGACTGACCGTTCAGACCTAGAAGAAGAAAGAAGACTATTTTACGTTGCCATAACAAGAGCCAAAAAAAAAGTGACAATAACTTATGCAAGAACAAGATACCGCTGGGGAAAACTTAATGAATGTGAACCCAGTAGATTTATTAATGAAATTGATGAAAAATACATTTTTAAAATTGCAGGATCCACTGAATTTCCTAAATTTTCAAATAAATCAGATTCTTTAAGAATCTTGAAACCAAAACGACTTAGTAAAAACAAAACATTACTAAAACCTATTACTAGAAATAATAAATTTAAGGATTTGAATGAAGGAGATGTAATTATTCACAATCGATTTGGAAAGGGCGTAGTAATTAATACAGAGGGTAGTGGGGTTGATAAAAAAGCGGAGGTTGATTTCGAAAGTTCTGGAACAAAAAAGATACTCTTAGTTTTTGCTAAATATGATTTAGGCTAAATGATTATAAAAAAAACACATCCTAAAGGATGTGTTTTTCTTAAAGTAATGGTTTTTATTTTCCGCCAGCAGATTTCATGCCTTGCTCGAGCAAATCATAAAATTGATCTAGTTTTGGTAGAACAACTATTCTAGTTCTTCTGTTTTTGGACCTGTTTTCTGCTGTATCATTATCAGCTACAGGAACGTAGAAACTTCTTCCAGCAGCTGTCATTCTCTCAGGTTGAACACCAAAATCATTTTGAAGAACCCTAACTACCGATGTTGCTCTTTTTACACTCAAATCCCAGTTATCAAGCAGAACTTCGTTTTGAATTGATTTATTGTCTGTATGACCCTCGACCATGAATTCAATTTCAGGTTTATCTAAAACAACTTTTGCAACTTTTCCTAAAACTTCTTTAGCTCTTTCCGAAACAACATAACTTCCACTATTGAATAGAAGTTTATCAGAAATTGAAATAAATACAACTCCTTTTTCAACATTGACTTCAATGTCTTTATCATTAATGTCAATTAAGGTTCCCTTCAAACTTGTTACCAATGCAAGAGTTACAGAATCTCTCCTAGTAACTGCATCTCGCATTGAGTTAATTGTTAGGTCTTTCTCTTTCATACTTTCTAATGATTTTTCAAGATTTTCCGCGCCCTTTTGTGATAATGTGGTCAAATTACCCATGGTATTTATTAGTTCTTGATTGTTATTAGTAAGAAAAGTGACCTGTTCTTTAAGGGATTTAAGTTCAGCTTCAGCACCAGCTTTTTCATCTATACAAGTGTTTAATTTGAGTGTTGCAGAATTTAATAAATCCTTACTTTGTTGATTCATCGCCTCAAGTGCGGCATATTTCTTCTGTGAAACGCAAGAAGGAATTAAAACTGAAATTGATATAATTAATAAAAAAATTTTCTTCATGGTATTAGTTTAATTTATTGATCAAATTTAATAAAATATTAATTGTTAAAAATATTTATTCACTCCTTATTTAAGTCCGAAAACTTTCTTTTCCTGAGAATTAAATAGTTATATATTATTGAATATATAACGTAGTACTTAGGTTTTTTATTGTCTGATCTCAAAAGGTAATAATTATGGTCCAAATTAATCGTCTTTCCATCTTTGACACCCCAAACCGAAAAATAACCTTTAATTATTTCAATGGAGTGAAAAAATTTTAGACTCAATAAATTATTTAATACAAATAAAAAATTAATCCAAGTAATTACTGTAAATAAAGAGAATGGATTCAAATTATAAGTATAACTTTCGTTCGTATTTTTTATTAACATCCATTTATGGTTTCTAACATTATAAAAAAGTTTTTTTGGATCATTATAGTCTAAGGAACCTCCTCCTAAATGATAAACTGTACAATTATGAATAAATTTTTTCTTGTAACCTTTTTGTAAATTTTCAATTCTCCAACATAAATCTATTTCTTCCATGTGACAATAAAAATTCTCATCAAAACCATTAAGCTCATCGAAAACATTTTTTCTAATAAAAAAACATGCGCCTGAAGCCCAAAAAATTTCAATATCATTATCATACTGACCATAGTCTTTTTCAATTTCACCGAATATTCTTCCTCTGCAATATGGATATCCATAGTAATCAATGAAACCACCTGCTGCACCTGCATATTCAAACATGTTTTTATTCTTAAAGTCTAAAATTTTGGGTTGAACAACTACAGTTTCAATTTCAGTTTGAAAGGTTTTTAAAACCGGATTTAGCCAATTTTTTGTAACCTCAACATCATTATTCAATAAACAAACAACCTCTTCATTAATTTGTTTTAATCCCTTATTGTATCCCTTTGCAAACCCAAAGTTTTCTTCATTTCTAATAATTATAATTTCTTTAAAATTTTTTTCAACAAAATCAATTGAATTATCATTCGAGTTATTGTCGATCACATATATTTGATGTTTTTCAGAATTATTAATTACGCTAGGTAAAAATTTTTTTAATAGATCAACTCCGTTATAATTTAGAATTACTATACCTATTTTCATGTTAGTGGAAAATTATTTAAAAATTTATATTTCTTGTTTGTGTTGTCAATTTCAAAATAATAATGATCTAAGCCATTTGTTATCATCATATATTTTGCCATGATGGATTTATTATATATCACGATCTGGTCAAAAACTTTTTGTTCTAATTTAACATTGTATGATTTACATTCTACTAAAAGTAACACACTGCCATTCCTATCGAAAACTATAAGATCAAATCTTTTATTAAGTCTATTTATAATTATTTTTTTTTCTATTGATATATGGTTTATCGGTATGTTCTTATTAATTAAAAACTTCAGAACATTTTGTCTGACCCATTCCTCAGGCGTTAGGATAATAAATTTTTTTCGAATTTCATCAAAAATATAAGTTTTATTATCATTAATTTTAAACTTGAATTTTACGGTAGGAAAATTTAATTTTCTTAACAAGTTTTTTTTCATGTCAGTTATCGAAATAGATAGAGTAATTTCAAATATTAAAAATAAAATATATTCTCCAATATATTTTTTGATGGGTGAAGAGACTTACTACATTAATTATTTAACCAAATTTTGTGATCACAATATTTTAAATGAAGAACAAAAAAATTTTAATAAAACTGTTTATTATGGAAAAGACTCTACAATATCGGAAATTATATCTGTTTGTAAAAGATATCCAATTAATTGTGATTTTCAAATTGTAATTATAAAAGAAGCACAAGATCTTTCCAGAACAATTGATGGATTGTCTGAATATGCTTTAAATCCCATGATGAGTACAATTTTAATAATAAATTACAATTACAAAACTCTCGACAAAAGAAAAAAACTTTACACTAATATTCAAAAGTTT
>CABZAE010000020.1 GCA_902523635.1 uncultured Bacteroidota bacterium | reverse complement strand
TTTCCTCTGAATTTTTTTCCTGAAAAAGCAACTGGCCCATAATCTGCCTTGTGACCAAACTCGTTCCACAATTCGCTTTTGTGATGATGTAAAATTTTTCCACTCCCAATTACATTGTATCCATTCTCTTTAAATTTCTCCATTATAGTTTTTGTATTTGTAAGTACAATGTTTTTTTGCCAGGATTCTTGCCAAAAATTAGATGAGTTGTGTGGGTAAACACCTGAAATCATACTTGCTCTGGAGGGTCCGCACATAGGATCATTTGTGTATGCTTTTAAAAATGATGCTCCAGATTGAGCAAGTTTTTTAATATTTGGAGTTTTGATTTGTGGATGTCCTTTAAAAATCTCAGTGTAGTCATTCAAATCATCAACCATTATCAACAGAACATTTGGATTCTGGTTCACATTTTTTTTACAACCTGTTGTAAGTAAAAATAAAATTGCTAATATTTTAAGATATTTAAACATTACTAACTAATGTATAGATTTTTTTTTTAGTAAATTAACCAATATTAAACTTCAATCAAATTACATGAAAATTAGAATTTTTTTATTTTCCTTGTTTGTTATCATAGGTTGTTCTGGTGGTGGAGACTCAATGGGAGATTCAGGTGCTAGTAATGGAAACGGAAATAACAATGGAAACAATTCAGGAAATAATAATGGTAGTGACTTAGATAAGGATACCGATCCCGATAACTTCAATGACTCTAATTCTGACGGCAACACAACTTACTACATTAGTATTTCAGACGGAGATGATAACAATGATGGTAAATCTGAGTCTAAACCTTTTAAAAATTTAGGTAAGATAAACAGTATAACATTTTCAGCGGGTGATAAAATTAAATTCAAAAATGGAGATTCTTGGAAAGGTTATTTAAAAATTAGAGGATCTGGTTCCTCAGGAAGTCCAATTGTTATTGACAGTTATGGTAATTCTAATTCAAAGCCTGTCATAGATGGACATGGCTATCAAGCATCAGTTTTTTTACAAAATGTTGAATACATAGAGATTAATAATCTAGAACTAAAAAATGAAGCATCACACAGAAAAAGCGATGGAACGTTAAGACTTATGGATGATTCAAATAGAAATGGTATGGATGAAAGATTTGGTATTTTAGTCTTGAGATTTGGTGCTGGAAAAAACATTAATCATATTAAAGTATCTAATGTAAAGATTTCTAATATATATCCCACACCAAGTAATAAGGACAATAAACACAAAGGCTATGGTATTAGATTTGAATCTTACAACGATGGTGATATAAATTATTATGATGGAATCACAATTGATAATGTTGATATTAGTTTAACAGGCCATTACGGAATACATATAGTTAACAGAATGAATGGTGCTCAAGCAGATTATTACCACAGAAATATTAAAATCACCAATTCAAAGTTTTACGACACAGGAGGATCTGGTATTGTAATGGCTAGATCAAAAAATATTTTGGTAGAAAATTCTGAGTTTAAAGGTACTGGTTCCACCAAAGACAGTAGAATGTGGGAAAGAGGTAGTGGTTTATGGACATACACTTGTAACGATGCAGTGATCCAAAAAAATATTTTTGAAAACGCTTATGGACCTCAAGACTCATTTGGAGCCCATATAGATTGGGGTTGTGAACGAGTTGTTGTCCAATACTGTTTAAGTAAAAATAATTTTGGAGGTTTTGTGGAGATCCTAGGGGAAAACTTAAATTGTGGATACAGATATAATATTAGTATTGGGGATGGGACAAGAACAGGAGTACACAATGGAAAAATATTTTGGGTTTCAGATTTTGCAGGAACTAACAGAAGAGTAGGTTCGAAAAATAATTTTATTTACAACAACACTGTTTACGTACCCAGTACAAATCCAGTAACGGGACAAGCAATGTCTCCTGACTTATTAATAAGGGAAAATACAGAAGAAACTTATGTATACAATAATTTAATTTACATTAGTTCTGGAGCTAAAATGAATATTTTAACCAACAACGATATGGATTTAAACTTTTTCAGAAACAATCTGTATTTTGGAAATGTAACAATCGACAATAACACTGCTTTTGAACATCATTCAAGTGAAATTATGGTTGATCCTAAATTAGTAAATCCTGGTTCTGAGGATCCAAATGATTACAAGTTAAAATCAGACAGCCCAGCCATTGGAAAAGGAATTTTAATCAACGGCAGTAATAATTCTAGCAATTTTATTCAAAATAATGGGGGAAGGGATTATTTTGGAAATCCAGTTTCAAATTCTGAAAAACCAAACATTGGGGCTTATAATGGTTCGTAATTTCATATTTAAAATCTTTACAATTTTTATTTTTGTTTGCTGTGATTCAAATACAAATTCAAAGTATTATTTTGATTCTCGAACAAAAACTGACTTTGATAATGATGGACTAAGTCAAGAAAGTCCATTTAAATCATTAAAAAAATTAGAGACAATTAAGTTGAAACAAGGTGACTCTATTTTTTTGGCAAATGGATCATATTTTGAGGGAAATATTAAATTAATTAATAAAAATAAGATCCATTTAACAAGTTATGGCTCAAAAGAAAATCAATTACCTTTAATTAATTCAAAAGGTCATATTGCGGGTATTTATGTTGAAAATTCATCTAATATTTCAGTCTCCAACATTAAAATCATAGCTAATGGAGGAGGTGTGGTAGACCAATATAAAAATCTAAGAACAAATAAGAAAACAGATAAAGCGATTATGAGAGCAGGGTTTTTGGTGAACATTAGTGAGGATAAAACTTTTAAAAATATTTCTGTAAATAATATTTCAGTTTCAGATGTGTTTTTTGAAGATGAAGGCTATGTCAGAGATCCAAGTGAAGTCAGAACTTCAATGGGTACTCAAGCTTATGGTTTTGGAATTAGATTTTTTAACTCTAGTAAGAATGGATCTATTGATGGAATTACTGTTTCAGATTGTTATGTTGAGAATGTTGCTCACACAGGAATTAAGATGACATCAAATACGAATTCAAGATTTAAAAATATTAAAGTATCAAACAACACGTTAAGAAGAACTGGGGGACCAAGTATTCAGTTTAGTCGAGTTGAAAATTTGCATGTTTTTGGCAATGATGTTAAATATTCAGGAAGTCCAGATGATGGAAGAAAATGGGGCAGAGGTAGTGGTTTATGGACTTGGGGATCTTCAAATGTTGTAATTGAAAGAAATAAATTCATGTATGCGAACGGTCCTGCTGACTCAGCTGGTTGTCACATAGACTTTAATTGTGATAACGTGATTGTGCAATACAATTTAAGTGTTGGAAATGCTGGTGGATTCATTGAAATATTAGGAAACAATTACAATTGCTCGTATCGATATAATATAAGTGTAGATGATGGTCATAGAGTTAAGGGAAAAAATAATGCTTTTCAGGAGGGGAAAACATTTTGGCTCAGTGGATATATTGGAAGAGGTAGAGATAGAAATGGACCATTTAACAGCTATATTTATAACAATACAATTTACGTCAATGATTCAATCGTTTCAAAAATTGCTGTAGATAAAGCTACAAGTGGAGTCTTGGTTGCTAATAACATATTTCACGTTGTTGGAAAAAGTGAACATGTATTGGGAGACCAATACAAGCCTGATGATGGAGGGATTGGTGAAATACCCAATGCTTTTTTTAAAAATAATTTATTTTTAAATGAGTCCTACTGGCCCACAGTCACACTTATTGAACCTGAAAAGTCATTTTATGGTGATTCAAATTTTAAAAATCCTGGTGGTATCAGAGCTCTGGACTACGTTCCTCTCAACAAAACGCTCATAAAAAATAAAGGAATTGAAATTGAAAAGATAAAAAATGATTCCATTGGCCTTTTCAAAGGGTTAAAAATGAATGAAGATATTTTAGGAAATAGTATTATCGGTAATCCAGATTTGGGAGCAATTGAAATTAATTAAATGAAAATAAAAGACATATTCCCTTATGTACTGAGTGAAGATCTAGAAAAGGAGTTTTTCTTTTCCCAATGGGAATACAGTAACAGAAAGATTTGCATTGTAAAGGTTGTATGTGATAATGGTATAATCGGTTGGGGAGAGGGTTATGGACCTGCTGATGTTGTCAGGGAAAGCATTAATTATATAAAAACTAATGTAATAGGGATGAATCCATTGCAAACAGATTTGATTTGGTCAAAAATGTTTAGGAGAGTTCATGATTATGCAAGATCTGGAGTATTTCTTTCTGCTATCAGTGCAATTGATGTGGCCCTTTGGGATATTAAGGGAAAATTTCACAATCTGCCAATATC
Organism: uncultured Bacteroidota bacterium; assembly: GCA_902523635.1. Lineage (GTDB taxonomy): Bacteria > Bacteroidota > Bacteroidia > Flavobacteriales > Flavobacteriaceae > MAG-121220-bin8. The sequence goes on along the minus strand of CABZAE010000020.1, from coordinate 6,989 downwards.
AACTCTCTTAGGTGGTTCTTTTACAGAAAAAATTAGACCCTATGCAACTGGTCTTTATTTTGATGATTCAAAGAATCTGACTAAAAATTTATGTAAAGAAGCTGAAGGCTATGTGAAAGAGGGATTTAAGTCAATCAAAATGAAAGTAGGTTTAGGAATTGAAAATGATATTAAAAATGTTCAAGCTGTACGTAATACTATTGGATATAACATAGATTTAATGATTGATGCTAATCATGCATATTCATTCGATGAAGCTTTGAAACTCAGCAAGAAGTTAGATGATATGGATTTAAAATGGTTTGAGGAGCCTTTGTCACCTGAATTTTATGATCAATATTCTGAGTTGAAATCCAAATCAAATATCCCAATAGCTGCTGGAGAATGCGAATACTTAAGATATGGTTTTCAAAAGTTATTAGACAAAAATTGTATTGACTTTCTTCAGATGGACATATGTGCATGCGGAGGCATAACTGAGGCTAAAAAAATCACAGCTTTGTCATCAACTAAGGGAGTTAAGGTTGTTCCTCATACCTGGGGATCAGGAATTGCTTTTTTTGCAGCAATTAATTTTATCTCCAATTTAGAGCCAATTCCAGGAAGAATGTACAGTGATGATGCTTTGATAGAACTAGATAGGACTGAAAACAAAATCAGAGAAAATATCATAAAAAATAATATCACAATTAAAAACGGATACATTTCAATAAATAAAAATCCAGGACTTGGAATTGAAGTGGATGAAACTTATTTAAATAAAATAATATCATAAAATGAATTTTGGTACTCTTAAGATGTATATTGATGGACATTTAGTTGAATCCTACAATGAAAATTATAAGGATATTATTAGTCCTTTAAATAACAAAACAATAGCAAAACTTTCGTGGGCATCTAGGGAAGACTCTATTAAAGCTTTGGAATCCGCTCAAAAGGGCTTTGATACATGGTCTCGAACGCCTGTTGTTGAAAGAATAAATTGGATGAATTTATTAAGAGAAAAAATTTTGGAAAAAAAAGAAAAACTAAGAAAGTCAATTTCTTATGAAATGGGTAAGCCTTTTATGGCAACAGCTGAGGATATAGATTCAATAACAGATAGTCTTGAGTACTATTCCGAAATAATAGTAGATCAAATAGAAAATAAAGAATTAAGGGATAAAGATGGCACGCACCATCATAAGTTAATAACCCAGCCCATTGGAGTTGTTGTTGCATATCTAGCATGGAACTTCCCTTTGTTGAATGCTGGTTTCAAAATTGGCCCTGCTCTTGCATCTGGTTGTAGTATAATATTGAAACCCTCTGAATTGTCTCCTGTTTCACTTTACTTGATTGGTGAAATTCTTCATGAAATTAATTTTCCAGCAGGTGTGATTAATATTTTATGTGGAGATCCAAATGAGGTCGCAACAGAACTCTCAATAAGCACAATTCCTAAACTTATCACGATGATAGGTTCAACCGAAACGGCAAAAAGAGTAATATCAGATTCTTCAACTTCAATAAAAAAATACAGCATGGAATTAGGAGGAAATGCACCATTTATTGTCTTTGATGATGCTGACATCAACTACGCAGTTGATATTGGTGCTGCTATAAAATTTGGTAATTGTGGACAAATTTGCGTAGCCGCTAATAGATTCTTTATTCATGAAAAAATTTATGATGAATTCTTGAACAAACTGATAAAAAAAGCTGAAGCTTTAAAAATTGGTTTTTCAAAAAATCTTGATTTCGAAATAGGTCCCCTAATAACTTTAAAATCCAGAGAAAGAATTGAAAAGCTTATTGAGCAAAGTGTTAATCAAGGAGCGATAATCAGATATGGGGGGAAAGTCCCAGAAAATATTGACAAAGGAAATTGGTTTGAGCCTACGGTAATATCTGATGTTACAGAAAGAATGAAAATTTTTCATGAGGAAATATTTGGACCCATCGCTACATTAATTCCCTTCAAAAATGAGGATGAGGTTTTGGAATCTGCAAATAATACAAAATATGGTCTTGCGTCATATCTTTTTACTAATGATAAAAAAAGAATAGAAAGGTTTGTGCATGAACTTGATTTTGGAGAGGTCCAAGTAAATGGAATTAAATATGATATTTATTTACCACACGGAGGGATAAAAGAAAGCGGAGTGGGTCATGATTGCTCAGAATTGGCCCTTGATGATTATCTAATAAAAAAACGAATAACAATAACAAAAACATAGACATGGAATTATTTTTACCTTTTTTACTACTAATTTTTGCAAGTTTTTTTCAGGGAACTTTCGGTCTCGGTATGAAATATATGAACCCAATGGCTTGGGAATCTTGGTGGGTTATACATGTTTTGGTAGCTATGATACTTTTCCCGATGATTTGGGCATATTTAGCCATACCAAATCTTTTTGAAATTATATCGAACTCTCCCTCAGATGCTATTTTTTGGGCGATGGCACTTGGTTTTGCTTGGGGTATAGGTGGAATCATGTTTGGGGTCAGCGTTCCATACATTGGATTGTCATTGACTATGGGTATTGTTATGGGGCTTGCGGGTTCAGCTGGCAGTTTGATTCCACTATTTCAAATTGATAATGCAACTGAACAACCATCCTTCCCATACATTATAGCTGGTTTGGTAATATCCCTTATTGGAGTTGCTTTAACTGCAAAAGCAGGTATTGATCGTGATAAAATGATTGATAGTTCAGCTAAATCAAAAAACATTACAAGAGGAATATTAATAGCAGTTACCTGTGGCCTTTTGTCTTCTTTATTAAACGTTGGTTTTGCCAATGCAGCTCCTGTTGCAAATACTGCAATTGATTATGGTGTAATTCCAAGAAATTCAAGTTTAGTTGCATGGGTGGTGGTGTTGTGGGGAGCTTTTATTATGAACTTTGGTTATTCAGTTTTTTTATTATTCAAAAACAATACTTGGTCTACTTTTGTAGGTATTAATTCTTTTAACGCTTACAAATGGGCTGTAATTGCAGGATTTTGCTGGTTCGCAGCTCTAGGTGTATATGGCCAAGGGGCAGCACTACTAGGCGAGATAGGACCCGTTATAGGTTGGCCAATTTTACTTGGTTTGTCTCTTATTATAAGTAATTTTTGGGCATATCGTGCTGGAGAATGGAAAAACGCAAAAGGACCTTTCAATAAATTATTGTTAGGACTTTTGGTTTTGATATCATCAGCGGTAGTATTAGGACTTGGTAATTCTGTTTAAATGGGAAAAATAATTGCTTATGGTGAATTGATGTTGAGAATTCCGTTTGGTGAAAAAAGTTTTTTAACTCAATTGCCAAATTATGGAGGATGTGAACTTAATTCGCTTGCTTTCCTATCACAAAGGGGCTACGATTGTGAATTTTTATCATCATTTCCAGACAGTTATGTAGGACAAATCATAAAATCCTATGTTGAATCATTAAATATCAACTGTAACTTTAATTTCAATAATGATAGGTTAGGTGTTTACTACACTAAAACAAGTGAAACTAATCAGCCTACAGAAATATACTACGACAGAAAAAACAGTAGTTTTTCTAATTATCTTGTTCCAAAAAATGATTTAAAAAAAATTCTTAGCAACAAAAATTTTGTTATTCTCTCTGGTATTACACCTGCCCTTTCTCCAACATGCCAAGAAAACATTTATAACATAATTAATGTTGCTAAGCTTTATAATGTAAAAGTAGTATATGACATTAATTTTAGACCAAGTTTATGGTCAATAAAAGAATGCAGAAATTTTAATAAACAAATATTGCCACAGGTTGACTATTTATTTGCAAATTCTCAAACACTGAGAAGTATTTTAGAAATAGATACAAAGTCAAATGATATTGACATATTTAAGGAAAGCGAGGACTGTCTCAATCAAATTATTGATCAATATAGTTTTTCGCTAATTGCAATGACTATCAGAAAAAAAAATAAATTAGCTTCCCTGATAAATTATAAAAATACTATGATTAGAAGTGAAATATTTGAGATTGATCAGATTGACAGAGTTGGTGCCGGGGACTCATTCTTAGGGTCTGTAATGTATGGTGTATTGAAGGGATGGGGTATAAGTAAAATTAGCTTATTTTCCACTTCTTCTTTTGCAATAGCTCATACTTTTAAAGGTGATGTTAACAGATTTATTGATGAAGAAATAATTAAATTTAAATCTAACTTTAGCTTAGGGTGAATAAAATAATATATGGTTGATGTTATTAATAATATTGAATCACAAAAAATTATTTCCGTATTAGAGATAGAAAATATAGATTCAATTGATTTTGTTTGTGATTCTCTTACTCAAGGAGGCATAAATATCATCGAATTAGCATTAAGAACTTCAGTTTCAGAAAGTGCTGCTAGCATTATTAAAAATAGATTTCCAGAAATTACGATTGGTCTTGGCACCGTAATAAATATTGATCAGATCAAATTTGCATTAGATTATGGAATTGACTTTGCAGTTTCGCCTGGAACAAATCCTAAAATCATTGATTATTCTTTAAAAAATGATCTCCCTTTTTTTCCTGGTGTTTCTTGTCCCTCCGACATAGAAATTGCAATTGACAATGGTTGTAATATTTTAAAATTTTACCCTGCTCAAAAACTAGGTGGTATTGATTTTTTAAAATCTATTAATTATCCTTACAAGTATTTGGGTTTGAAATATATTCCTATGGGTGGAATAAATTTTGATAATTACAATGAGTACCTAAAATCCGATATTGTCCTTGGAATAGGTGGAAGTTGGATTGCCTCAAAAAATTTGATTAAAAGTTGTAATTGGGATGTCATAAAAAAAAATGCAGAAGCTCTAACAAAATCATCAATCTAGTCTCATTTTTATATTTTAGTAATATGTTTCTAATTAATTTAATTGAAAATTAAGTCCTATGAAAAATTTTACACACCCCTTTTTTATATTTTTCTTCATTACATTTTATTCATGCAAAAATGGTACTCAAATTGAATATCATGTTACCAAAAAAGATCCAGTAATTGATATCTATTTTGGAACAGAGGTTAAAGATAATTACAGATGGCTCGAGGACGATTTATCTTCGGAAACTGAGAATTGGGTTATTGAACAAAATAAAACGACAAACACTTTTTTGAATGATATAGCCTTTAGAGATACCCTGAAATCAAGATTGACAAATCTTTGGGATTATGAAAAAATTTCTGCTCCTTTTAAAGAAGGTAATTACAATTATTTTTATAAAAACACAGGATTACAAAACCAAAGTGTTTTGTACAGAGAACTTGAGGGAAAAGATCCTGAGGTTTTTCTTGATCCTAATAATTTTTCTAAAGATGGGACAACATCTTTAGCTGGACTTAGTTTCTCAAAAGATGCTAGTTTAGTCGCTTACAGTATTTCTGAGGGAGGAGCTGATTGGCGAAAAGTTATTGTAATGGATACAAAAAGTAAAAAAATTGTTGGAGATACGATTTTAAATGTCAAATTTTCTGGCGTTAGTTGGAAATCGAGCGAAGGTTTCTATTATTCGTCTTATCAACCCCCCGCTGGAAGTAAATTATCAAGTAAAACTGACCAACACATTCTTTATTATCATAAAATAGGTACAAAACAAAACCAGGATGAAGTTATATTTGGTCAAATTCTATCTGAAAAAAATAGATATGTAAATGGATATGTGACGGAAGATGATAGATATTTGGTAATAGATGCTGCAATTAAAACCACAGGAAATAAGTTATTTATCAAAGATTTAAAAAGCAACTCTGATTTTAAAATAATTAATGATGACTACCAGTCAAATACTTATTTACTAGATAATTATGGTGAGGAACTGTTTTTAGTAACAGATTATAATGCTCCAAACAAAAAAGTTGTAAAGACTAATTTTAAAAACCCCAGTAAAAAGAACTGGGATGATTTGATTCCTGAAAATGAGTTTGTATTATCACCAAGTATATGTGGTGGATACATATTCACAAGATATATGATTGACGCGATTTCAAAAATATATCAATACGATTATTCTGGTAAGTTAATCAGAGAAGTTAATTTGCCGGGGATTGGAAGTGCAAATGGTTTTGGAGGTAAAAAAGATCAAGAAGAGTTGTTTTTTAGCTTTTCCAATTATTACACACCATCCACCAGATATAAATTTAAGGTTAAATCTGGAGAATATAAAGAATATTGGAGTCCAGACATAGATTTTGATTCCTCCAAATACGATTCAAAACAGGTTTTTTATGAGTCTAAAGATGGGGTAAAGATTCCTATGATCATAACTTTTAAAAAGGGTATTGAGCTCGATGGAAAAAATCCAACGATGTTGTACGGATATGGAGGGTTTAATATAAGCATTACACCTAGTTTTAGTGTTACTAATTCAATTTGGCTTGAACAGGGTGGTATTTACGCCGTTCCAAACATAAGGGGTGGCGGTGAGTATGGAAGGGATTGGCACAATGCTGGAGTTCAAACAAACAAACAGAATGTATTTGACGATTTTATTGCAGCTGCCGAATATTTAATTGAGAATAAATATACTTCCCCTGATTTTTTAGCTTTGAGAGGCGGTTCAAATGGAGGGTTGCTTGTTGGTGCTGTTATGACTCAAAGACCAGAAATCATGAAGGTAGCATTACCAGCTGTTGGTGTTTTAGATATGCTAAGATATCATAAATTTACTGCTGGTGCAGGCTGGGCTTACGACTATGGAACATCTGACCAATCTAAAGAAATGTTTGAATACCTTCTGAATTATTCTCCAGTTCACAACATTAAAGAAAATGTAATTTATCCATCAACTCTCATAACGACTGGGGATCATGATGATAGAGTTGTTCCTGCTCATTCATTCAAATTTGCAGCAGAATTGCAAGAAAAGGGTGCAAAAGATAATCCTTTACTTATAAGAATAGAAACAAACGCTGGACACGGTGCAGGTACTCCCGTTTCAAAAACAATTGATCAGTATGCTGATATCTTTGGATTTACATTGTTTAATATG
>CABZAE010000019.1 GCA_902523635.1 uncultured Bacteroidota bacterium | reverse complement strand
AATATCTGACTGACCCGTAATGGTAACGGTGTAATCATATGCTGAATTTAAAACAGAAATATCAAATGAACCGTCAGGTGAACCAATACAAGTAGCACTTGTTACTTTAAGAAAATAATTATCAATTGGTAATTCAAAAAAACGACAACCTTGTGCATTGACTTTTGATCCGGCTGGGGTATTGGGACACAAATCATTTTCGTTCAAAACCCCGTCGTCATCATGATCATTACTTGTTATGGTTATTGTAACAGAAGCAGGATCACTATTTTCCTTTCCATCATTTGTTATAAAAATAAATGAATCTGAACCAAAATAACCTAATTTAGGTTTATATGTAACTTTATTAATATTCAAAGTTGCTTCACCATTGATTGGGCTACCTATAATTGAAAATGTAATATCATCGTTATCGCCATCTAATCCAGTTAATGTAATTTCAACCGATTTATCTTCTTCAACTGTTACATTTTGAGAATCGGCCAATGGAGTATCATTGATTTGAATGATGTTAATTGATACTGTTGCTTTTTCACTATCCAAAAAATTATCATTTGTCTTGTATGTAAAGTTATCTTGTGTTGCTGTGTTGGATGTACTAACATAAGTAGCAAGGTTATTTTCTATAGTAACTGTACCATTAGATGGGTTATCAACAATTGAGTAGGTTATTTGATCACCATCTGGGTCAGAACCCAAAAGGGATATTTTTTTTTGAATTTGTTCAAATGCAGTAACGTTAGAAATGTCCAATGCAATTGGTTTGTCATTAACACCAGCTATAATAACTGATACTGTTGCAGAAAAACTGGAAGAGATACCATCATTTGCTCTGAAAGTGAATGAATCTTCAGTTGCACTATCAGATGAACTTACATAAATAACATCACTACCTGTAATACTTTTTGGTAAATCATTTTCACTAATTGAATTTCCTGAGTTTTTAAGAATTCCATCCTTCGGCAGACTGTTAATGATAAAATTTAAATTATCACCTTCTTTATCAAAACCAGTTAATGTTATGGATTTTTCTACTTGTTCAGTAACATTCACAGATTGATCGATTGCTTGAGGTGCGTCTGTAATTATCTTAATAATGGATAGGGTCCCAACTGAACTTTCAACAACACCATCATTTACCAAAAACAAGAATGAATCAGATGTTGAAGTGTCCTGACCAGTATAAGTTACCTTGTTTCCAGAGATATAATTTCCAGCATTAATTTGCTGGTCGTTATTTGCTGGATCAGTCAAAGTACCAGTAACTGGCAATGATACAATCTTAAAAGCGGAAGGAACAGTCCCGTCCGGATCTGTTCCGTTCAATGTAATTATTGTAGGTGTATTTTCCGTAAGTTCAACTGTTTGATTAGTTGCTTTTGGTGGATCATTTTCAAGAAGAATTGATAATGAAACTTTTGCAGGTTCACTTAAAAGTTTACCATCAAAAACCATAAACTCAAATGAATCAGTATTCGCACTGTCAGATGTACTGGTGTAATCAATTATATTAGACTTTATAATTGTACCGGGAAACAATGTTTTATTATTGTCATTAGGATCAGAAACTTTTCCATTTGCTGGAACTTTATGAAGAACATATGTAAGTTGATCATCTTCTGGATCTGTTCCAGTAAGGGTAATCGAAACTTTGACCTGTTCAAAAGCTTGAACATTAGTTTGTTCATTAGCAGTTGGAGCCGTATTTATTTTTTTTTTATTAAAAGCGAGGACAGGGTTGATTATAAAAACTAATAAAAAGGTAAAGAATAGCTTTTTAACCATACTTAAATCATCTTAAAAGTGTTAGTGGACCATTTCGAAGTATGGTTTCCCCATTGTAAGCTTCGCCTGATACTTGATATATGTAATTTCCGTTTGATGCAGGTTTCCCCAAGATATTACCATTCCAACCCTTCATTGTCGCTCCTTGAGCAGTTTCTGAGTAGATGAGACTCCCCCATGTATCAAAAACTTTAAGTTCAACTGTTTTAAAACCATAATAGACTGGCCTAAAGGTATCGTTGATATTATCACTATTTGGGGTGAAAGCATTTGGAATTTCAATCTCATAGGAGTCGCCAACGTATAGTGTTTTCTTAATTTCATAAACACATCCGGATAAATAGGTAACATACAACGTGACAACATATGATCCCTCAATAGCATAAGTATGTACAGGGTCATTTTCATTGGATGAATTTCCATCACCAAAATCCCAACTTACACTTAAATAGTTTTCAGTCGAATTGTTAGTAAAGGTAATAGGATCATTAAAAGTCAGAGCATTAAATGTTTGCCAATAGAAAGATGTGTAATCAAATTCGGGATAGCCGATTTTTGGTAGTGCAACATCAATTTGTAGAGTTTTTGAACATCCATTATTATCTGTCACTTCTACAGAATAGGATCCTTCCTTATTGGTTTCCATAATCTCACCATTTACGCCAGAAACGCTCCCATCAGACCATTTAATAGTATAAGGGAATACACCCCCTGTTATGGATAATTTATTAACCTGATAAACATCGCGAGTTTCACAAACAACCCTTAAGCTTGTTGTTAAATCAACATTTATATCGGCAGGTCTTACAATTGAATAGGTTTCTTGAATATTGCAGCCATTGGCATCAACAACAGTAACTGTATAATTATTAGCAGGAAGATCTACTAGATCCTCAGTTACAGCTCCGTTTGACCATATGTATGTATATGGTGGATTTCCTCCAACAACTTGTAAATCTATACTTCCACTATTAGGATTCGCACAATCGATTGCATCAGTTTTTATTGCCGACAATTGCAATTTAGCTGGTTCAGAAATAGTATAAATTTCGTTTATTTCACAACCGCTACTATCCTTAAGTAATACTGAGTAGACACCTGATTTTAGGTTTGTTCTCTTGGTTCCAGCTTGGGGATCATCGGCCCATGTTAAAGTAACAGGAGCTTGTCCTCCCACGACAGTTAACTCAATTGAACCATCATTAGCTCCAAAACAAGAAATTGGTGTTACTACAGAGGAGACATTAAATTGTGGAGCAGATTGAATTTCAATTTCAACAGATTTTTGACAATTATTTTTATCTGTTACTGTTACAGTATATTTTCCTGCACTTAGGTTGGTCCTCGATGCACCATTTCCAAAATCACTCCACGTAAATGTGTAAGGTGCAACACCTCCTGACGCTGTAACATCTATTGTTCCATCACTTCCATTAAAGCAAGAAACATCAACTTTATTGAAGTCAATTTTTAATTCATCAGGTTGTTTGATTTCAACCTGTAAAGTTTCTTGACATCCATTGGAGTCAGTGACTTTCAAGTCATAAATTCCAGCAGGAATATTACTTAAATTACCTGTATTAAACACATTACCAACATCTCGATTGTATTTATTACCAAAATTATCTACCCATTCATATGTGTAGGGAGATGTTCCACCTGAAACGGTCACATCAATTTGTCCAGTCGTATCTCCATTACATAAAATATCCACTTTTTGATCCAAATTTATTTTTAAAACATCCGGTTCTGTTATTTCATAAATGTATTGAAGTGTCTGACAACCGTCGCTCAAAACAAGCTTGTATTTCCCTGGTGATAAACCTGATTGATCTTCAGCTATTGGATCTAAGCCTGCACCATTTGTTGTTGTCCAGGTAAATGTGTAAACACCTGTTCCTTTGGTTACAGTTATATCAATTGATCCATCATTTGCTCCAAAACAGGTAATATCTTTTTTATTATCCAATTTGTAATCAATTAGCTCAGGCTCGGTGATAATGTATGTTTTAGTTATTTTACATGCATTTTCATCTTCGACAACAACGTTATAAGTCCCTGGTCCTAATCCAGATTGATCCTGAGTATTTGGTTGCATGCCGGAGCCATCATTTGTTGTCCAAGTGTAATTGTATGAGGGGCCTGAAATAGTTCCACCTGAAACGGTTAAATCAATAGATCCATCAGATGCTCCATTACATGAAATATTAAATCCATTAAAATCTGAAACAACATCGCTAATTGTAAGAGGACCTGCGGGTTGAGTGTATATTCTTTGTTGAGTTGTTTTTTGACCTCCATTTAAATCCTCCACCGTGATTGTATAGGTTCCTGCTCGAACCAAGAACGTGTAACTCAGAGCTGTTATACTGGATACAGTCTCTGAAACAACAGTTCCTGTATAATCAGTACCGTTCAATGTATACTTGTATGCAGGTACTGACTCCTGAGTAATTATTGCTTTAATTTCTCCTGTTTTTTCACCAAAACACAAGATATTGGTTGGTTCATTTCCTAAATCAATTGTAAGTTCAGTTGGTTGATCAAGTGTAAATGATTTGGTAATATTACATCCATTGGTATCAGTCATTTTCAAGGTGTAGGTTCCGATTGAAAGCCCAGTTTGATCCTCTTGACCATTAACCAAACCACTTCCATCAGCGGTTGACCACTCATATATGTACCCTGCACTTCCACCAGTTGGGTTAATATTAATAAATCCATCTGAACCACCATTTATACTCACATTATATCCGTTATAGTCAGATAAAACGCCAGTAAAGTCAATTACGTCAGGTTGAACAATATCTATGGATCTTATTAATGTACAATTGTTTGAATCTGTAATTTTTATAGTGTATGTTCCAGCGGTTAATCCAGACTGATCAGCCACATTTGGATCAAGACCTGAACCATTTAAGGTTGTCCACTCATAAGTATAATCTGTATCACCTCCAGAAATTCTCCCTCCTGAAACAGTTATATCAATTGAGCCATCATTTTGACCATTACAACTTATATTGAAACCATTAAAATCTGAAAGTGTTGAAGTTAATATTATTGGAGGAGGCTCAGTGATCACAAAACTTTGTGAAATTTTACATCCATTTGAATCGGTTACCTCTACATTGTATGTACCTGCCGAAAGACCAGTCTGATCTTGAGCAGTTGGATCCAATCCAGAACCATCTGCAGTTGTCCAGTTATAAAAATATTGGGGAGCTCCACCAATAACATTAATATCTATTTCAGCATCGATTCCACCACTACAACTTGCATCAAATCCATTGAAATCTGATGTAGTTTGTGTTAGTGAAAGAGGATTTGGTTCGGTAAGAGTAAAACTTTTTTCGATCGAACATGTATTTTGATCTGTCACTACAACTTTGTAAGTTCCTGGTCCCAATCCAGTTTGATCTTCATCATTAGCAACTAAGCCTGTGCCATCAACTGTTGTCCAATTGTAAGTATATACAGATGTTCCTCCAGTGACCAATAAATCAATTGATCCATCATTGGCACCATTACATGTTATATTGAATCCTGTGTGAGATGATATTGTTTCAGTAATAGCCAAGGCAGCTGGCTCTGTTATAATATAATTCTTTTCTACTTTACAATCATTTGAATCGGTGACAACAAACTTGTAAGTTCCAGGTCCAAGACCAGTTTGATCTTGTGCAGTTGCATCCAAGCCTGAACCATCTGCAGTTGTCCACTCATAGGTAAAGACAGTCGTTCCACCTGTTACTGTTACATCAATGGATCCATCATTTGCACCATTACATGTTATATTGAAACCATTGTGAGATGAAATTGCTTCCGTAACTGAAATTCCGTTGGCAGGTTCTGTGAGTGTAAATGTTTTTTCAATAGAACAAGAGTTTTGATCAGTTGCAACAACTTTATAAGTTCCTGGACCAAGTCCTGTCTGATCTTCAACAGTTGCATCTAAGCCAGAGCCATCGGCAGTAGTCCAAGTGTATGTGTATACTGAAGTTCCGCCAGTTACATTAACATCAATTGATCCATCATTTGCACCTTTACAAGTGATATTAAAACCATTCTTTAGAGAAATGGTTTCTGTAAGACCTAGCGCAGTAGGTTCGGTAAGGGTAAAACTTTTTTCAATGCTACATGAATTTTGATCTGTCACTACAACTTTGTAAGTTCCTGGTCCCAATCCAGTTTGATCTTCATCATTGGCAACTAAGCCTGAGCCATCTAGCGTTGTCCAATTGTAAGTGTATACTGAGGTTCCTCCAGAGACAAGCAAATCAATGGATCCATCATTGGCACCATTACAAGTAATATTAAAGCCATTGTGTGACGAAATTGTTTCAGAAATTGCAAGAGCAGTTGGCTCAGTAATGGTATAACTTTTTTCGATTTTACATGAATTAGAGTCAGTAACCTCAACTTTATATGTTCCTGGACCCAATCCAGTTTGATCTTCTGCCGATGCATCCAAACCTGATCCGTCAGCAGTTGTCCAGGAATAAGTGTAAGCAGCACCCCCCAATGTTCCTCCTGCTACTGTGACATCAATTGATCCATCATTGGCACCATTACAAGTAATATTAAAGCCATTGTGTGACGAAATTGTTTCAGTAATTGAAAGTCCAGCGGCAGGTTGCGTCAAAGTTTTATTGGGAGTTACTTTTACACAACCATTTGCATCAGTGATAGTTACTTTATAAGTACCTGACTTTAGTGAGTCATAAGTTTGAGTGAGAGCATTTTGATTTGTAAGACTTTGAGAAACAGCATTTCCTAAATAATCTGTTCCCTCAAGAAGATATGTATAAGGGGCCGTTGATCCTTGATTAATGTCAACTTTTAATGTTCCATTATTATCAAAACATGCAATTGAAGAGTCTACTGTATCGTCAAACGCAATTTGTAGTTCGTCTGGTTCGGTTAGAGTGTAGCTAATGGATTTTGTACAGCCACTTTGATCAGTAACCGTAACAGAATAAGTTCCAGCTCCGAGTCCTGATTGACTTTTTGAATTAGCATCTAAACCTGATCCATTAGCAGTGGTCCATGAATAAGTATATGGTGAGGTCCCACCAGTAACAATAAAATCAATTGATCCATTTGTTTCCCCATTGCATTTAATACTGTTTCCATTAAAGTCGGGTATTTGTGTTGGATTGTATTCAATTACAAACTTACGTTTTACATCGTGATAAATATCGTTCCATGTTCCATTACTAAATTCAATGTAATCTTCACCAGGATGGTCAGTTGTTGTATTTTTTTGATTATCGTTTGGCTCTCCAGGTCCAAAGTTTTCCCATGCTAAACCTGTACCATCATTCCATCTGTATTTTGTCTTATCAACATTTCCGCCTACCTTAGATTCATTTCTTATATCATCCAAACCAAGCCAAAAGTTTTGATCAGGGGAGTTATCTATTAACCATTGATTTTCAGCCTGAGTTTTGATTGAAACTAAGTAACCACCTAAATTGGCAGCTAAATCTCTGGCTTCCATATATGTCAATGATGTACTGGAAAGATAATACTTACTTGTTCCCAGCTCACCTAAGTAGGTATAATTTGGCTTTTCAGCATTGGCCATATCATTTGAAGGTATTGTTAATGGAGCTGGATCTGAAACTACATATCTTCTTGAAACAGAGCATCCTTTGCTGTCTGAAATTACAACGTCATAAACTCCTGCAGTCAAGCCAGATTGGTCCTTATCAGTTGCAACTAAACCTGATCCAGATATTGCAGTCCAGGAATAGGTGTAAGGAGCTGTAGATCCACTAACATTTAAGGTGATTTGACCATTAGAACCTCCATTACAAGTCATATGTAAACCATCACCATTGTCAAAAGCAGTTCCTCCATTCTCAGTCCCATCAAAGTCAGCACTGACCTCACCCGTTACAGTAAGCCCATCGGCGGGCTGTGTAAGGGTTCTTTGTGCAGTTGTAACCGAACAGTTGTTGCTGTCCGTTACCTTAACTTCATAAGTACCAGCTTTGACAGAAAAACTATGTGTTAATTCATTTTTTGCTCCACTGGAGATATTAACATTATTTCCATTGTAATCAGTTCCAGTCAAAACATAAGTAAATGGAGGCGATGAGGATACCGTAATATCTGCTTTAATTACACCATTATTATCAAAGCAATCAATTGCAGTTGCTACTGAATTATCCAATTCAATTGCAAGTTGAGCAGGCTGCGTAATTGTAAAACTTGTAGACTGAGTACAATTTTTAGCGTCAGTAACTGTAACATTGTAGGTACCGGGCCCTAAACCACTTTGATCCTGATCAGTTGCAACTAACCCAGATCCATTAGCAGTTGTCCATGAATAAGTATAATTTGTTGTTCCTCCAGCAACTGATAAATCTATAGAACCGTCTGCAGCTCCAAAACAAGAGATATCTGTTTTGTTACCATCAATGACCAATTCTGGTGGAGCTGCAATGGTGTAGATATTATTAAATAAGACCTCACATCCAAAAAAAACATCTGGATTGGCATCACTATTTACAGCAACACTTTCTTTTAATTTCAACTTGTAATTTCCAGCAGGTAAATTATCGAATGTAGCCTCCCATCCAATTTGTTCGTTTGCATTGTTTTTGGCATAATTGAACCAAGAATTTGAGGTGACAACGCCAACCTCATCCCCAGTATCTGCATTTATAAGGGTAAATGTATATCCAGAGCCCCAATTCACAGGATTAATATTATTTCCAACAAACGGTTGTGTCCATCCACCACTTCCAGTGAAGGTCAATTTTCCATCAACATCTCCATTACAATTTAAATCTTCCTTTGTTGCAACAGCCATATCAACTAGGTTGTGTGATAAATCAGATGGACTGGAAACAGTGAAAAGAGCAGAATTAGTACATGAATTGGCATCAGTAAAATTGAACCTATAATCTCCATTTTCTGCAATATTAGACAGAGTTATTGTAAATGCTCCATCTCCTATAACATCTATATCAGATGTACTTGAAGCACTTGCCCCTGCATTGGTATTATTATATATCAAATCCCAATTATCACCATTCTTTTTTTCTAATACCCATGTAATTGGTCTTTTAGCACCTGTGAGTCTAAGGACGGCTTTGGCAGTAGCATCAGTCGAACACTCTTTTCCTGAAAAAATTACATTGGCACCAAATTCAGGCTTATCTGAAATATTAGTAAAAGAGGTATGGGTTCTACCACAACCATCTGTAATTACATAATCATATCCTCCAATAGGAAGGTCCAAAATAAACTCATTGCTTGATTGTGTCTTTTCTGTAACAAGATTTGTTGTATTAAGTTCATAAACTTTTATGTTGTATTTTGGATCTCCAGCCGTGCCAGCGCATGGTTTCGAAGCTCCGACGACAACCTCATTAACAACAATTTTAAGTTCGCCTGTACATGGTACAACGGTAAGTAATGTTTCTGTAAAAATACTTTCTAATCTGTATGTTAGAGATGTTGAACCTAGTCCATTCAAGGTTCCATTACCGTCAAAAATTCTCAACGTGACGGTTGCATTTTGGGGTGGATTTCCTGAAAAAGTAAAACTTTTCTTATCGTTAGAAATTGCTGAAGGATTAACACTAATATTAGTTATTTCAAAATCCCAATCACCTGGAATAGCATTTCCAGTACCCCAACCTACCTGTCCGCTGGGTGTATTGAATGTAGCCTTGTTCAAACTAACGTTTATTGTTATTGCATTATAATTACCTCCTGTCTTGGTCATTGTGAAAATATGATTGGTTGTTGCGTCTGCAGTGTATTGATTGGTGTTTTCTCCAATCTTCACATACTGTGCGTTTAGTTCAGTTAATTGACTAAACAAGACTAATAGTAATATGTTAAATATCTTTTTCAAAAATTATTATTTACATCCACAAGGTATCGGGTTATCATTAAAAAGAGAATCAAACTTATATGAAACAGAAATTTCAAAAATTCCCTTTGTTCTTTGTAAGCTACTCACATTTAAATCATAAGAGTAACCAAAACTAAATTGTCTGTAATCAAAATTTGTTATAAAATTTACTGATGTTAGCTTATGAGAATCATTCTGAACAGATGTTGGTGCGATTGTAGCAAAAGCTCCAATTGTGAAATCATTGATTTTAAATTTAGATCCAAAATCAAGTCTATCATAATCATTTTGTCTCATGTAATTTAGGTTGAAAAATAAATCCATTTCAGATCGAGAAAACCTTTGGTTGAGTGGTAGTTTATAACCACCGTGTATTGATATGAAAGGATCTAATTTTAAATCGCCATCAGGCTCAAAGGATATATTTGGTGTATTGATATGCTTAAAACTACCACCTATCCAAATATTTTCATTGAAAAGGATAAATCCAGCTCCAATATCAAGAATACTTTTGCTCTCGTTTAACAAAAAAGGATCTTTCGAGTCAAAATTTATGATACCAGCATTTATAAGAATTTGATCTTCAAGAACGAGAGAATTGAAAGCGTAATCTTTGTTACCAAATCCAACTGAGATACCTGGGTAAAAATACCATTGATTGTTTAGCTGAACTCTGTACGAATAATTAATTCCAATCTGAGTGTAATTATACCTAGTTACGGTTTCAACTTGATTTAGCACAGTTAGTTCAATACCACTATTGTACTGTTCTATGTAATTATCAAAATAAAAGAACTGACTGTTTAGAGAATAGTCGAGTCCTGGCCATTGTGTTCTGTTTAAAATACCTAGTTCAGTACTTCCACTTCCACCAGCGAATGCAGGATTCATGGACTCAGGTATATTATAAAATTGTGTAAATACCGGATCTTGGCTATTTCCTACTTGAAAAACAAAAAAAATTAAAAAAAATAACCTTCTCATCGTTCGCTGTTAATTAAAATTTGAAAAAAGTAAAAAATTATTGAAATAAGTTTTACTGATTTAGAGATAAATTTAAATTATTTTTTACTCTTAAAAAACTTCTTTTTCAGATTTATGGTGAGGTTGTTTTTATAAGTTTGTCATTACCAAGCTCTAATTAGACTGAAATGACCTCTAAAAGTACGTCCATCCTCTAAAATAATTTTGAACCAATAATCAGTTTGAGGCATAGGTTTCCCATTGAAATTTCCGTTCCATCCCTCAGTAAGTGGGTCCAATTCCTTTAAAAGTTTACCAAATCGATCAAAAATATAAACCTTGGATTGAGGTTGATTGTCTTTCGTTACACCAATTACATTCCATTTGTCAGTGTAACCGTCACCATTAGGGGTAAAGAATTTTTTGTAGCCAATTACATAAACATCTTGATTAACGATTCCACATCCATTTTTATCTCTTACGAAAATCATATGCTTTCCAGGTCTAACATTTTCAAATAATGGACTATCCTGATATGGACCAATTTGATCATCAATAGCAAATTCATAGTCACCAATTCCAAGGTTTAATGTATCGATTGTAATAGAATTGTTAGGACCTGCCTCCAAATCTTTTATTTTCATATCGTCTTTAAGGAAGGTTGCAATATTGGATTCTTTAATATCTATTGTCATTGATTTAGAACAGTTTGTCCCGTCTTTTGTTGTTGCAGTAACGACATAAGTACCTCCAGAGCCTATCAAAATACTGCTATCAATTCCAGCGATATTAGGTGGGAATGCTGTACCATTTCGAGTCCAAGTATAAGAATAGTTTCTACTATCCGAACTTTTTACCCCAATTGTAACAGGAGGCAAATTCAAACATACAGATTTGGTGTCGTCTATTCTATCGAAAACAGGAAGAGAATTTACTTGAAAATCAATAGTCTGAGTGGCCTCACATTTTCCATTTGCTTTACTTATGAATTTTACATTAACAGTTTGAGTTCCTGAATAGAAAGGATTTGGTAAAGTATTTTTAGTGACAATCGATGAGGATGATTCATCAAAGTATGTAAATTGATAATCAAACAAAT
>CABZAE010000018.1 GCA_902523635.1 uncultured Bacteroidota bacterium | reverse complement strand
ATCAGGAATAACTGTAAGACTAATGGTGGATGGTACACTGCTAGCTTTTCCATCATGTACAATGAACTTAAAAGAATCATTAACAACCGTATCAGAATTGCTATTGTATTTTACTTTATTACCCGAAAGAGTGTAAGGGACGTTTCCCGAATTGATTTCATTACTTCCCTCGAACAGTTTAGCAGTGTTTAGCTCAGTGATAACATACACCAACGAATTTGGTCCACTGTCGGGATCTGAACCATTTAAGGTTATTTCGTCGGATGATGTTGCTTGTTCGTACAAATCATATGTAACTGTTTCACTAACTGACTGCGGAATTTTTTGATTTTCAAACAATTTAAAAATTCGGACGTGTCCAGCATCTGTTCCTCCACCATCATTTTCGTCAGCTGCCATAGCCAAAACAGAACCATCCCCACTCAAGAAAACGCGCTGACCCTTCGATTCAGCATTATTTGATGCACTTTGATCACCATCATCTACTCCGTCAAAATGGTAATTCTCAGGTGGCGTTTGAACCCATGATGAAGAACTATAATCATAATTGTAAACTCTGACTCTCCCTTTTTTTAATAAGCTTGCAGCATCGGTGTCATGTCCAGGATCCATAATCGCCAATGTATTTCCCTCATTGTCAAGTGAAACATGTGCGCCAGAAAAATCATATTTTGCTGATCCCACAATGGATTGTCCAAAAGTTGAATAATTTGAACCATTCCACTTGTAAACGCTGGTTTTTCCAAGATAATTTCCAGATCCGTTGATTCGGTAATACGGTGATCCTACTGCAATAGTTAATCCATCACTACTCAAATCAATAGCTGCACCAAACTTTTCCTGAGTTTCTGTTCCGGTAAGTTTTTGTTTAACATCCCAAACTTGATTTGCGGAATTGTATTCATAGATAATTACCAAGCCTGCGTTTGATTTGTTTGAATCATCACCTTTGGAAGTATTTTTATCATACTCATGGGCACCTACGGCCATAATATTTCCATTTGAGCTTAGTGAAAGACCCCAGCTTAAATTATCTCCAGCATTGGCTCCTACTAAAGCATTTACTTGACCTCCAATAGGATCCCACTCAGACCCATTAAATCGGTAGGCAACAACTCTTCCTACTTGATTACCCCCCGACTTTGAATACCAAATATCGCTTATGGCAACTGTCTTACCATCACTACTTAATCTAACATCATTACCAAATTGTTCGGAGTCAGACTTATCAGATCCGGTACCATCATATGCAGGAGTAATGGTTTCCATTAGATCCCAAGCATTATCCTTCCACTGAAATATTTTAACCTGTCCATTATTGTTGTTTCCTGAAATATCATGATAAGGAATACCAACAGCCAGGATAGTTCCATCTCCACTTAAAGAAACGCTTGAACCAAAATAGGCTTGGTCTTGAGATCCCTCAATATCATTCCCGACTTGGTTCCAGTTTGTTCCATCATAATTGTAAACTTCAACACTCCCTCTGTCAGAATCTGTAACACCAGCATCATTGTAAGGAGATCCTATAGCTATTACATCTCCTTTCTCACTCATGGATACTGAACGACCCAATTTATCCTCTGCTGCCTCCCCTTGTATAGTACCAAGTAAGGTGGGTGAGCTTAAATAAGAGTCAAAGACTTTCAATGTAACTGTTTTATTAGCACTTGTCCCATCAACGTCTGTAACTTTGTAAGTAAAAGTATTAGTTCCTGAAAATATATAATTGTGATCCGTTTGTCCTGTTTCATCAGAATATGGAACAAATTTTACTGTGTTTCCAGAGATTGTTGTTCCTGCAGTAATAGTTGCATCTGAATTAGCTATGTCTTTAAGAACTCCATGTGTTGGTAATGTTACAATTGTATAAGTCAGATCATTGAATTGCATATCTGATCCAACTAGATGAATAATACCGTCTGTATCTTTGAAATGTGCTACTGAAACATCACTTGCAAAAGGCTGGGTTTGGGATGATAGAAACCCAATTTGAATTGAAAAGAAAAAAAACAATGCCCGTCTCACATTATAAATATAAGATTCATTATTGAATCTTGTTGTGTTTTGAGATTAGAGATTATTGAATTTAATTGAATGTTGAACCAACTCTTTAAAATGAAGCTCAAAAATTCCGTTTTGTCCACCACTTAAACTATGAATCATAGCCTTTGCAATTATTTCAGCATGAATTGATTTGTAATTAGATAGTTTTCCAAACAGTAAAGGATCTAATAATTTAAAAATAAACTTTCCTAAGAGCTCACCCAATCTTGTTTCCTTTCGGTTACCCAAAATTATACCTGGTTTTGCAATGGAGACACATTGAAATTTAATTTTTTTCAACTCATCCTCTATTCTGCCTTTAACCCTTGGATATAAAAATTTAGATTTTGGATTAGAACCAGCCGAAGAAACGATCGAAACTCTTTTAACACCACAATCATAAGCATGTTTTGCTAAATTGTAACAATAATGAAAATCAACCTTTTCAAATTCTTTTGGAGTGCCCGCCTTTTTGATGGTTGTACCTAGAGCAATGTATAGATCATCTATCTCTAAAAATAACTTTTCATTACTAATATTATTAAAGTCTATAATTATATTCTCGACGTTTTCATACTCAAAATCTATATCTTTTCGAGAAAAAGAATACACTTTTAAACTGTGTGGTGATAAATTTTTAATAATAAATGAACCTACTAACCCAGTTGAACCCAAAACAGCACATACTTTATTTTTTTTTTTCATTACATCAAAAAATTGAACAATGATCCCGCTATCAATGCACCAGTAAAGGGACCAAAAATTGGGATCCAACTGTAAGACCAGTCAGCATCTTTATTTTTTCTTGGGATTAAAAAATAAACAAGTCTTGGGCCAAAATCTCGAGCTGGATTTATTGCAAACCCAGTAGTACCACCTAAAGTCATGCCAATCACCCAAACTAATATTCCGACTGGTAGAGCATCAAGAGATCCAAGACCAAAGTTCACAACTTCACCATTAATTTCTAAATTGGGTTCGACAATATAGAAAATACCAAAAACCAAAATAAAAGTAGCTATGGATTCACTTAAAAAATTATTTTTATAGTTCCTTATTGCGGGGCCAGTACAAAAAGTCCCTCTAACCATATTCTCATCTGCAGTTGCTATATAATGATCTCTGTAAGTTAAATAAGCAAGCCAACTTCCAAACATGGCTCCCATAAGTTGAACAAAAAAATAACTTGGTACCAATGACCACGAAAACTTTCCAATTATCGCCAGACCTAATGTTACAGCAGGATTTAAATGAGCACCACTAAATTGACCTGTTACAAAAACCGCAACAAAAACGGATAATCCCCATGCCATACTTACTAAAATCCAATTGGATTTTTTTTCTGCAATAGTATTTTTTAAACTTGAATTTGCATTCACTCCAATACCCAATAACATAAGAATAGATGTTCCAATAAACTCAGCAATTAATGTATCCATAATTATAAAATTCTAATTTAAATTTGATATTCTTAGCTTCCAATTTTCCATTATTTTTCTTCCATTAAAATTCGGATCTGGTTGAAATTCTTTTTGAGCAATCCAAATACTTTTTAAATCATCAATTGATTTCCAAAAACCACTACCAAGTCCTGATAAAAAAGCAATCCCAAGCGCAGTTGTCTCGGTAATTCTGGGTCTCACAACAAGTGTTCCCAACAAATTTGATTGTATTTGCATCAATAGGTCATTATTACTAGCTCCACCATCTACCTTGAGTTGACTAAATTTAATTTTAGCATCCTTTTGCATTTCAATAAAAATTTCACTAGATCGTATAGCTATTGCCTCCAGTGCAGCTCTTGCAATATGACCTTTTTTTGTGTCTCTTGTTAAACCAATTATTGCTCCTTGAGCATCAGGATTCCAATATGGTGCACCAAGACCAGAAAGAGCAGAAATAAAAGTGACCCCGCCACTATCTTTTACTGTTTTGGCTAAATCTTCAATATCTGATGAATTTTCGATAATATTTAGCTCATCTCTAAGCCATTGTATTAAGGCACCGCCTATAAAAACACTTCCTTCTATTGCATAAGTTGTTTTGCCGTTTATGTTCCATGCAACAGTTGTCAGCATCTTATTGTTTGACTTAATTGGATTGTCACCTGTATTCATCATACAAAAACAACCCGTTCCATATGTGTTTTTTACATCTCCAGGCTCTACGCACATCTGTCCAAATAAAGCTGCTTGCTGATCACCTGCAATTCCGCAAATTGGTAATTCAGCTCCAAAAATTGATGAATCAACGCAACCAAAATTTCCAGAGCTGGAGACGATTTTAGGAAGAATTTTTTTTGGAATATCAAAAACTTGTAATAATTCCTCATCCCAATCCATATTATGAATATTAAATAATAATGTTCTTGAGGCATTAGAACAATCGGTAACATGCAGTTTTCCGTTTGTTAAATTCCAAATTAACCATGTATCAATTGTGCCAAAAAACAACTCCCCATTTTCTGCCCTAGATCTAATTTGTTTATCGGAATCTAGTATCCACTTTATTTTAGTACCAGAAAAATATGCATCTAAAATTAAACCGGTTTTGTTCTGGAAAAGCTCATTTAAACCGTTTTTGCTTAAATCATTACAAACTGATGCTGTCCTACGGTCTTGCCAAACTATTGCATTATAAACAGGTTTTCCTGTTTTCTTATCCCAAATCACAGTAGTCTCCCTTTGATTAGTTATACCTATAGAATCGATTTCTTTAACATTGATATTCGTCTGATCTAAAACGTCGTTAATAGCCCTTAATTGTGTTTCCCATATTTCCATCGGATCATGTTCAACCCATGACTTTTGAGGGAAAATTTGCGAAAATTCATGTTGAGCGATACCAACTTGTTGACCTTTTTTATCAAATAGAATAGCCCTTGAGCTTGTTGTTCCAGCATCAATCGATAAAACATATTTTTTATTATTCATATCATTTAAAAAAGAATGTCAAAAATTAAAAAAAAGAATTTTAAAGTTGGCATTAATTTTGTCTTATTAAACAGTATTGATATTGTTTTGAATTCTAAACAAAAAAATTAATTCACTAATTTTATTGTTTAAAGTATGAAAAAAATCTCTTTTATTTTTATTTTACTTTTAGGCTCATTGAGTTACTCACAAGATTGGCAAACATCATATGATAGATCTCTCATCAAGGCAAAAAACGAAAACAAAAAAATAATACTAGTTTTTCAAGGCTCTGATTGGTGTGGACCATGCATTAAACTAAGTCAAGAAATTTGGTCTTCCGATTATTTTATTAATTACTCAAATAAAAAATTTGTAATGCTACAAGCAGATTTTCCAAGAAAGAAAAAAAATTTCTTAAGTCATGAACAACAAAAATCAAATAACCTTTTAGCTGAAAAGTACAATCCAAACGGTTATTTTCCGTTTGTTGTAATAATTGATAAAAATGAAAATTTACTTGGTGAGATGGGTTACAAAAAAACAACTCCTGAAAACTTTATTAAAATCATTGAATCATTTTGAATAAATTAATACTTAGACTAACCATTCTTTTAGTTTTTATTATACAAAATTTAAAAGGTCAACAAATCTTCACCAAAAATATTATGTTAATGGGAAGTGATTTCGAAATCACTATTGTTGACAATGATCAAGCCAATGCAGAAAACATGATCAACATTGCCATTGAAGAAATTTCAAGAATTGAAAAGCTAATATCGTCCTGGGATAAAAATTCACAAACCTCACTTATTAATATAAATGCGGGTGTCAAGCCAGTAAAGATTGATCTTGAATTATTTGAACTCATTTCTAGATCCATCAAAGTATCAAATCTATCTCAAGGTGCTTTTGATATTAGTTACGCATCCATGGACAAAGTATGGTATTTTGATAGAAAAATGACAGAATTTCCGTCGATTGAACAAATAAAAAAATCGGTATCTAAAATAGGATATAAAAATATTGTTTTAAATAAAGAAGACTCGACAGTATTTTTAAAATTAAAAGGAATGAAAATTGGATTTGGTGCTATTGGAAAAGGATATGCTGCAGATAGAGCTAAAGAAATTTTAAAAAAAAATAACGTTAAGTCAGGAATAATAAATGCATCAGGTGATTTAACCGCATGGGGGTTAAAACCAAGTGGAAAAGATTGGATGGTAGCAATTGTAAATCCAATAAATAAAAACAAGGTTTTTTCTTGGCTACCAATAAAAAATAGATCTATAGTAACATCTGGAAATTATGAGAAATTTATTAACCTGGATGGAAAAAAATACTCTCACATAATTGACCCAAGAACCGGATATCCAAGTGAAGGTATTTTGAGCGTTACAATTATAACTGATAAAGCTGAACTTGCAGATGCTTTGGCCACTTCTGTTTTTGTATTGGGGGTAGATATTGGTTTGAACATGATTAATCAATTAAATGGTGTAGATTGCATAATAATTGATAATAACAATAAAATTATTAAATCCAGAAATATCGAAATTAACGATGTTTAAATTATGAGACTACTGTTAGTGTTTTATTTTTTTATTTGTTTAAGCTCTTGCGCAAGCATAAAAGAGTATGAAAAAGTAAACATAAATGATCCCGATATGGAACTATCTCCCAGACAAATTTGCAGATTTGAAACAAATTCTCATTTATACAGAGAGGGGTCTAGTGGAGCAAACGGAGGAAAAGTTGGAGGAGGATGTGGTTGTAATTAATTTTTTATGAAAATTAAATTTTTTTTTATTACAATTTTTACAATTTTTCTGAGTTATGGTCAAGACAAAAATCCAGACAAAAAAGCTTATAAAAAAAGAGTTCTTGAAACAATTGAAATTGATTTCCTTGCAAGTTACTATAACCAAGAGGGTAGTAATGCATCTGTTACAGGGGGAGTTGGTAACGAGGATTTAGAGGATTTTAATCCAACAGTTGTTTTAAATATTCCAATCGGCGAAGATGATATTCTTACCTTAGATTACGGAATTTCTACATACACATCTGCCTCATCCAGTAACGGAAACCCATTTGATGGTGGAGGAAATAGAGATAAAACTACTAGTCCTTGGTATGCTTCATCCGGAGCATCAAAGGTTGATACTTGGAAAAGTTTAAATGTTGATTATTCACACTACTCTGACGATAGAAATACAATTGTGACAGCAAATCTGTCAAATGCAAAAGAGTGGGATTACGAATCTTTTGGATTCGGTGGCGGAATTACCAAGCTTTCTAATAACAAAAACACCTCATTTACAATAAACACAAAGATTTTTATTGATAAATGGATACCTATTTATCCTAAAGAGCTTGATTCTTATAATGATACAAGTGGTGATACAAGTATTGGTTTTTTTTACAATAAACCTATTTATGATGAACAAGGTGTTGTTTCAAATAACTGGTCTCCATTAAATAATTTTTCAATTATTGATGATAAGTCTAGAAACACTTATTCAGTATCATTTATATTCTCTCAAATTTTAGATAAAAACACACAGATTTCATTATTTTTTGATTTTATTAAGCAAGATGGCTGGTTAGCAAATCCTTTGCAAAGAGTATATTTTTCCGATTTCGAAAATTTCTACATGGGTAATCCTCAGAGTATTCCAATTTACACAACTAAAGAAAATACAGATGTTTTTCATCTTGCGGATGATATTGAAAGACTCCCAAAAACTAGAACAAAAATACCACTTGGAGTACGTTTGAACTATTTCTTGAACGAAAATTTCACAATTCGATCATACTACAGATTCTACACTGATGACTGGGGATTAAATTCACATACATTAAACCTTGAACTTCCTATAAAATTCTTAAATAGTTTTACTCTATACCCATCATACAGGTTTTACACTCAATCAAAGGCTGATTATTTCCAACCTTATGATCAACATTTGTCAACTTCTGAGTATTACACTTCTGATTATGACTTATCAAAATTTAATTCCAATCAATTTGGTGTGGGACTAAAATACGTAGATATTTTTACGAAATTGAAGCTTTGGCACATAGGACTAAAAAGTATTGATTTTAATTACAGTTTTTATGAACGGGATTCAGATTTTAAATCCGATATAATTTCAGTTGGAGTGAAATTTATTGTTGATTAGATATTGGAAGTGATTTTAAGAATCCTATTGAAACCAAAAAATCATCTGCTTTTCTTACAGTATCTACAAAAGGTCCATTTGAATTTCTGCCAAAATTAAAAAAGCCATGTTCTAAATTTTCATATCCATATAATATACACTCATTTCCGAATTCTTTCATTTTATTTGTAAAAGCTAGAGCAGATGAATATGGAACAGTTTTATCAGCAACTCCGTGAAAAATTATTGTTGGCGGAAGTTTATTTTTAACATTATGATATGGTGATATACTATAATAGTCATCGGTACCAATACGATCTATTTGGTTCTGATTTTTTATCCATCTTTCTTCATTGGAATTTAACCCTGGATTGAAAAGAACTAACGCACTTGGATGTGAATTGTAAATAGTTTTTTTATCCTCTGGATCATCAAACTTTCCAAGTAGTGCAGTTGATGCAGCTAAATGACCGCCAGCAGAGCCTCCACTGGCAACAATTTTATTTCGGTCTACACCCAAAACCTCTGCATTTTCTTTTACCCATTTAATAGATGATTTACCATCAGAAATTGAATTTATGACCTTCACATCATTTCGGCCTGAAACTCTGTAGTCAGCCAGTATGGCAATCATTCCCCTTTGACTAAAATATTTTGCATGTTCAGCGAATTGGTCTGGTGTTCCTCCTCGATAACCACCACCAAAAAAGAAAATTATTGCAGGTTTTTTATTTTCAATTTTATGACCCCTAGGATTGAAAACCCAAAGTTTAAGATCTGTATCTTTAGTTTTTTTATAAATGTATTCAATTGCATCAGAGACTTTTTTTGGTGGGTAATTACTTCCAAATTGAGAAAATGATTTAAAGGATATTAATATTAATAAAAAATATAGATTTTTAATCATAATAGTATTTAAAGAGACCATGCTTTACCACCCGTGGCACTTTGTAAATCAACACAACCCTTTTGTTGACCGGGAATTGGTGAATAAGCTAAAACCTTTTCACCTATTAGCTCATTTCCTTTGAAAGCAGTAATTGTCAATTGTCTGATAGTTGTCAGAAAATTGTATGAGCTAGCTTCAATAACCTCATCATTACTTAGATCCTTAGAACCGTTTTTGAATTTTGCAAAATCAGAACTCCATTTTTTTTGCAATTTCTTATTTTCGAAAAAATATTCAAGAGAAAACTTTAAATCATTTTGATTAATATTTGTAACATCATCTTTACTGGATTTCTTTAAACAATCTTTGAAAAATAAATTAGTTGAGTTAGCTAAAAGGGTTTTATCATTTTCTGAATTTACATTTAATACATACAAATCGATGAATTTAATTAAATTAAGCTCCTTTGAACCGGGGACTTCGTCGTCTGAAGGAATAATTAAATCAGACAACTCAGAAATCAAATTAATGTGTTTCTTTTCAAAAAAAACTGGATTCCAATCTGGATTATTTTGACAACTTTGTAATAACCCTAAAAAGCTTGGGGTTATTGTAATTGTTCCTAAACTTAATCCTAAACTTTTTAATGCTTGCCTTCTTTTCATATCAAATATTTTGCTTATTCAACTCATCTACTGCATACTTAGCAGCACGTGCTGTTAATGCCATGTAAGTCAAAGAAGGATTCACATTTCCAGCAGATGTCATGGCAGATCCATCGGTTACAAATACATTTTTAACAGAGTGAATCTGATTATATTTATTTAAAACTGATGTTTTTGGATCTCTTCCCATGCGTGCGGTTCCCATTTCATGAATTCCCAATCCAGGAGAATACTTATTATCTGTTGTTTTTACATCTTTAAACCCAGCACTTTCTAGCATCTCAGCGGCTTGAATTTTCATATCTTTTCTCATGTTTAATTCATTTTCCTTGATTTTTGCATCAAAAGTAACTGTAGGTAGACCCCATTTATCTTTTTTATCATAATCCAAATACATTTTATTATCATGATATGGGAGAATTTCACCGAAACCTGTTAGACCCATTCTCCATCCACCAGGGGCCAAAACAGCGTCTTTTAATTTTTTTCCGTATGAAAGCTCAGCAATAACTTTAGTCCAATCTCCCCTACTGGCTCCACCTTGATATCCGTAACCTCTCAGGAAATCTTTATGAGTAGTGGAACCACCTATATTTCTGAATTTAGGAATATTGATACCACTAGGCCTTCTCCCTGTGTAATATCTATCTTCAAATCCCTCATATTTTCCATTAGCACCAGCCTTAAAATGATGATCCATTAAATTGTGTCCAAGCTCTCCCGAATCATTACCCATTCCGTTGGGAAAACGACTGGATCTTGATTGTAATAAAATGGATGTGGATCCAACAGTAGAAGCACATAGAAAAATAACCTTGGCCTTAAATTCATAAGTCATATTTGTTTCAGCATCTATAATCTTAATCCCTGTTGCTCTTTTTTTGTTCTCATCGTATAAAATTTCATGGGCTATCGAAAATGGTCTCAGAGTCATATTTCCAGTAGCTTCTGCTGCAGGCAAGGTAGAGGAATTACTGCTAAAATAGGCCCCAAAAGGACAACCTCTCCTGCAACGATTTCTAAATTGGCAAGTGACTCTACCAAGGCCTGGTTTTGTCCCTTCTGTAATGTGAGCAATTCTTGCCATAGTTACGAATCGATTATTAAAATTCTTCTGAATTGATTTTTTTAGTTCTTTTTCGACACAATTCATCTCAAGTGGTTTCAAAAGCTTTCCACTAGGAAATTGGCGAAGGCCGAGATTTTCACCAGTTACACCAATGTAATCCTCAACATAATCGTACCATGGAGCTAAATCCTTATATCTAATTGGCCAATCAACAGCAATTCCTTCCTTGGCATTTCCCTCAAAATCAAATGGGGTAAGTCGATGGCTTTGCCTTCCCCAAGTAATTGACCTCCCCCCAACATGATAACCTCTTATCCAATCAAAAGGTTTGTCCTCATTGTAGGGATGATCAAGATCATCGACAAACAAATGTTTGGTAGCTTCCCGGTTCACATAACCAGTTCTGCTTTGCTTGGGTTGTCTTTCTTTAATTTTATTTGTTATAACATCTCCAAAAGGAAGATCCCAATTATCTAAATTTGCTGTTGTATAATCTTCAATGTGTCTAAACATACGTCCTCTTTCAAGAACTAAGGTTTTCAAACCACTCTCACACAGTTCCTTAGCAGCCCATCCACCACTAATTCCTGTTCCTACAACAATTGCATCAAATTCATTATTCATTATACGACAAATTATCCTCGATTTAGACTTTTATTGACTTCGTTTTTCCAAAGTTCTTCTCCATAAGACCAACCCTCTCTAACTGGTTCTTTAATAAATTGATCTACATATGATTGATCAACTATTTTCATATTTTTTGAGTCGTACATAAAGCCTGTGTTGAACCTTTGTGCCATGCATCCCAAAACAGCCATTTCTGTCAAACTAGCACTGTAATCAAAATTAGAAAGCGGTAATGTATTATTTTTTATAGCATCAACCCATTCCTCAACCGGAGTATTGTCTTCAATTCTAGGTATGACTTTTTCAGGTGCATTTTTAAGAAACTCCTCCCATTGTGAATCGGGCATTAAAAGTTGGGGCTCATTTGGTCTTCCTCCTGTTAACAACACATTTTTATCACCTACCATGATCATACCTTGTCTTCCAAAGTTAGCATTCCAGCTGTCATCATCCTTTAATTTATCGATACCCAATTCTTTGTAGAGGGTGGGTTTTAATATACCTCCCTCATACCACTTTAAAAATACCTCGGGCTTATTTTCCTTCTTTTTGAAATTCATCGTTACAACGGATTGTTCAGGAACAAAACTATGTTCAGTTCTAGGATTAACTGTTTCTACATCAATTGTATGAGGCATTCCCAAGTCCATTGCCCAAAAAGGTCCATCTAAAGTATGACAAGACCAATCTCCAAGTTGACCGTTTCCAAAATCGTAAAATCCTCTCCATGATTTAGGGGCATAAACATTGTTAAAATCTCTTTCTTTTGCTGGGCCTAACCACAAATCCCAATCCAAATAATCAGGAATAGGTTGCTTTTCTGGTGGAAAGCTTTCGGGTAATGTCCAATAATGTCCAGGCTTAAAATTAAATGCTCCAATCCAAGCATGAATTTCTCTGACTTCTCCGAGAACTCCTGCATCATACCACTCTTTTATAAGTCTTATTCCATCAGTTGTATGGCCTTGATTTCCCATCTGCGATACTACATTGTAATATTTTGCAGCCTTTTTCATCGTTCTTAATTCCCATACATTGTGTGCCAATGGCTTTTCAACAAAAACATGCTTACCCAACTCCATTGCAATCATTGCAGGAGCAAAATGCGTGTGATCTGGAGTGCTTATGATTACTGCATCGATTTCTTTATGCATTTGATCAAACATTACTCTAAAGTCTTTGAACTTCTTTGCTTTAGGATAAAGTTCGTAGCCTTCTT
>CABZAE010000017.1 GCA_902523635.1 uncultured Bacteroidota bacterium | reverse complement strand
ATAATGAATATTCAAATGAAATATTGAACAAAAATTTTAATAAAAATTATCCAATTATCGTGCCGGCAATTGTTGCAGACAACAAAGATGCTAATGTTCCACCAAGAACGGCAAGAAAACCAAATTTTGATAAGTTCTTTTTTTGTTTTGGTTCTAATGCTCCAATTCCTCCTATTTGAATTCCAATTGATGCAAAATTTGCAAATCCACACAACATGTACGTAGCCATAATTATTGACTTTTCGTAGCTAAAATGAACCAAACTAGAGCTATCTTTTAAAGTTGACAATTGAATATATCCAATGAATTCACTTGCTGCTAACTTAATACCAAGCAATTGACCCATCAAAGTAATATCTTCCTTTGCAACTCCTATAAGCCACATAAGTGGAGAAAATAAAAAACCAAGAATTAACTCTAAAGATAGCTTCTGATAAACTGTATTATTTGAAATAAACTGGTTAAATTGAAATACATCTCCTATGCCCCCTAAAAAATAATTAATCATTGCTATAAAAGCCAAAAATACTAGTAACATAGCTCCAATGTTAGCAGCTAATTTAAGTCCCTCAATTGTGCCATTTGAAATCGCCTCTAAAAAGTTTGAACCAATCTTATTTTTTGAGACTTCAAAATTATCGCTTATTGTTTCTGTTTCAGGAATTAAAATTTTGGAAATTACAATTGCACCAGGAGCAGCCATAACTGAAGCAGTCAAAAGATGTTTAGCATAAAAGACTCTCATTTCAGGATCATCACCACCCAAAAAACCGATATAAGCTGCTAATACACCACCAGCTACAGTTGCCATACCACCGACCATGACCAATAAAATTTCAGATTTTGACATTTTTTCAAGGTAAGCCTTAATCATCAAAGGAGATTCGGTCTGACCTAGAAAGATATTGCCAGCGACACTGAGGCTTTCTGGTCCAGAAACACCCAATAATTTTGTTAATAAAAAAGCAAACAATTTTACAATCTTTTGAATTATTCCAAAGTAAAATAGAATTGATGTTAATGCAGCAAAAAATATAACTGTGGGTAAAATTGAAAAAATAAAAACATTACCAAAGTTTTCATCGCTTACAAGGTCTCCAAACAAAAATGATGTACCCTGCATCGTAAAGTCAAGTATTTTAACAAATGCTTTTCCTGCTGTTTCAAAAATACTTTTCACAAACGGAATCTTCAATACCAATACAGCCAAAACAATTTGAAACCCTAAACCAACTAAAACAGTTTTCCAATTGATTTTTTTTCTATTCTTACTAAATAAAAATGAGATTAAAATCAAGGCTAAGACTCCAATCAATCCCCGAATTAAACTTTCTAAAGAGAAACCTTGACTACTAATTATGTCGAAAGTTTGTTTATTGTTAATTAAGTTGCTGAAGGTCGCTGAGTAATTCATCAAAAAGAATAAATTATTTCCTCTTATTTATTTCATCTCGCAAGTGAGCTGCGAGTTCGTAATCTTCATTTTTAACAGCAACTGAAATGGCTTTTTCTAACTGATTTACTGAAAGTTTCCTATAGTCAACTTTTTTTGTTTCCTTTTTGTCGGGTTTTCCTGATTTATTTAACTCCTCAACTTTTAGCTCAATTCCCGCCTTTTCAAGCACACTTTCATATGTGAAAATAGGTGAATCGAATCTTATTGCTAATGCGATGGCATCTGAGGTTCTAGAATCAATAATTTCTTCAATTTTATCTCTAATACAAATTAAACTTGAAAAGAAAACTCCATCGACAATCTTATGGATAATAACTTGTTTTATTTTTATTTCGAAACAATCAGAAAAATTTTTGAATAGATCGTGCGTAAGTGGTCTAGGCGGTCTAATTTCGCTTTCTAGTGCAACTGCGATCGATTGGGCTTCAAACCCACCTATGACAATCGGCAATTTCCTATTTCCGTTCTTTTCGTTTAATAAAAGCGCATACGCACCATTGTGAGTCTTACTATATGAAATGCGATTAATGGTGAGGCGAATTAAACTCATTATAACTAAATTAATAAAATAATTATGAGTTTTAAGATTTGAACGCTTTCAATTTTTCGTTTAATTTGGGCACAACCTCAAAAGCATCTCCAACAACACCATAATCAGCCGCTTTGAAAAAAGGAGCTTCAGGATCGTTGTTAATCACTTTTACTTTTGAGGAATTTATACCTGCCAAATGCTGAATAGCACCTGAAATACCCACGGCAATGTATAAATTTGTTGCAACAGGCTTACCAGTCTGACCCACGTGCTCACTGTGGGGTCTCCAACCCATGTCAGAAACAGGCTTTGAGCATGCAGTAGCGGCTCCCAAAGTTTCAGCTAAATCTTCAATAAGGTTCCAGTTTTCAGGTCCTTTTAAACCTCGGCCTCCAGAAACTACAACATCAGCATCTGCAATTGAAATTTTGCCAGAAGCTTTTTCAATTGATTTTATTTCGATTTGTTTATCAATTAAGGCTACGTCAAAATCATGAATCTTAGTTTCAGTTTTATTTTCAACAACTCCATATGAATTATTTGAAAGTCCTATTATCTTTATATTGGATTCAATAGTACTGTCACTCAAAGCTTTGTTTGAATAGCAAGTTCTCTTAACTGTAAAAGGCGAAATACTGGAAGGCAACTCAACAACATTACTTAAATATCCAGCGTCAAGCTCGACACAAAGGGATGGAGCAAGATATTTAGAGTCAGCACTACTACTAAGCACAACGTGAGAAGCATTTATTTTATTTGCGGCCTTAGTAATAACGTTGCTGTAAGTTTTATTTTCAAAAAGGTTTAGTCCATCATTATCAACTTTCAAAATATTTGTTGCTCCATATTGAGACAACATGCTGCAATCCTCAACATTAAATACAAGAACAAACAATTCAACTCCAATTTTTTTTGATAGCTCTGAGCCGTACGAAACTAACTCTGGGGTGTTTTTTTTAAAAATACCCTTTGAAGATTCTGTGTATACTAATACTGACATTTATAAAACTTTTGCTTCATTGTGTAAAAGATCAATTAATTGATCCAAATTATCTGATGGGATAAGTTTTACCTCATTTCTTTCTGCAGGTTTGTAATACTTTACAGACTTTGTTTTTAATTCACAATCAAATGCAGGAATTACATTTAATGGCTTTTGTCTTGCTTGCATTATTCCTCTCATGTTCGGAATTCTTAAATCGCTTTCTTCCACTAATCCTTTTTGACCGCCAATTACAAGTGGAAGACTACACGAAAGAATTTCTTTACCTCCATCGATTTCCCTTTCTAAGGTGGCTATATTTTCATTTATATCTAATTTAACACAGTTGGTTACAAAATTCATATTATTCATACTTGCTATCATTCCAGGAACCATTGCTCCATTGTAATCAATAGATTCCCTTCCGGCAATAATTAAATCGTAACTATTAGACTTTAAAAATTCAGTAATTTGTTTTGCAACAAAAAAACCATCTTTAGGGTCAGAATCAATTCTAAATGCCTGGTCAGCTCCAATGGCTAGGGTCTTACGAAGGGTAGGTTCTGTCAATGAAGTTCCAACGTTGATAACATCAACTGATGCACTTTGCTTTTCTTTAAACCACATAGCTCTAGTTAATCCAAATTCATCATTGGGATTGATAACGTACTGTACTCCACTTGAGTCAAATGCTGTATCTTGATTAGAAAAATTTATCCTTGATGTGGTGTCAGGAACATGGCTAATACAAACAAGAATTTTCATTTAAAAATTATTTAAAAATGCGAAATCAAATATAATTAATAAAAAAGAAAATATTATGCGTGCATAGTTTTTTTTTGCGAAAAAAATAAATTTTGTTTTTAAATTATTTAATACTTTTGAATTTCTAAAATTTGAGTTTTGAGAACAATTCAATTTCGAGAAGCAATATGCGAGGCAATGTCTGAAGAAATGAGACTTGATGACTCAATTTACCTCATGGGCGAAGAAGTTGCTGAGTATAATGGCGCATACAAGGCTTCAAAAGGCATGCTTGACGAGTTTGGAGATAAACGAGTAATTGATACTCCAATTTCGGAACTTGGATTTGCTGGTATAGGTGTTGGTTCAACAATGACTGGTAATAGACCAATTATAGAATTTATGACTTTTAATTTTGCTCTTGTCGGAATTGATCAAATTATTAACAACGCCGCTAAAATAAGGCAGATGTCAGGAGGTCAATTTCCTTGTCCCATTGTTTTTCGTGGTCCCACGGGCTCTGCGGGTCAGTTAGCAGCGACACATTCACAAGCTTTTGAAAGTTGGTACGCTAATTGTCCAGGTCTTAAAGTTATTGTTCCATCTAACCCTTATGATGCTAAAGGGTTGTTAAAATCTGCAATCAGAGATAATGACCCAGTTATTTTCATGGAATCTGAACAGATGTATGGTGACAAGGGAGAGGTGCCTGAAGAGGAATATTTAATTCCAATAGGTGAATCTGAAGTCAAAATTGAAGGAAAAGATGTTACAATCGTTTCATTTGGAAAAATATTAAAAGAGGCTGTCAAAGCAATAGAAGAACTTAAAAAAGAAAACATAAGTGCTGAATTAATCGATCTCAGGACAATTAGACCTCTTGACATTGACACAATTTTAAAATCTGTCAAAAAAACCAACCGTTTGGTCATTCTTGAGGAATCTTGGCCTTTTGGAAATATTTCAACTGAAATAACTTACCAAGTACAAAATAGTGCTTTCGATTACTTAGACGCACCAGTTGAAAAAATTAATACTGCCGATACTCCAGCACCATACTCGCCAGTCCTTTTGAATGAGTGGTTACCTAACTACAAAGATGTCATTAAGGCTGTAAATAAGGTGATGTATAGATAATCAAATTAGGTTTTTTATTTAAAGCTATTTGACTATTTTTGCGTCCAATTTAACTTTAAATATTACATATGGAATCAATTTTAATTTATTTCCCAATCATTTTGTCTTTGCTTGGACTTTTGTACATGACATACAAGAAATCATGGGTAATGAAACAGGATGCTGGAGATGGTAAAATGAAGGAAATATCAGATCATATACACGAAGGAGCCCTTGCTTTTTTGAATTCTGAGTACAAACTATTATCAGTTTTTGTTGTTATAGTTAGTTTAGCATTAGCAGGTGTTTCTTTAATCGTTCCAACAACTAATATTTTAATCGTTGTAGCATTTATTTTCGGTGCGTTGTTTTCTGCTTGGGCTGGAAATATGGGGATGAAGATCGCAACAAAAACCAATGTTAGAACTACTCAAGCAGCTAAAACCAGCTTACCTAATGCATTAAAGATTTCATTTGGCGGAGGAACTGTCATGGGACTTGGTGTTGCTGGACTTGCTGTTCTTGGTCTTACAGCTTTCTTCATAATATTCTACAAGGTCTTTATGAATGGCTCATGGACAAATGCCGATGATATGATAATTGTTTTGGAAACGTTAGCTGGGTTTTCTCTTGGTGCTGAGTCAATTGCCTTGTTTGCAAGAGTTGGTGGCGGTATTTATACTAAAGCAGCCGATGTTGGAGCTGACTTGGTTGGAAAAGTAGAGGCAGGGATCCCAGAGGATGACCCTAGAAATCCCGCTACAATCGCAGATAATGTTGGTGATAATGTTGGTGATGTTGCAGGAATGGGTGCAGACCTTTTTGGTTCATATGTTGCAACAGTTTTGGCATCGATGGTTCTTGGAAATTATGTAATTATCGATATGGGTGGAAATATTACAGATTCTTTTGGTGGTATTGGTCCAATTTTGTTGCCGGTTTTTATAGCTGGGGCTGGAATAATCATATCAATTATTGGAACTCTGTTTGTAAAAATAAAAAGTAATGATGATAAGGAAAACGAGGTTATGGGTGCATTAAACGTTGGTAATTGGACTTCTATCGTTTTAGTTGCTCTTGCATGTTTTGGATTGTGCAATTGGATGCTTCCAGAAACTATGCAAATGGAGTTTTTCGGGGAAGGAACTAAAGAGGTTTCTTCGATGAATGTTTTTTATGCATCAATTGTTGGTTTGATTGTAGGGGCCGTTATTTCATCTGTAACTGAATACTATACAGGACTTGGAAAAAGCCCTACGTTAAAGATTGTTCAGCAGTCAAGTACTGGTGCAGGAACAAATATTATAGCCGGACTAGCCACCGGAATGATTTCAACTTTTTCGTCAGTAATCTTGTTTGCAGGTGCAATTTGGGCTGCATATTTTTTTGCTGGTTTTTATGGAGTTGCACTGTCAGCTAGTGCTATGATGGCTACTACTGCAATGCAGTTGGCAATTGATGCGTTTGGTCCAATTTCTGACAACGCTGGTGGTATTGCTGAAATGAGTGAGCAGGACCCCATAGTCAGAGAAAGAACTGATATTTTGGATTCAGTTGGAAATACTACAGCAGCTACCGGAAAAGGGTTTGCCATCGCTTCTGCTGCACTAACATCATTGGCCTTGTTTGCAGCATACGTAACATTTACCGGAATTGATGGAATTAATATTTTTAAAGCTCCTGTACTTTCCATGTTATTTATTGGGGGAATGGTACCTGTTGTATTTTCGGCATTAGCAATGAATGCTGTAGGTAAAGCAGCCATGGAAATGGTCCAGGAAGTAAGAAGACAGTTTAAGTCCATCTCAGGAATTATGGAAGGTAAAGCTAAACCTGAATATGATAAATGCGTTGCAATCTCAACTCAAGCTTCTCTCAAAGAAATGGTATTACCAGGTTTGTTGGCCATAGGGTTCCCCCTTGTTATTGCTTTTTTACCGATGGCTTTTGGTATGAGTAATTTAGCCATTGCTGAAATGCTTGGAGGATATATGGCTGGTGTGACCGTTAGTGGTGTGCTTTGGGCAATATTTCAAAACAATGCTGGTGGTGCTTGGGACAATGCAAAAAAATCCTTTGAGGCAGGCGTTGAAATTAATGGTGAAATGACATACAAAGGCTCAGATGCACACAAAGCAGCTGTTACAGGTGATACTGTAGGTGATCCATTTAAAGATACCTCAGGACCTTCAATGAATATTTTAATCAAACTTACATGTTTAATAGGCTTGGTAATTGCACCAATTTTAGGAGGTCATTCAATTGAAAATACTAATTTGGAGTTGAACACAATTAATTCGGAGTCTCAGATCAATCAACAAATTTCAGTTACTATGAATGTTGGTGAGAATGATGAAACAACATTAAAGGTGATCTCTAGTAAGGTTATTAATGGTGTTGCATCAGAATCAACGGAAATATTCAAAGGTACACAAGATCAAATGATGAGTAAGCTAGAGGAGCTAAAGATTGATGGTAAAATTCTAAAAGCTAGCGATTAAATATTCTGATCTACTTTTTGTATAATCAGATTTAGATCCTCTTTATTTTTCACAAAATCTAAATGATCGACGTCAATTATAAGTAATTTTCCTTTTTTGTAGGTTTCGATCCAGGCTTCGTATCTCTCATTTAATCTGCTTAAGTAGTCAATACTTATTGAGTTTTCATAATCTCTTCCTCGCTTGTGAATTTGGTCTACTAGGTTAGGTATACCACTTCTAAGATAAACAAGAAGATCAGGACTTTTTACATAGGATTCCATTAAATTGAAAAGTGACTTGTAATTGTTAAAATCCCGATTAGTCATTAAGCCCATTGCAAGAAGATTGGGTGCGAATATATATGCATCTTCATAAATTGTTCGATCTTGGATAACTTTTTTACCATTTTTTTCAAAGTCCATTATTTGTCTAAATCTGCTATTAAGAAAATATATTTGAAGATTAAATGACCATCTTTCCATTCGATCATAAAAATCATCTAGGTATGGGTTTTTTAAAACATCCTCATAATGCCCCTCAAATTTGTAGTGTTTAGAAAGTAGTTTGGTCAGAGATGTTTTACCAGCTCCAATATTTCCGGCTATTCCAATGTGCATAAAGGTTGGTTAAAAGTCGCAATCTAATTTAAAACTTAAATTTTAAAAATAATAGCACTAATTAAACTTTATTAAATTCTAATTGTCTATTTAGCATAAAATCACTAGAATTGCCACGCTTAAGTTATTTATTATGAAAAAATTATTCTATTTAATATTATTTGTTACTTTTTCAATTTCTTCACAGAACTTTCAAGGAAAAGCATACTACATGTCAAAGATTAACGTTAATATGGATTTTACCAACAATATGCCTCCTGAAAGAGCTGCTTACATTAAAGGAAGAATGAAAACTGCTACGGAAAAAAATTATATTTTAGATTTTAATAGTTCCTCATCATATTTTGCAGAAGAAGAAAGACTTGATCCTAATTCACAGTCTGGTGGCTTTAATTGGATGCAGTTTGTTACAGGGCCTGCAGAAGGTTCTATATTTAGAAACATTCAATCACAAACTTACACCAACAAAAAAGAACTTTATGGTAAAATATTTTTGATTAAAGATTCCATCCCCAATACCAAGTGGGTTATGACAGGAGAAACAAAAAAAATTGGTATGTATAATGCTTATAAAGCAACTCATACTAAAGAAGTTGAAGAGCGAATAATGAGCTTTAGAAGAGGAGGTAGCCAAACATCTAATGAAAATGAACAAAAAAGAATGAAAGAAGTTGTTGTTACCGCATGGTTTACGCCTGAAATCCCAGTCTCTACAGGCCCCTCACTATTTGGAGGTTTACCTGGTCTAATTTTAGAAGTTAATGCTGACAGATTGACCATGCTTTGTACGAAAGTTGTTTTAAACCCCAAGGATAAAATTAAAATCAAAGAGCCCAACAAGGGAAAGGAAGTTACAATGTTAGAATACGAAAAGATTGCAGCTGATAAAGCCGAAGAGATGAGAAATCAATGGAGAGGCGGAAGAGGAAGAGGTAATGCAAGAGCGATTAGATCTAACTAAATTCAATTAATGAGATATAAGTTTTTATTTATAGTTGCCTTATTTTTAGCATATTCTTCAAGCTCTCAAGTTCGATTAGAAGGTTCGATTTCTGATGATTTGGGGAACCCTATAATGGGTGCAAATGTAATTGCAGTTGAAAAAGAATCTCAAATACTCGATGGCTTTGGTATTTCAAGTGATACAGGATTTTACAGAATTTCACTAAAAAAAAATACGGAATACCAAATAAAAATCTCTTTCATTGGATTTCAGCAAATTGAACTAGAGTTAAATTTGTCTGAGGATTTGCAGAAAAATTTCATTCTTGAGCAGCAAGCTGAAGCTCTCGACGAAGTTGAGATTGTTTACGAAATGCCTGTAACTATCAAGGGAGATACTATTGTCTACAATGCTGATTCATTCAATACAGGCTCAGAAAAAAAGTTAGAGGATGTCTTAAAAAATATGCCTGGAATTGAAGTAACTGATGATGGTACAATTGAAGTTGAAGGAAAGGAAGTTAGTAAAATTACAGTTGAAGGTAAAGATTTTTTTGATGGGGATTCCAAATTAGCAACACAAAATTTACCTGCGAATGCCGTAAATAAAGTAGAGGTATTGAGAAATTTTACCGAGGTAAATCAACTTAGAAGTGTTACTAACAATGAAGACAATATTGCAATAAATATCAGTTTAAAATCCGGTAAAGATAAATTTTGGTTCGGTGAAATAATTGGTGGAAAAGGGAATGAGAATACATACCTAGCTGCTCCCAAGGTATTTTATTACACCAAGGAATTAAGTTTAAGTTTACTTGGAAATTCTAATAACATTGGTGAACCAGTTCTTTCAAGACGAGATTTTTACAGATTTGGAGGCGGATTCACTAATCTCAACAGACAAACTGGTACGAGCATAAATATAAGTTCCGATAACGCAGGATTAGGTAATCTTCAAAACAATCGAGCAAAATCGATTGATGCAAATTTAGGTGCTTTTAATTTCAGCAACTCTTTTAATAATAAAAAATGGCTAATAAGTGGTTTTACCATTTTTACAGACACTGAAAATATTTTGGAAGAAAATATTTCTCGATTATATTCTTCCACAAATTCGACACAGGAAACATCCGAGGGTTCCATTCAAATCAATAAACAACAGTTATATAAGTTTACAACTGAGTTCAATCCTAGTGATAACCTTCAAACTGAATATAATATTTTGGTTAAGTCGGCAGAAAACACTGAAAACACAAAACTTAATTCAAATGTCATTAGACAAGGACAAACAGTTAGTGAAAAAATTAGTGAATTGAGAATAGATAAGCCTTTTTCAATAAATCAAGAAATTAAATCATATTATACACTAAACCAAGACCATATTTTTTCATTTGAGGCGCAGCATTTAGATCAAGATGAGGATCCTTTTTATCAAGCAATAAAAGAAATTCAACCATTCAGTAATGTTCTGACACTGGACAAAAATCAATCAAATTTTAATGTAAATCAAAACAGAAATGTTAAAACTTCAAAGATCGAGGCTAAGCTTGATTATTACCTAATTTTAAATCCAAAATCCAATTTAAACTTTACATTCGGAGTAACAGACGTTGACCAGAAATTTAATTCATATATATTTCAAATTTTAGACAATGGAAATCAAAATAAATTTGATCAAGATCAACTCACCAATGATGTTAATTTTGATTTTACTGATCTTTATTTTTCATTCAGATATCGATTTATCACAGGTAAATTCACTATAGATCCAGGGTTTACTATCCATAATTATAAAAATGTAACTCATCAATTAGGCGTTTCAGAAACAAAAGATTTTTCTAACATAAGACCCAATCTTAGAGTTTTTCTCAAATTTAAAGACTCTGAATCTTTAAGGTTTAATTACAGATTAACCACTCAATTTACTGATGTAAATAATCTAGCGAGAGGATATGTGTTTAATAGTTATAATAGTTTTTTTCAAGGTAATCCATATTTGGAGTCAGCTGAAATCAATAATTTTAATTTAAATTATCAAAGTATTAACATTTTTAATTTTACAAATATTTTTGCTAACCTCAATTACAGTGAAAGAACAAACTCTATTCAAAATAGAACTTTAATTTCTGGCATTAGCTCGGTGAGATCTGCAGAAAACTCAAATTTTGCACGTAAATCTTACTCCGCATCTGGTAGAATTGATAAAAGATTTAAAAATTTTAAAGCTGGATTTAGTATGAATTTTAATTACAGTCAGTTTAATAATATTGTAAATAATCTTCCACAAGAATCTGTAAATTTCAATCAAATCTACAAAGCAACCCTTTCTACAAATTTCAGAGACAAACCAAATTTGGAGATTGGTTACAGTTATAATGAAAGAAAATATGATATTGGTGACCGAACTAGTTTTTTCTACACAGATTCACCTTTTGCGAGGTTAGATGCTTCATTTGGAAATGGTTTCGTATTCACAGCTGAGTACATATACAATTATTATAGAGATAAGGATTCTACATTAAATGAATACAGTTTTGCAGAGGCTGACCTGTCTTACAATAAAGATGGATCTAAATGGGAATTTGGACTTGGTGTCACTAACTTATTTAATGATACATCCATAAACAGAGATAGTTTCAATCAACTTTTTAGTCAAACTAGATCTTATATTATACAACCGAGATATATTGTGTTTAGACTAAAATATGATCTTACAGCTCTTAACGCTGGAGGAAAAAAATCAAGTAAATAAGTTGACTAATTATTTGAAGTCATAATTTGGTAACTTTAGAATTCAATCTGAGGTTTGAAAAAAATAAACTTACTCATTATTTTACTACTCCCCTTTCTTAGTTTTACTCAATCTGGACTGGAGTCTATGCTTTATGCATACGAGGATGATGCAAAAAAAAATGTTTAACAATTATATAAGTCCTTTGATGAAAGGAGCAATTTACAGCTCCAATGGAGGATGGTTTAATACTGCAAAGGTTCATAGAAAGTTTGGTTTTGATCTGAGTCTCAAACTAAATTTGTCATTTGTCCCAAAATCTGACCAATTTTTCTCAATAAATAACTTAGATTATGTGACAAGTTCTGCAGAAAACTTACCAACAATAATTGGTGAGAGTCGTGTGGAAGAGATAATTCTAACAATTCCAACTGATGGAATACTACCTGAACTAACAACGACAGTTAGTGCCCCAAAAGGAATTAAAAATAAATTTCCTTTAGGTGGTGTAGCTGCTCCAATCTTACAGCTAGGTATTGGATTACCCTTTAATACAGAAGCAGTGATCAGATACAGTCCAGAATATCACAGACAGGGAATTGATATGACTTTAAAAGGAATAGGTTTCAAACATGATTTAATGCAATATTTCAATCCCTTTACCAAATTTCCACTTAAAATTTCTGCGTTTAGTTCCTTTTCAAAAATGGATATTGATTATAATATTCAATCATTTAGTTCTGTTGATGGATCTGATCAGCTCTCCGAGTTCAGTTTGAATAATTACAATGTACTGTTGGTTTATTCAATCGATCTACCAGTAATAAGTTTTTATGGAAGTCTGGGTTACTCTGGTGGAAGCTCTTCATTCAAAATGTTGGGTGAATATAATTTAAACTATGTTTCAAAAAACAACATACCTTTTCAAAGAAATTTGGTTGATCCAATTAATATGCGTTTTGAAGTAAACGACTTTCAAACCTCTCTTGGCGTAAAGTATAAGTTTACTGTTTTTAGTGCATCTTTGGATTATACTTTTCAAAATTATAATACTGTTTCAATTGGAATTGCTGCTAACATAAGATAAGTCAAAATGTACTATTCA
Source organism: uncultured Bacteroidota bacterium (assembly GCA_902523635.1). Lineage (GTDB taxonomy): Bacteria > Bacteroidota > Bacteroidia > Flavobacteriales > Flavobacteriaceae > MAG-121220-bin8. The sequence continues at coordinate 855 of CABZAE010000017.1, read as the reverse complement.
TACAATGATATTTTAAAGTTATGATTAGAAAAATCGAGATAAATAATTACATAAGTGAAAAGGGTGACAACTGGAATTTTATTTTAAGTTATCAGCTTTTTGGAAAACCACTAGGTAATTCTCCAGTAGTATTAGTAAATCATTCTCTAACAGGTAACTCAAATCTTACTGGACAAAAGGGGTGGTGGAAATCTTTAGTTGGAAAAAACAAGATCATAGATTTAGAAAAGTATACTATTTTAATTTTTAATATCCCTGGCAATGGATACGAAAACGAATTAATTCAGAACTACAAAGATTTAGTTTTAAGAGATATTGCTAAAGTTTTTTTGATTGCTATTGAAAAAATGTCAATAAAATCACTATTTGCTATGATTGGTGGCTCAATTGGAGGGTGTTTAATATGGGAGATGAATGCATTAAATCCAACTATTTGTAAAAATCTTATTCCAATTGCTTGTGATTGGAAATCCAATGATTGGGTTAAAGCTAATACGATGGTTCAAAACTTGATACTTCTAAACTCCAAGAATCCTATATATGATGCTAGAATACATGCAATGATTAGCTACCGAACACAAAAATCTTTTAAAATAAAATTTAATAGATCCAAAGATCTTAATTCCAAATCAACTCAAGTTGAAAGTTGGTTAAATCATCACGGAAAAAAATTGAATAAAAGATTTAGTGTTCAATCTTATAAACTTATGAACCATTTGTTGTCTAATGTTGATATAACAGATGGTTCAGAAAAAAAATTTAAATCATTGATTTCGAGAGTGGAAGGAAACATTTATATAATTTCCATTAAATCAGATTTATTATTTACCCACAGTGAAAATAGAGATACTTACA
>CABZAE010000016.1 GCA_902523635.1 uncultured Bacteroidota bacterium | reverse complement strand
AAAAGTTATTTTGAAAGATATAACAGTCACCCTAATTGATCGAGACGGAAATAAACATTTGCTGAAAGCACCCTTAGATATGAATATGAATTTAATGGAGCTTTGTAAAAGTCACGGTTTCGAAGTTCAGGGAATATGCGGAGGAATGGCGATGTGTGCATCATGTCAAATCTATATTCATTCAGAATTACCAATTGGTAAAGCTTCTGAGGATGAGCTGGCAATGTTGTCAGAGGCGTTTAACGTTAAAAAAACCTCAAGATTGGGTTGTCAAATTCCAATAACCAAGGAGATTGAAGGAATCGTTTTTGAGCTAGCACCTGAATAAAAAGACTAATTAAGATTTTCTTTTTTTATTAGATTTAAAGCTGAACCCTCCTTGTACCATTCAATCTGTTGATCATTGTATGTATGATTAGCATAAATCACATCTTTGGTTCCATTGGAATGCTTCAAGTGGATTGTTAACTTATTTCCAGGACTAAAATCTTCAAGGTCAATAAAATCAAAAAGATCATCTTCTTGAATTAAATCATAATCATTTTCATTATCGAAAGTAATTCCTAACATCCCTTGCTTTTTCAAGTTGGTTTCGTGAATTCTCGCAAAAGATTTAACCAATACGACTTTAACACCTAAGTGTCTGGGCTCCATTGCAGCATGTTCTCGGGACGAACCCTCTCCATAATTATGATCACCAACCACAACAGTATCTATGTTTTTTTCTTTATATAATCTTTGAACATCTGGAACACCTGCATATTCCCCATTTATATGATTTTTTATAAAATTGGTTTTTTCATTAAAGGCATTTACTGCTCCGATTAAGCAGTTGTTAGAAATATTGTCTAAGTGACCGCGATATCTTAACCAGGGTCCAGCCATTGAAATGTGATCGGTTGTGCATTTACCTAAAGCCTTTATAAGTAGTCTGGCGTTAAAGATGTTTTTACCATTCCAAGGTTTAAAGGGTTCTAATATTTGAAGCCGTTCAGATTTTTTATCTACTATAACTTCTATCTGGGATCCATCTTTTGATGGCTCAATATATCCAGCATCTTCAACCTCAAAACCCTTAGGAGGAAGTTCCCAACCAGTTGGCTCATCCAACTTAACTTTTTCACCTTCATTATTTATTATTGAGTCAGTTATGGGATTGAAATCCAGTTTACCCGAAATTGCAATTGCAGCTACCATCTCCGGGGAAGCAACAAATGCATGTGTATTTGGATTACCATCAGCTCTTTTTGCAAAATTTCTATTAAATGAATGTACAATAGAATTTTTTTCTTGAAGATCAGCACCTTCTCTTGCCCATTGACCAATACAAGGGCCACAAGCATTTGTAAAAATCTTAGCATTAAGATTTTCAAACACTTCGATAAACCCATCTCTTTCAGCAGTGAATCTTACTTGCTCTGAACCTGGATTGATACCAAATTCTGCTTTTGTTTTTAATCCTTTATCAATTGCTTGTTGGGCAATTGAAGCAGCCCTTGATAAATCTTCGTAGGAGGAGTTTGTACACGATCCAATAAGACCCCATTCAACTTTTAATGGCCAACTGTTCTCTCTAGCCCGGTCAGACATTTTATCGACTGGAGTTGCAATATCTGGAGAGAAAGGACCATTTATGTGAGGCATAAGTTCAGATAAATTAATTTCGATAATCTGGTCAAAAAACTTTTCAGGATTTTCATAAACTTCAGGATCAGCTGTCAAATAATCTTTGACTTCATTTGCAGCATCAGCAATTTCACTTCTGTCTGTTGACCTTAGATACCTTTCCATTGAATCGTCATATCCAAAAGTTGAAGTTGTAGCTCCAACTTCAGCTCCCATATTACAAATTGTACCCTTTCCTGTACAGGACATTGATTTTGCTCCAGGTCCAAAATATTCAATAATTGCTCCTGTTCCTCCTTTGACAGTAAGAATACCAGCTACTTTTAAGATTACATCTTTGGGTGAAGTCCAGCCAGAACATTTTCCTGTTAATTTGACTCCAATTAGTTTTGGAAATTTTAATTCCCATGGCATGCCTGCCATGACATCAACCGCATCAGCTCCTCCAACTCCAATAGCAACCATTCCCAGTCCCCCTGCATTCACGGTGTGTGAATCTGTTCCAATCATCATTCCGCCTGGAAAGGCATAATTTTCTAAAACAACTTGATGAATTATTCCTGCACCAGGTTTCCAAAAACCAATCCCGTATTTGTTTGAAACAGATTCCAAGAAGTTAAAAACTTCATTACTGTTATTTAATGCGGTTTGAAGGTCTTTTGAAGCACCCACTGCTGCTTGAATAAGATGGTCACAATGAACAGTTGTTGGAACAGCAACTTTATTTTTGCCAGCTTGCATAAACTGTAAAAGTGCCATTTGGGCTGTAGCATCTTGACAAGCAATTCGATCCGGAGCAAAATCTACATAATCTTCCCCTCTTTTAAAAGGTTTTTCAATTTTGGGGTTCCAAAGATGAGAATATAATATTTTTTCTGCTAATGTGAGAGGGGTTCCTTTAATTTTTCTGGCATGATCTACTTTACGTTTAATAGATTGATAGACATCTTTGATCATTTCAATATTAAAAGCCATGCTAAATTTTATTTATGTAAACAAAAATAACGTTTATAACTCAATATACGATATATATACTACAAGATTATTAATGCAGTAGATAACACTAACATCAAGAAAGCTGGAAGTGATTTAATTAAAGGGTCATTTATCTTAACGTGTAAACCTATAGCTCCAATCATGAGACAACCCATTAAAAAAGCGGAAATATCAACCAATTGTGGGAACCAAATACCAAATAAAAGTAATACAGCTAAAGATAATTTTGAAAAACCTATTATTTTCATAAATGTATTACTTAGTCCATAGGCTTCAAATTCAGATTCCATAGAAGTTGAGTTACCTCCTCTGTATATGGAAGGTTTCTTAAATCTCACTATCCATACATTAAAAATGCCAATTGCTATGATAACTTGAATTATAATTTGAATATTTTCCATCATTTTATTGTTAAATATCTAATATAAAATTAAAAAAACAAATTAAATACCGAAATGCTAAAAACCTCGGTCTCTTTTTAAAGCACTTACATCGGCATCTCTCCCTCTAAAAAGCCTGTAAGCTTCTGCAGGATCTATGGAGTTTCTGGGTGCAAATAAATACTTTACCATTCTTTTAGATAATTCATCATCATAAAATCCGCCTGGTGCATTAACAAAAGCTTCAGTAGCATCAGAAGTCAATACATCTGCCCACATGTATCCATAGTATGCAGTTGCATATCCTTCACCAGAAAAAACATGTCCAAAATGAGGCGTTCTGTGTCTCATTGGAAGTTCTTTAGGCATTTGCATTTCAGCTAAAGTCTCCTTCTCAAACTTAGCCACATCAATGTTTTCTGGATCTGCGAGATGAATTTTCATATCAATTAAAGCGGAAGCCAAATATTCAGTTGTGGAGAAACCTTGATTAAATTTTGATGCTTTTTTTATTTTACTAACTAATTCGTCTGGAATTGGTTCTCCGGTTTTATTATGAACGAGAAATTGTTTAATTACCTCATCTGTTGAAAGCCATCTTTCTAAAAGTTGAGATTGGAATTCAGTGTAATCACGCACCCCTCCATTTAAGCTTGGATATCTAACATTTGAGGAAAAGTAATGAAGCGCATGCCCAAATTCGTGGAAGAAAGTTGTTGCATCATCCCATGAGACTAAAATTGATTCACCCTTAGCTGGTTTAACAAAATTTGAGTTATTTGTAGCAAGTACATTCGTTTTTCCATCAAATGTTGTATGTCCTCTGAATGTGCTAGCCCACGCCCCGGATCTTTTACCTTGGCGCGCATAGGGGTCTAAATACCATAAACCTATATTTTTTCCATTTGATTTATTAGCAACTTCCCAAACCTCAACATCTGGGTGAAAAACTGGAACACTTCCATCAGTTATTTTTTTAAATTTATAACCGAATAACCTCCCCGCAACATAATGCATAGCATCTGTTAATTTATCTAGTTGAAGATATTGTTTGACTTCTTCGGAGTTTAAGTCATATTTTGATTTTCTTACTTTTTCTGCATAGTATCTGTAATCCCAAGGCTCAATTTTTATATCATCACCCAACAAATTTGCAAGTTTTTGCATGTCTTCAACTTCTTCAGCAACCCTTTTGATGGCCAAGGGCCAAACAGACATCATAAGTTCCATGGCATTTTCTGGGTTTTTTGCCATTCGGTCTTGTAAGCGCCACTGTGCGTAGTTTTCGTAACCAAGAAGGTTAACACGCTCTTTTCTGAGTTTTAAAATTTCAGCTATAATTTCTTTATTATCGAACTCATCATTGTTATCAGATCTTGAATAATAATTTTCCCAAACTTTTTTTCTAATTTCTCTTTCAGTAGAAAATGTAAGAAAAGGATCCATAGATGAGCGGGTATTAGTTATAGCATAGCTACCTGTTTTTCCATTTTTTTCAGCAACTTCAGCTGCAGATTTTATGAAGCCTTCAGAAAGACCACCTAATTCTTTTTCACTAAGATAAGTTATATAGCCTTCTTCATCATTTAAAATATTATTTGAAAACTTAATGTATAGTTCAGAAAGCTTTTTATTAATGGATGCGTATTCTTTTTTCTTTTCTTTATTGAGAGATGCACCATTCATAAAAAAACTATTGTAAATAATTTCAACTAATCTTTGCTGATCTGGTTCAAGCGGATTATCCTTTAAGTTGTTGAAAACCGTTTCAATTCTTTTAAAAAGAGATTCATTTTGATTGATTTTTGACTGGTGGTCAGAAAGCAAAGGTGCGAGTTCTGATTGTATTTTTCTGAATTCTGGACTGGAAAGATTACTGCTTAGAATTCCATAGTATGAGTAGACTCTGTTCAATTCTTTTCCAGATCGTTCCATTTGTAAAATGGTGTTTTCGAAACTTGGTTCATCTTTATTTTTAGCTATATTTTCTATCTCAATAAGTCTGAGTTTCATGCCTTGAATCATAGCATCTTTAATATCTTCTACTTTCATTTTATCAAATGCGGGGACACCACCGTATGGACCTTCCCATTCTTTAATTAACACATTGTTAGATGCAGTTGATTTTACATTTTGATTACATGCAGTTAAAATTGAAATTAAAAAAGTCATAAGTAAATAATGTTTCAACGAGTTTGTCATAATGGATTATTTTATTTAAAGCTATTCGTTAATACTAGTGTTGTTTCTCAAAGTATTATAAGATTTTAAAACATTCGAAAATTCTTGTTGGATTTTTCTTTCTTCTACAGTCATTTGATTCCAGGATAATTTATTTTTTTCATTGGGGTCTTTTTTTACATTGTAGAATTTATTTCCTCTATAAAACTTATATGTTTCGTTTCTGACCCATTCAACGGTTTCATCATTCATACTGGAACCACCTCCCCTTGAATACCATGAATGTATCCATTTCCTTTTGGGACCATCCTGGCCTATTAGTTGCTTGTAAAAACTAACACCGTCTAAATCTAAATTAGAGTTCAGTTTTATTCCTGCTGCCTCACAAATGGTTGGAAAAAAATCACTAAAATCAATTAATGATTTATTTATGATACCAGACTCAATTGTTTTAGACCAGCTCACAAGAAGAGGGACGTGCGTTCCAGTATCAATAGTTTTTCCTTTGGCACCGTCAATAGAGATATTGTTTTTTATGGATACAACAGGTTGATCAGTTCCATTATCAGCAGTAAAAATTATCATTGTATTTTCTTCAATACCCAAATCTCCAACCTTATCAATGATTCTTCCTACTGAATAATCCATGTAAGATACCATATCACCAAAGTATTTTTCATCTCCTTTATAGGTTTTAGAACCAAGATCATTTGGATCCCAATCTTCAGAATGTGGTGTTGGTACAAAGGGACAGTGTGTTAAAATCATTGGATAATAAACTAAAAAGGGTTGATTTTTTTTGCGAGCCATAAATTCATTTATATAATCTATTATAAGATCTGTGGAGAATTCCCCTTCATTTTTTTCATATGTAACCCCATTTTCGACCAACCTGGGATTTGAATAACGCTTGTCTAATCCAAGAGAGTCTCTGCCTTGAGTATTGAGTTGCCAAAGTATGTGCTCATCAAAACCAAAATGTTTTGGTAATTTCTTGTCCTGACCAAGTTGCCATTTACCAGCAATTAAAGTTTCATAACCATTTGATTTAAGCACCTGACTAAAAGTTTTTTCATTAGGGTGTAAATAAGCAAAATTTATATGATTTTTTTTATTAGATCTTCCGGTCATTAGTTTAACTCTTGATGGTGTACAGATTGGCATGGAATGACAGTTTTCGAATTGCATTCCTGATTCAGCCATTTGAGTAAGTCTTGGTGTCGAGTAAGAGCTTCCGCCATAGGAATTGACACATTCAGCACCCAAATCATCAACCATAATAAGTATAATATTTGGTGGTCTATTATCTAATTGTGCTGATAGGCACAATGAAAATATTCCAAAAGAAAGGAAAGATAAAAATTTCATAAACTTTATTTTAATAAAAATAAATTTAATGATTTTAAATTATTAATTTGAGGTGTTCAATAATTGCTTTTAAATTAAAAATATTTTGAGAAAAAATCCATTACTAATCTTTTTATACTGCTTTTTACTAGTTGTATCTTGTGAAAAACACCCTTCAGATGTTAAGCCAAATATTATTTATGTGTTAGCTGATGATTTAGGATATGGAGACATAAATATTTATAATTCTAATGGAAAAATAAAAACTCCAAATATTGATCAGCTTGCAAGTGAAGGAATAATGTTTTCAGATGCTCACACATCATCTTCAGTTTGTACTCCAACTAGATATGGCATATTAACCGGGAGATATAATTGGAGAAGTAAATTAAAAAAAAGTGTTCTCGGAGGAACTTCTAAAGCTTTAATTCCAAAGGATAGATCGACAGTAGCTACATTATTAAAAAATAATGGTTATGAAACCGCATTCATTGGTAAGTGGCACCTTGGTTGGAACTGGGGACTTATTGACTCATCATATTACGAAGACCGCGTCGACATTGAAAAAATTGATTTTAATAAGGAAATAACACACAGTCCTAATGATTTAGGATTTCAATATTCATACGGACACAATGGATCACTTGACATGCCACCTTACGTTTATGTTGAGAATAAAAAAATTACTGCAAAAATTGACAGAGTCATTGAAGATAAAGGAGAATACTCATGGTTTAGAAAAGGTCCAACTGCTGAAGATTTTTTTCATGAAGAAGTAACTCCACATTTTTTTAGTAAGGCTTTTAGTTACATTAAAGAAAAAGTCGTTGATGAAGAACCTTTTTTCTTATACCTTCCTTTACCCTCTCCTCATACACCGATTCTTCCAACAGAAAAATGGTTAGGAAAAAGTGGTCTAAATGAATATGCAGATTTTGTTATGCAAATTGATTACCATATGGGAGAATTAAATAAATTAATAAAAGATCTAGATGTTTCTGATAATACAATAATAATTTTTACTAGTGATAATGGTTGTTCTCCTGAAGCTAATTTTGAACTATTGGCCAATAAAGGTCACCAACCCAGTGGTATTTATAGAGGATACAAGGCTGGCATTTTTGAAGGTGCGCACAGAGTTCCTTTTATTGTCAAATGGCCCAAAAAAATTATTCCAGGATCTGTTTCAGACAAAACTATATGTACAACAGATTTTATGGCAACATGCGCAGATTTACTAAACATTGAACTTAAAGACAATGAGGGAGAGGATAGTTTCTCAATGATTCCGTTGTTTTCAACTCAAACTGAAAATGAATTCAAACGAGACTTTACAATTCATCATTCTATAGATGGTAGTTTTGCAATTAGAAAAGACGATTATAAGTTTATTTTTACAAATACATCTGGAGGTTGGAGTTATCCCAGAGCTTGGAATGATGAGGGGGCTAATCTTCCAAGATTCCAACTTTATAATTTAGCTGAAGACCCATCTGAAACTAACAATTTATTTGGAAAATATCCTGAGATTGAGAATGAATTGATCCAACTTTTCAAATCTTCTATAAAAAATGGGAGAACGACTGTGGGAAAAGTTCAAGAAAATGACCCAAATTTTCCATCCAAAGAAAAATGGGATCCATTAACTCTATTTGAATAGATTATTGCAAATTTAGTTTATTCAATTTCTTGTTTCCAAACATCAATATCAGTCATGAGCTCTTGTGCTAACTCATAATGCGAATTGAACAAGTCTTTACTTTCAGCAAGATCGTTATTTAAATCAAAAAGTTCAGGTTTTTCTTTTCGCTTATTTATTATAAGTTTCCAATTATTTTTTCTAATCGCATAGTTAGAACCATGCTCCCAAAAAAGTGACCTTGCTTGTATTTTATCATTGGTTAGTAAATGATTTTTGAAGCTTAAACCATCAATATCGTTTGGAATATTTCCACCAATGAATTCCGCTATTGTAGGAAGAAGATCCATTGTCATAAGTGTCTCGCTACTTTTATGTCCAGATTTAATTAATGAAGGAGCCCACACCAAAGAAGTCACTCTATGACCACCCTCATAAAGTCCACCTTTAAAACCCCTTAGCATTCCGTTGTTGCCATTTCTAGTGCCACCATTGTCTGAAAAGAAAAATACAATTGTTTTTTTTTCTAAATCCAATTCAATCAAAGCATTTATTATTTCACCTACACCTTCATCCATGACTTCAACCATCTCCTTATAAATTTCATTCATATTTTCAGGTAATTCCCGAATAAAGTCTTTTTCTCTTTCTCTAATCACCTTTGAGCTTCTACCTTGATAGGGATAGTGAGGAGATTCATGAGCAACATAAAGTAAGAAATTTTCATTTCTATTTCTTTTAATAAAATCTATTGAATGTTTTGAAATTAAATCTGTGCTGTATCCTGATTCAGGAAACAAGGAGTCGCCTTTCCACCAATCCTCAAATCCTTCTTGGTCCAAATGAGAATGATAATCAACATTTCCTGAAACAAATCCGATAAACTCATCAAAACCTTGTTTAATAGGACTGAATTTGGGATCGTATCCAAGATGCCACTTTCCAAAGACACCTGTTTTATAACCAACCTCTTTTGCAATTTCAGCAAAAGTCTTTTCATCTAGTGATAGCCCTTTATCACGATGATTTTTTGCGGTAATTACACCTGAAACCCCAACCTTTTGTTGATATTTTCCAGTTAGCAATGCTGCACGAGTTGGACTACAAACTGAACCATTTGAGTGAAAGTCTGTCAAAATAATACCCTCATTTCCAAGTTTGTCTATGTTAGGTGTTGAAATATATTCATTTCCAAAAATTGATAAATCTCCGTAACCCAAATCGTCAGCAACGATTAGAATAATATTTGGTTTTTCTGAAAAATTGATTGGCCTGCATGAAACACAAATTGTTAGAAAAAAGAAAAAAATATATCTCATTAAATTTTTTTTAAAGTCAATTTAAAGCATATGCTCATTGATATACAATTTAATGATTTTTAATTATCTTAAATAAAAAAAAATTGTATGAAAAAGACTTTAGTATTATTAATGTTTTTAATTTCTGGAAACCAATTAATTTTTTCACAAAAAAAAATATGGGATGAAACCAAAGAAGAAAAAAAAGAAAGAATGCAATGGTGGACTGATGCTCGATTTGGAATGTTTATTCACTGGGGGTTATATGCACAACCAGCTAGACATGAATGGGTAAAGAGTGCTGAAAAAATGACAAACGAAGATTACCAAAAGTACTTTGATGTATTTAATCCTGATTTATATAACCCTCACGACTGGGCAAAACAGGCAAAAAAAGCTGGAATGAAATATGCAGTTATTACAGCCAAACATCATGAAGGTTTTAATCTTTTTGATTCTAAATTCACTGATTACAAATCAACTAATACACCTTATGGAAAAGATATTTTACGAGAGTGGGTAGAAGCTTTCAGGTCAGAGGGATTAAAAATTGGGTTTTATTACTCTCTTTTCGATTGGCATCACCCACATTACACAGCTGATCCAAAACATCCTTTACGAGCTCCCAGTCATGGAAAAGAACCAGGCTCTGTGATACAAAAAAACAAAGAGACTGAAAATTATTATAAGAAGATAAACAAAGGAAAAGATTTTAAGATTTATCAGGATTATTTACATAATCAAGTGAGAGAGATTTTAACTGAGTATGGTAAAATTGATGTGATTTGGCTCGATTTTTCATTTCCAGAATTACAATATGGAAAAGGTCGTGATGATTGGGATTCTGTAAAACTATTAAAAATGGTGAGAAAATTGCAACCTCATATCTTAGTAAATAACCGTGCTGACTTGGATGACTATTGGGGCGGTTATGATTTTGAAACACCTGAGCAAAAAATTCCAGAATTTTGGCCCGAAGTTGATGGCGAAAAAGTTTATTGGGAAACCTGTGCAACTTTTTCAGGGTCTTGGGGCTATTACAGAGACGAAAATACATGGAAAACAAATCATGAATTGATATCTATGATTATTGAAACAACAAGTAAAGGAGGTAATTTATTATTAAATGTTGGTCCAACTGCAAGAGGATCCTTTGATTATCGTGCAGAAAACGCTTTGGAAAAAATTGGAAAATGGATGAAGGTTAATGGAAGATCAATTTATGAGTGTACTCAAGCACCGAACTTCTGGGAAGCACCAAAAGGAACAATGATCACATATAACCCAAAAAAAAATCGCTTGTACATCCATATCACTGATTATAAAACAGGTTGGCTTAAACTAGACAATGCAGTTGGAAAAATAAAATATGCTCAATTTCTGCATGATAATTCTGAAATTAAATTTCGAAAACATTGGGATTCTAAATATCCCAATGACATTGTATTTGACACACCCAATATTAAACCGAATGTTGAAATACCTGTAATTGAACTATTTCTAAATTAACAGATTGTGAAAAATACATTTTTTTTTATAATTTTTTCCCTTACTACTAATTTAGATTTGGTCGGTCAAGATGTTTTAAAATCTACCATTTCAATAGCTGAGTCATTTAAAAATGAGCAAATTACAGGTCATGTTTTTAAACATATTTTTAGTTCAAAAATATTGAACAATTCAAGAGAAATATTTGTTTGGATTCCACCTGATTACAATGATAATAGAAAAAAATATCCCCTTCTAATAGTTCATGATGGTGGAGGTGTTTTTTACTCTAGAGGAGGTTTTGGGGCTAGAAATAAATCCAAAAGTCAAAAAGTCATTAATAAAAATGGATGGAACTTGGACGAAACAGTAACTGAATTAATTTCATCAAAAAAAATGGAACCTATTATAATGGTTGGCGTCAGCAATACAAAAAATCGTGGTTATGAGTATGTACCAACAAGAAATGGTTATGATTATGCAAAAGCTTTAACGGATGAGTTAATTCCTCAAATTAAAAAATTATATAGAATCAATACAAATGATATTGGAACATTAGGCGCCTCAGCTGGAGGTTTGATTTCGTTGTATCTTGGATGGGAGTTCAATAAAACCTTTAAAAAAGCAATTTGTTTATCACCTGGAATTATTTACAGAGATCAAAATTATTATGAACAGCTAATCAAAACAACTCCACCAAGAAAATTAATATTTGCAGTCGTTAACGGAACTGACAATTTTGATAAAAACCTTCAAAATGGAGTTAATAAGTTTGTAGATTACTTGGGTTCAATTAATTATTCAAAAAAAAACTATTTGTATTGGGTAGAAAAAGATGGAACTCACTCTGCAAAATCATGGTCTAAGCAATCCAAAACAATTTTGGAATGGATGTATTAATTAAAGTCATTTTCACTAAGTAAAATTGACTGACCAGATTTCAATTTAAGTGGAATTTGTTTTTCTTTAAAAATAATATTAAAATCACCACCCTCTTTCGAAATGATTTCAAATCTACTTGGTTTGCCATTTTTCCAGTCCAAATTAACTATTGCTCCTCCTCTTACCTTACTTCCATGTAGATGACCATCGTTCCAGACTTTTGGCGTAGCTGGTAATAATATTATATCATCTTTAGTAGATTGTATTATCATTTCATGAATTGCAGCAGTTCCACCGAAATTTCCATCAATCTGGAATGGCCTGTGAGTATCAAAAAGATTTTTGAGGGTGCTTTTTCTCAACAATTCATATAAATTTTGATAAGCTTTTTTACTATCAAAAAAACGAGCATACAGTCCAATTATCCAGGCGCGGCTCCAACCAGTATGACCTCCTCCAAAAGACAATCTTCTAGCAACAGACTTTTTTGCTGCTTCAAATATTACAGGGCTTTCTTTAGTCAAGTTTCCGAACGGGTATACACCCAACAGGTGCGAAATGTGCCTGTGTCCTGGCTGCTGCTCCTCGTAATCTTTAATCCATTCTTGTAAAGTTCCAAATTTTGAAATTTGATAGGGGGGAAGTCTTTTTTTAGCATTTTTAACTTTTCGAACTAATGATCGATCAACATCAAGAATTTCAGCAGATTCAATAAATATATCAAAAAGCATTTCAATAATTTGTTTGTCTACAGTTGGCATGTATGATAACTCAACTTTTTGTTCAACACCAGGAATGAAAAAATGATTTTCAGGCGAACTTGAGGGATTTGTAACTAGATACCCTTCTGGGGATTCAATTAAATAATCAAGAACGAACTCCACTGAACCTTTTATGATAGGGAAAGCTTCATTTTTTAGATAATTCAAATCCTGATTGAATTCAAAATGTCTGAAAAGAGGGAAAGTCATCCACGCGCCATTTAGTGGAGTGAGCCCATGAACTCCATCTCCAACACTGGTTTTTCCAAAAGGATTTGTCAAATGATGCATTGTCCAACCCTTTGCTCCATACATTTTTTTTGCTGTCCTAGAACCTGGGACTGTTAATTCTTTCAAAAAATTATTTAGTGGCAATAAGGTTTCAGATAAATTTGTCATTTCTGCTGGCCAATAATTCATCTGTAAATTTATGTTTGCATGAAAATCAGCATCCCATGGAGCTTTGAAAAGATCATTCCAAATACCTTGAAGATTTGCAGGAAGTTTACCTGGAAATCTGGATGAACCCATTAGTAAATATCTGCCAAACTGATAATACAGTTCGACCAGTCCCGGATCCTTGTTATCCTCATTTTGTTTTATTAATGCCAATCGTTGATCAGTAGCTAAATGAGATAGTTTGTCTTTTCCTAGGTTGATATCAACTCTATCAAAAAGTTCTCGATGGTCAGTTAGATGATCTAAAATTATTTGGGTCTTTGGTTTTAGCGAGACTTTTGCTATTTTGGATTTACTTACTATCAAAGGATCGATTGATCTATCAAAATTTAATTTATTTATGTTGTAATCGGTATCCCCAGTGAAAATAAGTGTAACATGAGTAGCATTTATTATATTTATTTTAGCATTTGAATTTTGGGATAATGTTTCAATTTCACCATCAGTGGAGTGAACTTTAAGGACAGAAGCAAATTTCATATGATTCCCACCTGGACCTTCTTTCTCATTTGGGTAATCAATAATTTGTCCGGTAAAATTAACCCAATCGTCTCCCTTATCATAATCAATTTTAAATGTACTGTCATTGTAATCCCCTTTCCAACCTGGTATGTTTAGGTGATTTGAAGGGTCAAAATCTAAATCGTCCTCCTCTTTTATATTTATTCCCCGTGAAAGCTTAAAGCTTACGTTTGATGGCTCACTAAATGATATATCGACAACAATCACATCATCCACTGCAGATGAAAAAACCTTTTGATATGTTATGTTGTTACCAATTTTAAATTCAGAATTTGCAACTCCGTTGTGTAAGTTTAAATTCCTGTTATAAAATATAGGATATGACCTATTGTATCTTGACGGAAACCACCTTTGATTGAATAAGTAGTCAATGCTTAAATCACCAAGCGTTTGATATGATCTAACTTTTGTTGGGGTTCCCAACATGTATTTGCCGGCTAATTCTTCTGCCTCAACAATTTTTCCATCAAATATTAGACCTTGAATTTTTTTTAGATATTTTAATGAGTTTGGATTGTTTCTATCAAATGAGGATCCTCCCCAAAGACTTTCTTCATTTAGTTGAATACGTTCTTTATTAAAATTTCCAAAAACCATGGCACCCAGCCTTCCGTTCCCAACTGGCAAAGCTTCATACCAATGACTTGCAGGCTGGTTGTATTTAAGCACGTATTTGTCATTTACCTGAGATTTTAATTCATTGAATGAAAGACTAATAATTAATAAAGAAATAAAGTTTAAAATTTTTTTATGGTTCATGTTTCTAATATAGAAAATAACAGATATTTTTTTAAGTAAAATCATATTACGAATGGATTTTTTTTAAAATTTCTAAATAAGAGATATGCTCCAAAAATAACAAATGGAATACTTAATGCTTGCCCATAATTTAGTCCAGTAGCTAAATTATTACCAATCATAAGAACTTCATTTTTTACCTGATTTTCTTTTAA
>CABZAE010000015.1 GCA_902523635.1 uncultured Bacteroidota bacterium | reverse complement strand
ACTATGCTCTGATGATAAAATTATAGCAAACCCAAATTGCAGTACAATTCAGATGCTTATGGTACTAGCGCCGATTCACAAAAAATATGAAATTAAAAGGGTTATTGTCTCAACTTATCAGTCTGTAACTGGAACTGGTTTAAAAGGGTTAAATCAACTTAAAAATGAAGAGAATAATATTGTTGGAGAGATGGCATATAAACATCCCATTCACAGAAATGCAATACCTCACTGTGATGACTTTATGGAAAATGGTTACACAAAAGAAGAAATAAAGCTATCAAATGAAACCAAAAAAATACTTGATCCAAAAATAAAAGTTAGTGCTACTGCGGTGCGAGTTCCAATAGTGGGTGGTCACAGTGAATCCGTTAATATAACTTTGAAAAGAGGATTTAAAATTTCAGAAATCAAGAAACTATTAAATATTTCACCTGGAGTGATAGTTAAAGATGATCCTGAAAATTTTTCATACCCAATGCCCATTGATGCTGAAAACACTGATTCTGTTTATGTTGGTAGAATTAGAGAAGATTTTTCAGAAAAAAACAGTTTAAATTTATGGATAGTTTCGGATAATTTAAGAAAAGGTGCTGCAACAAATGCTATTCAAATTATGGAGTATTTAGAAAAAAAGGGATTTAGGA
This sequence comes from uncultured Bacteroidota bacterium, assembly GCA_902523635.1. Classification (GTDB taxonomy): domain Bacteria; phylum Bacteroidota; class Bacteroidia; order Flavobacteriales; family Flavobacteriaceae; genus MAG-121220-bin8. The sequence continues at coordinate 15,971 of CABZAE010000015.1, read as the reverse complement.
CTTAGAATTTCTATTTTATTTTAAAATCTTCCATGAACTTTGTAGTATAATCTCCGCTTACATATCTAGGATCGTCCATCAGCTGTCTGTGGAAAGGAATTGTGGTTTTTATTCCTTCGATAACAAATTCATCTAATGCTCTTCTCATTTTTTCTATAGCTTCAATTCTATTTTGAGCCGTTACAATCAGTTTTGCAATCATAGAATCATAGTTTGGAGGAATTATGTAGCCACTGTAAACATGAGTATCCAATCTTACACCGTGGCCTCCGGGTAAATGTAAGTTTGTAATTTTTCCAGGGGAAGGTCTGAAATTTTCGTATGGGTCCTCTGCGTTAATTCTACATTCAATGGAATGAAGTTTAGGGTAATAGTTTTTTCCTGATATTTTCATTCCAGCAGCAACCTTTATTTGTTCTTTTATTAAATCATAGTCGATAACCTGTTCTGTTATAGGGTGTTCAACTTGTATCCTAGTATTCATCTCCATAAAATAAAAATCTCTGTTTTTATCAACCAAAAACTCAACAGTACCAGCGCCCTCATAACCTATGAATTCTGAAGCTTTTACAGCGGCTTGACCCATTTTTTCTCTAAGTTTTTCTGTCATAAAAGGGGATGGAGTTTCCTCAGTTAATTTTTGGTGTCTTCTTTGAATAGAGCAATCTCTCTCAGAAAGGTGACAAGCTTTCCCAAACTGATCTCCTACAATTTGTATTTCGATATGACGTGGGTTTTCAACTAACTTTTCCATATACATGTCATCATTTCCAAAAGATGCTTTAGCTTCTTGTTTTGCACTTTCCCAATGCTGTGATAACTCTTTTTCTTTCCAAACAGCTCTCATCCCCTTGCCTCCTCCTCCAGCGGAAGCTTTTATCATTACGGGGTAACCTATTTTTTTGGCGATCTTTTTAGCTTGATCGTAATCATCGATTACACCTTCGGAACCAGGTATTGTTGGAACACCTGCTAACTTCATTGTTGAAATTGCTGTCGCTTTATCCCCCATTTTTTCAATCATTTCAGGTGAAGCGCCTATGAATTTGATTTTATGTTCTTCACAAATTTTGGAGAATCTTGAGTTTTCAGAGAGAAATCCATATCCAGGATGAATTGCATCTGCATTAGTAATTTCGGCAGCAGCAATAATATTTGATATTTTTAAATATGATTCCGCACTATTAGATGGCCCTATACATACTGCCTCATCAGCGAACCTGACATGTAAACTTTCCTCGTCTACAATCGAATAAACAGCAACCGTCTTAATTCCCATCTCCTTACATGTCCTTATTATTCTTAGTGCAATTTCGCCTCTATTGGCTATTAAAACTTTTTTAAACATTATTGATGATTTAAAAATTGTTTAAGATGGATCAACTAAAAAAAGAGGTTGATCAAATTCTACAGGCGAAGCGTCGTCAACTAAAATTTTGACTATTTTTCCAGAAAACTCCGATTCAATTTCATTAAATAATTTCATAGCCTCAATTACACATAAAACATCACCTTCAGTGATTGTATCACCAGACTCTACAAAGTTTGGCTTATCCGGTGCCGGTTTTCTGTAAAATGTACCTATTATTGGAGATTTAATTGTTAAAAATTCACTGTCCTCGTTGTCTTGCAGGGCTTCAGATTTTGGAGAATCTATTTCTGAGATTTTTTGAGCAGGTTCAACAGTTGGTGTAATTGTAGGAACCGGTGCTGGACTAGAATAGACTATTTGTTTGTTGTTTGGACTTGTTTTAATAGCAATTTTGAGTTCATCTGATTCAATTTTTACTTCACTAACTCCAGATTTTGCTACAAACTTTATTAGTTGTTGTATATCTTTAATATTCATAATTTAAATTTAACTATTATAGGACCATTTCAAAAACGATGCTCCCCATGTAAAACCTCCTCCAAAAGCAGCTAAAATAATATTATCTCCCTTTTTAAATTTTTTTTCAAAGTCAGAAAATATTAATGGAATTGTCGCTGCAGTTGTGTTTCCATAATTCTCAATATTCATAAGAACTTTAGAATCAGTTATGCCCATCCTTTGAGCTGTAGCATCAATTATTCTTTTATTAGCCTGATGAGGTACTAGGTAGTCAACATCCTGATTAGACAAATTATTTCGTTGCATTATATTGTAAGATGCTTCTGCCATGTTAGAAACAGCATATTTAAAAACATTTTTACCATCCTGAAATAAAAAATGTTTCTTTTTATCAATAATATCTTTAGAAAGTGGTAATTGTGATCCGCCAGCTTCAATTCTCAAAAATTCTCGGCCTATTCCGTCTGATCGAAGATACTCATCTTGTAAACCTAACCCTTCATAATTTGGTTCCAAAAGGACAGCAGCTGCTCCATCACCAAAAATTATACATGTATTACGATCAGAGTAATCCACTATTGATGACATCTTATCAGCTCCTATTAATAAGATTTTTTGATAGCGCCCCGATTCAATGTAAGATGATGCAACAGACAAACCATAAAGGAAACCAGAACATGCTGCTTGAAGATCATATCCAAATGCATTTGTAGCCCCAATTTCGGTTGCAACATGGGCAGCGGTAGCGCTTACATGCATGTCAGGTGTTATAGTTGCAACAATTACCATATCGACTTGTTTAGGATCTAACTGAGTTTTTTCAAGGATCTCTTTGACAGCTTTTATAGCCATCATAGACGTACCTATACCTTTTTCCAGAATTCGTCTTTCTTTGATTCCAGTTCTTGTTGTAATCCATTCATCAGTCGTTTCTACCATTGTCTCTAAAGTTTTATTATCTAAAACTTTGGGAGGTAAATATGATCCAACAGCAGTAATTGAAGCATTAACTTTTTTCAAAACAAAATTTTATCAAAAATGGCAAAAAAAGTAAGTTTTGACTCAAAAATAACGAAAAATGGCCTAAAATGGCAAAAAAATGTAAAAATAGCTGAATTTATTATCAGGATTCTTCTGTGTTATCAATCAAAACCTTTCCTTTATAATAAAGCTTTCCTTCATGCCAATGAGCCCTGTGATATAAATGCTTTTCTCCAGTAGTCTTGCATGTTGCTATTTGTGACTCGGGGGCCTTGTAGTGTGTACGTCTTTTGTCTCTTCTTGTCTTGGAGGTTTTTCTTTTAGGATGTGCCATAACTATTTTAAATCTTTTAATTTATCCCACCTAGGATCGGTGTTTTTTGAATTTATTTTCCTGTTTTGAAAATCTTTTAATCTTTCCAGTGTTTTAGATTTTAATGTACCATCATTAATTCCTGGATGAACAACCTTAAGTGGTAAAGATAACACTATCATTTCATATAATTGCTGTGAAAGATTAATTTCATATGTTCCAAAAGGAACAACTAACATTTCAGGGTCCTCATCATTGAAACTATTACCAAACTTTACAACAAACTTATGGTATTCGCTATGATCATAATCAAATGATTCGTCGGAAACATGACAATTAAGATTAATGGTCCCTTTTGATTTAATTTCAATTTCTAATAAGTTTGACTTTTTAATTAGATTAACATCTGCAGAAATTTTACAATTATTGAACTCTAAATACTTAAAATACAAAAACAGCTGATTGCTAACTTCAAAGTTGAAATTGTGGTTACCTTCCTTTAAACCAGAAAATGTTATTTTGTAAGCAGATAAAGGATTCATTTCTAAAAATAAGGATGCCGAATATACTAAAATTTTGTAACTAAATTGTTCTTAAGTAATAAACTTGAACTTAACTTTCAAGTTCTATTGTTAAAAATATGCAACCCATATTTAATTGAGTTCATAAAAGAAGAATGGTTCGCAATATTCTTGCCAGCAATATCAAACGCAGTGCCGTGGTCAGGTGATGTTCTAACTTTGTTAAGCCCTGCCGTAAAATTAACTCCATTCCCAAATGTCATTGTCTTAAATGGAATCAGCCCTTGATCATGATAAACAGCCATGATTGCATCATATTTTTTATACATACCGGACCCAAAAAAACTATCAGCCGCATATGGACCATGTATTTCATAACCTTGATCAATAAGCTTTTTTATAGCGGGTACAAGGATGTCTTGATCGTCAATACCTATAACACCATCATCTCCGATATGAGGATTAATTGATAGAATTGCAATTTTGGGACTGGAAATTGAAAAGTCATTTTTTAAAGAAAAATGCATAGTCTTAATCTTACTGCTTATTATTTGATCGCTTAAATTATTTGTAATCTTATTTAAAGGGATATGATCTGTAAGTAACCCAACTTTTAAATCTTCACTAATCATGAACATTAGACCTTCACCATCAAAAAAATTTGTTAAATAATCTGTATGGCCTGGAAAATCAAACTCTTTCGATTGAATATTATTTTTGTTAATTGGTGCAGTTACCATATAATCAATATTTCCATCTTTCAAAGCTGCTGAAGTATGTTTTAGAGAGTTGAAAGCAATTAAACCTGCATGTTTTGTTACATTGCCAAATTCAACATTGAAACCCTTTTCTTTCATGTCAATTACATTTACCTGATTGCTTTTCGGAGATTGATTTTTTTCCAGTGTATTTAATTTCAGTTTTATATTAAAATAATTATTTTGAAATTTGATTATATTAAAATCACAAAACACAACCGGGATTATTAATTCTTTAATCAAAGGATTATTTAAGGATTTTAATAGAACTTCTAAACCTATACCATTTGGATCTCCACATGAAATACCTACTATGGGTTTTACACTACGGTTCATAAATTAAAGTTTATTATTAGCTTTGCAAAGCTAAATATATATTAAAAAATGTTCACTGGAATTGTAGAATCTCTTTCAAAAATAATCGAAATTGAAAAAGAAGGAACAAACCTTAATATCAGCTTCGAGTCAGAATTAATTGAAGAACTTAGTGTTGACCAAAGCATATCTCACAATGGAGTGTGCTTGACTGTTGTAAAAATCCAGGATAATATTTATACCATTAATGCCATAAAAGAAACCATTTCAAAAAGCAATATCGGTTCCTGGAAAGTTGGTGACGAAGTAAATGTTGAGAGGGCTTTAAAAATCGGAGATCGACTTGACGGACACATGGTTCAAGGTCATGTAGACGAGATTGGTGTTTGCATTAAAAAAACTGAACATAACGGTAGCTGGATATTCACTTTTGAGCATAGTAAAAATAATAATATCACGGTAGAAAAGGGTTCGATCAGCATTAACGGAGTTAGTTTAACAGTAGTTAACTCTAAAACAAATACTTTCAGTGTTGCTATAATTCCCTACACATACAATAACACTTGTTTCAAAAACATTAAAAGAAATGATCTGGTTAACTTAGAGTTTGATGTGATTGGAAAATATGTTGAGAAAATAATTGCTGGTCGTAATCTTTAGTATTTACTTTTTTAATAGCCACAATTGGGGGTTAACAGCCGTTGTTTTATCGAAAACACTGAACTGAACTGATGATTTACCTGATAATTTATTTGTAAAAACTTCACCAATATTCTGATTTGAAAAAACCTTTTCGCCTTTTTTGACAAAAACTTTGGAAAGGTTTTTGTAAGCCGTTATATAATTTCCGTGTCTAACTAAAATAGTTGGATTACTGCCTTTAAACTTTAATACCGACAAAATCTCTCCATCAAAAACTGTCCGCACTGATTGCCCCTCTGGAGTTGCTATTATAATACCGTTACTTTTAATTTTAGCTGTTTTGACAACTGGGTGTGCCTGAGTTCCAAACCTTTGAATAATGACTCCTCTGGTTACTGGCCATGATAATTTTCCTTTGTTTAAAACAAAATTCTTTTCCAGCTCAATGGCTTCAGGTGTTAATGCAAAGGTGTTTGATCTTGTAGTGGCTCTTGATTTTGCAATAGCCTCACTGATCAATCTTTTTATTTCTTTATCTATTTGAGCTGTCAATTTTTCCTTTTGTTCAATATCTTTTTTATACTTTTTTTCTTTTTTTCTTAGTTGAGAGACTAGGGAGCTTGATTGTTTTTTTTCGTTTAGCAATGATCTTTGAATATCCCTGTTTTCCTTGATAAGACTTTGCTTGTTTTGAACTTTAAAATCAAGTTCATCATTTAGACTTTCGATTTGCAATATTAAATCTGAAATCTTGATGGATTGTTTTTTTCTAAAACTAGCGTACTGCTTCATGTATTGCAACCTTCTGTATGCTTGAAAAAAAGTTTCGGAGGAAAGTAAAAACATAAGTCTACTCTTACCGGATTTAGTTTTATAAGATTTGACAATAATATTTTTATAAGATTCTTTTGACTCTTCTAAAATTAAAGTTAGAGAATCTACACTTGATAAATTTTTTTCAATCTCTTTTGTTATTATATTGATTTGTTGGTTAGTTAACTTAACAAGCTCTTCTTTTCTTTTGATTTTAATGTTTAAGTTCTCTATTTCAAAAAAAGCATCTAATTTTTTGTTATTATTTAAAAAAAGAAGTTCATTGATTTGTTTAATTTCATTTTCAATTTGTTTTCTCTTTTTTTTTAATTCTAATTGTTGACTTGACTGACTAACTGCAGACGTATAATATAATCCTAGTAATAAAAGAATCAATGCTTTAACACAAGTCCTCATAATGATATTTCTGTGTAGCCTTTTGGAATTTTGAAACTAAAATTGGGCTCTGAGTCTAAACTTGAAATCTTTATATTCATTTCGATTGTAATTGTAGATTTATCATCTAAAAATTTAATTTGAATTTTATTTGGATAGTCAGAATCTAAAACACTTTGATATTCGCTGTAGTTAACCTCAAAAATGACATCATCTAAAAACAAAGCCTGCTTCTTTAGTCTGAGTGATTTTAAATCAAATTCACAATTAAGTCTAGTTTTATTTTTTCTCGATACACTTTGTAATTTAATTAATTGTGGGGTAAAAGATTGTTTCCATTTTACTTGATCAAGTCCAACAAATGGAATACCTAAAAGCATATTTTGAATGTTATTATAATTAATTCGATTCTCTAATCCAGCTGGCAAACTTGAATATTTTCTTTTAAAGTATGAGCGATTAATTCTTTCATAAAAAGTCACCTCGTCTGTAGTTAACAGCGCCTTGAATAAAGGTATAATCAATGATCCTGTTAACAATATTTTATTATTGTTATGTATTTTAATTCCTAAATTGAATTGATTTGTGCTGTTGTTATTTTTAACCCTAACCTGAGAGGCATAAGAGATAAAATTAAAGTTTGGAGTTTTTTTCTCTAATTCTGAGATCAATTTTTTATTTGAAATTGTCCTTTCAAATTTTGTCGCTTCATCAATTAAAGAGGCTGCGGTAGATAAATTTTTTAAGTTTATTTCAGATTTAGATTTCTTTGTTAGGTTACAACCAAAAAACACCAAAATTAAAACTACAAAGAGAAATCTGTTCATATAAATCAAGTTAACTCACAATGGTCTCCAATGTTTATTTGATTCGAATTGCCATTGTATTTACAGTAATTTCCAATCATGGAGCTATTAATTTTAGCATTCGTGATTTCAGAATTTGTCTGAACAATACTATTGGATATTTCAGAATTAATGATTTTAGTGTTGTTGCCTATAGAAACAAAAGGACCTATTATACTGTCTTTTAGATACGTATTGTCTCCAATATAGCATGGAGAAATTATTTTAGTGTTTATAAGCTCTTTTTTTTCTGAAATAAGTTTAACGTTATCTTTTAGATGAAAACTCAACATTTTACCGTTTGCAGTGATGGCTTTTTGAACATCTCCACAATCTAACCAACTAGACACCTTTGCCGCTGACACTAAAGATCCTGTCCCAATTAGTCCTAATATCCCTTCATTTATATAGAACTCTTTCGATTTATTTTTTTGAGATTTCAGTGCTAATTCCAACTGTTCTCTTAGTAATTCTATTTTTTTAAAATAATAAATCCCTATAACTGCTAAATCTGAAACAAATTTTTGTGGATGCTCAACTAAATCTACTATTTGGTCACGTGAGTCTAATTTTACAACTCCATAAGATTTAGGGTTCTTAACTTTTTTGGTCCAAATAATAACATCCAATAAACTATTGAATTTCCCTTTAAATCTAACAAGTGTATCTGGATATATCACAAATGCTTTACCTTGCATGTACTCTTTCGCGCATAACACGGCATCGCCGGTTCCCAGGGGTTTTAATTGTCTGGTTATAATGGGTTTTGTTTCAAATTTTTCAGCCAATTTATTAAGTAACTTAATGATACTATTATCAAAAATTATTGGTGGTCCAATAATAAAAATGATCTCATTTACAGGTTCGTCTATTAATTGTATGACGTCACTAAGTAATTGTTCCAAAATTGACTTACCTGCTATGTGAATAAGAGGCTTAGGTGTTATAAAAGTTTGAGGTCTTAACCTTGATCCCCTTCCAGCCATTGGAACTATAATTTTCATATCATTTATTTTATTCCGGTACTCCCAAATCCTGCTTTCCCACGAGCTGTATTTTCGAGAGATTCAACAGTCTGAAATTCAATCGACTCATGCTTTGCAAACACCAATTGAGCAACTCGGTCACCATTATTAATCTCAAATTTGTGGTCAGATAAATTAATCAATATTACCCCGATCTCCCCTCGATAATCTGAATCAATAGTGCCTGGTGTGTTTAATACTGTAATACCGTGTTTTAATGCCAAACCGCTTCTGGGTCTCACCTGAGCCTCAATACCTTGAGGAAGCTGTACACTCAAGCCTGTTTTAACTAACTTTCTATTTAAAGGAAATAATACAATTTTTGACTCAATAAATGCTCTCAAATCCATCCCTGCTGAATTTTTAGACTCATATTTGGGCAAAGGATTATTTGAGCGATTTAATAGTTTTATTACCACAAGAATTTTGTTTTAATAAAATTAATGAATTAAAATAAAACTAAATGTGATTTAGTTATTTAGTGCTTCCGCGCCTCCTACAATTTCCAGGATTTCATTGGTTATAGAGGCTTGACGTGCTTTATTATAAGTTAACTTCAATTCATCTCTTAACTCAGAGGCATTGTCAGTAGCCTTATGCATTGCCGTCATTCTAGCTCCATGCTCACTGGCAAAAGAGTCTCTGACAGCTTTAAAAAGCTGAATCTTCAAGGATTTGGGGATCAAATTATTTATGATAAATTCCTGTGATGGTTCAAAAATATAATTTGAATTGTTTGAAGAGTTTTCATTTTGATTAGCAATAGGCAAAAATTGCTCAGATTTTATTATTTGTGTTGCAGCATTTTTAAAACTATTATAAACTATTTCAATTTTGTCATACTTTTCATCAAGAAATAACGACATCAAAGATTCGGCAACATTTGATACTTTATCATAATTCAAGTCATCAAAAAGTTCGCTTTCATTTTGAATTATTTTTTCAGTCCTGGAAAGTGAGTCAGTTACCTTTTTTCCTATTGTAAAATAATCAAAAGTTGAACTCTTATATTCGGGTTTAGTCTTAATAATATTGATCTCTTTAAGTACGTTTGCATTAAAAGCTCCACACAGGCCTCTATTTGAACTAATTGCAATAATTAAAACCTTATTTGGTAGTCTATTTGTAATAAATTTATTGTTTTCATTGGAGCCACTAAAATTTTGCATCAGTTCAGTTAGCTTATCAGAATATGGCCGCATAGCAATTATTGCATCTTGAGCTTTTTTTAATTTGGCAGCTGAAACCATCTTCATCGCACTAGTAATCTGCATTGTAGAGGAAACGGAACTAATTCTATTTCTAATTTCTTTAAGGTTTGCCATATATTAATTAGTATGATGAGCTCAAATCTTCTGCCACTTTCGTCAGGGTTTCAATTACTTCATCAGACAACTTACCTGACTTTATTGTTTCCATAACCTTTTTATGCTTAAGATTGAGGAGTTCAATGTATTTATTCTCAAACTCTTTTACTTTGTCAACAGGGACTTTTTTGAGAAGATTTTTTGATCCTGCAAAGATTATAGCAACTTGGTCTTGAACCTTAAACGGGTCATTTTGAGCTTGCTTCAAAATTTCAACGTTTCTTTTCCCCTTCTCAATTACATTCATTGTAGCTTCATCAAGATCGGATCCAAACTTAGCAAATGCTTCTAACTCTCTAAATTGAGCCTGGTCAAGTTTCAAAGTACCAGAAACTTTTTTCATTGACTTGATCTGAGCAGAACCACCAACTCTAGAAACAGATATTCCCACATTAATGGCAGGTCTAACTCCAGAATTGAACAAATTAGACTCTAAAAATATTTGACCATCAGTAATTGATATTACATTAGTTGGAATGTATGCAGACACGTCACCGGCCTGTGTTTCAATTATTGGTAAGGCAGTTAATGATCCTCCTCCCTTAACTAATGGTTTAAGTGGTGTTGGTAAATCATTCATGTCTTTGGCTATTTTATCATCTGCTATGATCTTAGATGCTCGTTCGAGCAATCTTGAGTGCAAATAGAAAACATCTCCAGGATAAGCTTCCCTTCCAGGTGGTCTTCTCAGTAATAAAGACACCTCTCTGTAAGCAACAGCCTGCTTAGAAAGGTCGTCATATATTATTAAGGCTGGCCTTCCGGTATCCCTAAAAAATTCCCCAATAGCTGCTCCAGCGAAGGGCGCATAAACCTGCATTGGAGCAGGGTCAGATGCGTTTGCAGCAACAATAGTTGTATATGCCATTGCTCCTTTGTCTTCTAAAGTTTTAGCAATACCAGCAACAGTAGAAGCTTTTTGACCAATAGCAACATAAATGCAATAGACTGGCTCACCAGCATCAAAAAACTCTTTTTGGTTAAGTATCGTATCAATACAAACTGTAGTTTTTCCTGTCTGCCTATCTCCAATTACTAATTCTCTTTGACCACGGCCAATCGGAATCATTGCATCGACAGATTTTATACCAGTTTGGAGGGGTTCGTTCACAGGTTGTCTAAAAATAACACCAGGTGCTTTTCTCTCAAGCGGCATTTCATACAACTTTCCTTTAATCCCTCCTTTACCATCAATAGGCTTACCCAACGCATCTACAACTCTCCCAACAATTTCTTCACCGACTTTTATTGATGCGATTCTTTGAGTACGTTTCACGGTATCTCCTTCTTTTATTTCTTTAGACGGACCCAAAAGAACAACCCCAACATTATCTTCTTCTAAATTTAAGACGATTCCTTCTAAACCAGAATCAAACTGAACAAGTTCTCCGTATTGTACATTGGAAAGACCATACACTCGTGCTATTCCGTCACCCACTTGTAAAACAGTTCCGACTTCATCAAGTGAGGCTGACGCGTCCAAACCTGTTAATTGTTTTTTTAGTATTGCTGAAACTTCAGCAGGCTTAATTTGTGCCATAATTTATGATATTAATGCGTTTGTGTTTTTATTAAATTCTTGTTTTATAGTCTCTAGTTTGTTTTTGTAACTGGCATTATATTGAGAATCTCCTATTCGCAAAATAAAGCCTCCAATTAGTGTTTGATCAATTTTTTTGATAAGTGTTGTTTTCTTATCGGTCAGCTCAGAAATTTTTTTTAAAACTTGATTCTCAACATCTTTAGTTACAGGAACCGCTGTTATTAGCGTTGCTGACTGTATACCTTTAATTTCTCTGTACTGTAGAACATATTGTTCCGCTACATTTTGAATTAAATCAATTCTGTTATTTTGGGAAAGAACATCAATTAAGTTTAAAGTGATTTGACTAAGGTTTTTAAAAATAAGCTTTAGCGAAGCCAACTTAACACTGTTTTTTATAACCAAACTATCAACCATATGTTTGAGTTCCACGTTCTGGTCAAATGTTTCAGTAAGCACCAACATGTCATCATGGATAAGTTCTAATGAATCAGCCTCTGCTGATTCTAAAATTAATGCACGTGCATATCTTATTGCAGCTCTAGTGGACTTCATTTTATTTCGGCATCTTTAACTAGGTCGTTTATTAATTTCATCTGCGACTGATCATCAGAAAGCTTTTCTTTCAAAACCTTTTCGGCAATCTCCACAGAAAGATTTGCGACCTGTTTTTTTAAATCAGAAATTGCAGCATTTTTTTCACTTTCGATTGTTTCTTGCGCTTGATTAATAATTTTTTTTGCTTCCTGGTTTGCCTCGTCTTTAGCTTCATCGATAAGGCCTTGTTTCATTTCCCTTGCTTCTTTCAATAGCGCATCTCTTTGAGCTCGAGCTTTTTTCAAGGTCTCTTCATTATCTGATTTTAAAAGCTTCATTTCTTCTCTTGCTTTTTCAGCAGACTCTAAGGCCTCTTTGATACCATCTTCACGTTCATTAATTGTGTCGAGAATTGGTTTCCATGCAAATTTTTTAAGTAAAAAAATTAAAGCGATAAAAATTAGAGAATGCCAAAAAAACAAACCAAGTGAAAATTCTTCTAATAGTTTTTCCATCTTATTTTTTATTTAAACTTCAAATCGTATTCAAGTTTTGGTATTTAACTTCAGGTTTATGTTAGGTTGCGAAAAGTGCAACAAAGCCAAACCCTTCAACCAAAGCTGCAGCTATAAGAAGTGCCGTTTGAATTTTTCCATAAGCATCAGGCTGTCTTCCGATTGCCTCCATAGCTCCTTTTCCGGTTAGGCCTATTCCTATACCTACTCCGATAGCACATAATCCTGCGCCGATAATTGCTGGTATTTCCATAATATATATTTAATTTAATTTAACATAATTTAATAACATATCAATGCTCGTGTTCCTCATTTGCGAAACCAAAATAAAGAGCCGATAATATTGTAAAAATATAAGCTTGTAATAGCGCAACAAAGACTTCAATAATCATTAAAAAGAATGCGAGCACAAAAGACAAGCTGCTTCCAATCCAATTGGAAAAAATAAACATTAAACCTATAATACTCATAATCACAATATGACCTCCCTGCATGTTAGCGTAAAGTCTAATCATTAAGGTTAATGGTTTGATAAAAAGGCCCAGAACTTCAATGGGTGCCAAAACAATTTTCATAAGTGTTGGGACACCTGGCATCCAAAAAATATGCATCCAATAGTTTTTGTTTGCAGTAATGTTTGTTATTACAAAAGTCAAAAGGGCCAATGAAAAAGTAATAGCGATGTTTCCAGTGACATTAATTCCAATTGGTGTCAAACCAAAAAGATTTAAAAACAACACAAAGAAGAAAATGGTAAGTAAAAAGCTCATATACTTTTTATAATTTTTTTCTCCAATGTTGGGCCGTGCTATATCATCTCGAACGTATAAAACAACTGGCTCAAACAGTCTTCCAAATCCAGATGCAATACCATTATTTTTTTTGTAGGATCTAGCTAAATTAGAGAACAACCAAAACATAAACAAGGCGGTGAAGATAATTACGACAACATTTTTGGTTATTGAAAAATCTATAGGTTTTTCGTTGAGAATTTTTCCTGAGTCGTCAAACATAATCTTTCCATCCTTGTCTGTTTTATAGATACGATTGTTATCATAATTCATTCTGTAATAACTATCTCCACTATTAACAGTTTTTTTGCCATGTTTGAAATCCGATGATAAAAATGTCTTGAAGCCGTTGTCATAAAGTATAACAGGAAGTGGTAACTCGATGTATACTTTCTTACCATTTTCATCTGTATAAGATGTAATTCCGAAACTGTGTGAATCTTTTAAATGGTGATCTATGAACTCCTTAATGTAGGATTTTGTGTCAACTTCTTTTAAATTGGCAGTGTATGAACTAGTCGAGAATCCGAAACTTAAAAATGATGCAAAAATTATTAAAAAATGCTTCGGAATCATTTAAGATTAATTCACAAAATTGTTAGAAAATTAATTGGCCAAAGTTAAGCTTAATTAACCAAAATAAAAACAAAATATCAAAGTATTTATTAAACTTATACAACCTACTTGTTAATTTTTTGAATCGTTTTGTAGCAGAGAAAAAAACCAACTAAAAACCCAATCAGTGCAAAAACAATTCGAAGTGCTTTTTCAAATTCAAAATAAGCATCTAATTGAATTCCTATCTGCACAAATATGAACACAGTTACACCCATTTGAAAGGTATTAACCGCAAAAATAATATACGGATTAGGCTGTTTTTTCGGAAAGGGTTTCTTTTTCATCTGATGAGATTGCCTTCATTTTTTTGGACCCCTTCATTGATATGTTTGCATCAACATTAGCGCCTGATTCGACGGCAAGTTTACCAGTAAGCACCTCCCCTTCAACTTTAGCAGTTGATTTTAATGAAAGTACACCTGAAACATCAATACTACCATCCATTAATCCTGCCACATCAGAATTTGAGCAAGTAACAGTTCCTTTAACACTGCCTTCCTCTCCAATGACCACTTTTCCGCTGGTAACAATTGTCCCTTCGACACAGCCATCAATTCTAAAATCTGCCTTTGAAATAATCTCACCAACAATTTTGGTTGATTTTTCAATTATATCAATCTTGTTTGATTCACTGTAATTTTGCATAGTTGTTTTATTTTTAGCTCCAAATATCATGTCAATCCAAATACTTGTCTAATGTCTTGTAAATCAACATGTTTTTATATTGGGAAGACAAAACTACAAAATTATTTTTTAGTTCATCACTGTCTAACTTCACCATTAAATTCGAGGCATCTTCTTTTGTATTAAACTCAGTTAAAACAATCAGACTTGTTTCATAATTATATCTTTCGACATAAATGTTTTTTTCTTCAATAAGTTTATTTAGGGAAAGTTGATTTTTCAGCTTCTCGATATCTTGAAAATCTGAAACAATGATTATCAAGTACGTGCCTCCCGAGTCTTTCGGATCATCACTAGTCCATTTATTTTTAATTTGATTAGCTATTGTTTTTAATTCTTTGGTTTGTTCTTTGCTAGGATATTTATTAATGATTTTTTGAAGCTCTATTTCATAACTGTCAACTCCCTCCATTCTGCCAATAGATTTTGCTTTTAACAAATCGTAATCGAACAAAACATCAGAGTCGTCTGTTAAAACAAGGCTTTGATCAATCCCCTTAATAACATCCTCAAACCTTTGTTCGTAAAAAAGTTTTTGTAGACTGTCCAATTGAGAATACAAGTTGTTTTTTTCAGAAATCAAATTTCCAGGATTTGCTAAAATTCTAGCAAATCTTGTTTTATTGTAGTTCGATAAAATTTGATTTTTAACATCATTCTGTTTGTAGTCGTTTTGAGCTTTATAAATTTTATATAACAGATATAAAGACTCTGCCATGAGCTCCTCAACATTAAGCTCAATAATCTTTTGTATTTTATTTCTCGCAGAAACATAATCTTTGTATTTGGTTAAATATATTTCAGAAAGCCTTAAAGTCAGTCGATTTTTTAAAGAAAGTATACTGTCTCTTTGAGCCTTTGTATTAGGAACTTGTGATGATATATCCAATGAAACAGAAGCTTCAAACTCCATTTTGGAGTTTTGTTTTTCGTCGAAATTACTCTGATCTAAATTTTCAACCACTACGGGACCACTGTTGTTAGACCTCCAATATGTCCCCCTAACTCTGTTCCCCCATGTAGAGCTAAAAGACTTTTTCCCAAGCTCAACCAAACTTTCATTATAGAAATAAAAACTACTATTATTGACTTGTTTTTTTAGTTTTGGTTTATCAGCAAGATTATTATTAATTGCATTTTTTTGAGTTTTTTCAATCGAAGTCAGAATACTATTTAATTTTTCTTTACTGTAATTTGAAATTCTCACAAGACTGTCTAAAAGTTTAATTTTTTGTTCAATTTCAACGACTTGTTTTAAACCTTTTTGTTCACTTTCAACCTGCCAATACATTTTCGATTTTGGACTAAGGTTTGTCAAAGTGCTATCCAAATAACTTTCAGTTAAAACGTAATCTGGTTTTTGAAAATAGAAATCTGCAAGTTTTTTATATGACCTGTAAAGAAGGTTTGGATCATTACTCAACCTAATTGATTTATTTAAATTTTCAACGCCTTTTTCAATCAAATCATTTTCAT
>CABZAE010000014.1 GCA_902523635.1 uncultured Bacteroidota bacterium | reverse complement strand
AATCCAATATGAGCATTACTGGGGCTAATGCTGATATTAGAATTCCATTAACCCAATCTCAACAGAAAATAGCGTTAGCTAAAATATATGGATATGTTTCTGGCACTGAGGTTGGGGGAACATTACCAACAAATATTGAGAAATCTCTAAAAAAAATATCCAATAATCTCCTGTCTGCGGGCTCTAAAGGTTTGCTTGTGACCGGAATTGATGATGTTGACGCCCACATAATTGCGAATGAAATTAATGACCTTTTGAAAAGTGAAGCATTCAAAAAAGACGAAGTATCGCTAATTAAAAGTTCTAAAGATCAAGAAGTTAATAAAGTCATTAAGGACTTAAATTCTGGTGTTTTGAAAGGAATTATTATGGCTGGAGTCAATCCTGTCTACACACTACCCAATGCAGATGAATTTGTCTCGGGACTCAATAATGCTGAACTGTCTATTTGTTTTTCTATGAAAAACGATGAAACTGCTTCTTTGACAAAGTGGGTTGCGGCTACTCCACACTCACTTGAGTCATGGGGTGATAATGAAATGGTTTTTGGAAAGTACAATTTAACACAACCGACAATAAGGCCTCTGTTTGACACAATGCAATTCCAGGATTGTCTTTTGAACTGGATAGGTTCAAATCAGAGTTTTTATGATTACATCAAAGAAAATTGGAAAAAAAATATTTTAAACTCTTTTTCATGGAACCAGGCTTTGCATGATGGATATTACGATTCTATGAAAACACAGATTTCAAAAAAAAGAAATTTTGATTCTAAAGAAAAAGCTAAAAATCTATCGGCATCAAAATCTAATGACATTGAGTTGGTATTATATACAAAAACTGGACTTGGAGATGGACAACAAGCAAATAATCCATGGTTACAAGAATTTCCTGATCCAATTACTAGAGTTTCATGGGATAATTATTTGACAGTATCAAAAGAGGATGCCGAACAAATTGGACTGAAAAATTATAATGTGTCTAATGGTGCACTTGACAGTAATTATGCACTAATTAAGTTGGATAAAGAAAGTTTAAAAGTTCCCGTTATCATTCAGCCAGGTCAGTCAAAAGGCTCCGTTGGACTTGCCTTTGGCTATGGAAAAACAAAGGCTCTAAAAAAAGAAATGCAAGTTGGCGTAAATGCCTATAAGCTCTATAAAAATTTTAATCTTTGCCAAAATGTTAAAATTGAAGCTGTAAATGAAAACCACGAATTTGCGTGTGTGCAGTTGCACAACACTCTGATGGGAAGGGGTGACATTATTAAAGAGACAACGCTTGAAGTCTTTAATACTAAAGATCAGAAACATTGGAACTCTGTTCCAAAGGTTTCATTGAACCACATTGAAACTCCAGTAACCTCTCCCGATGTTGACTTATGGGATGAGTTTGATAGATCAATTGGTCATCATTTTAATTTGTCAATTGATTTGAATGCTTGTACTGGATGTGGAGCCTGTGTTATTGCTTGTCACGCTGAGAATAATGTTCCAGTTGTTGGAAAAACTGAGGTGAGAAAGTCAAGGGACATGCATTGGTTAAGAATTGACAGGTACTATTCTTCAGAAAAAACATTTGGGGACGATATTGATACTAAAGAAAATATATCAGGAATTTCTGAATCTCTTTCAGTTTTCGGTGAAATGGAAACCCCAGCAGATAACCCGCAGGTTGTTTTTCAACCTGTGATGTGCCAGCATTGCAACCACGCTCCATGTGAAACAGTTTGCCCGGTTGCAGCAACTTCTCACGGAAGACAAGGACAGAATCATATGGCATATAACAGATGTATTGGTACAAGATATTGTGCAAATAACTGTCCCTACAAAGTTAGAAGGTTCAATTGGTTCCTTTACAACAATAACGACGAGTTTGATTTTAACATGAATGATGATTTAGGTAAAATGGTGTTAAACCCTGATGTAGTCGTTCGTTCTAGGGGAGTTATGGAAAAATGTTCTTTCTGTATTCAGTCAACCCAAGCTGTTATATTGAAAGCTAAAAATGAAGGAAGGCCCGTTAAGACCGGAGAGTTTAATGATGCATGCGCATGCTCAGCTGCTTGCTCAACAGGAGCAATGAAATTTGGAGATATCAATGACAAACAAAGTGAGGTATCTGCTTTAAAAGAGAAAGACAGGGTTTATCATTTACTCGAATATGTTGGTACTAAGCCCAATGTTTTTTACCATCTAAAAGTCAGAAATACTGATGAAAGTTGAATTAATATGAACACCAAATAAATACATGGCATCACACTACGAAGCACCAATTAGAAAACCTTTGGTCACTGGTAACAAGTCTTACCATGATGTGTCTGTTGATATTGTAAATGCCGTTGAGGGAAAAGCCAACAATCAGTGGTGGATAGTCTTCTCAATAGCTCTTACAATGTTTTTGTGGGGGTTATACTGTATTATTTATACAATATCCACAGGGATAGGGACTTGGGGATTAAATAAAACTGTTGGTTGGGCTTGGGACATTACCAATTTTGTTTGGTGGGTTGGAATCGGTCATGCTGGAACCCTCATTTCTGCTGTTCTTCTATTGTTTAGACAAAAGTGGAGGATGGCCATCAACAGATCTGCTGAGGCAATGACAATATTTTCCGTAATCCAAGCCGGATTGTTCCCTATAATTCACATGGGAAGGCCATGGCTAGCCTTTTGGACCCTACCTATACCAAATGCATACGGATCACTTTGGGTTAATTTTAATTCCCCACTACTTTGGGATGTTTTTGCAATTTCTACTTATTTGTCTGTTTCATTGGTGTTTTGGTGGACTGGTTTATTACCTGATTTTGCTATGATTAGGGACCGTGCTGTAAAACCTTTTCAAAAGAAAATTTATAGTTTGGTGAGTTTTGGATGGAGTGGAAGAGCAAAAGATTGGCAAAGGTTTGAGGAAGTTTCATTGGTTCTTGCAGGCTTAGCAACTCCACTCGTTTTATCAGTTCACACGATTGTATCGTTCGATTTTGCGACCTCTGTTATACCCGGTTGGCATACCACAATATTCCCACCCTATTTTGTTGCTGGTGCTATTTTTTCAGGATTTGCCATGGTTCAAACTTTGTTAATAGTCATGCGAAAAGTTTCCAATTTAGAAAATTACATAACAATCCAACACATCGAACTTATGAATATTGTAATAATGATCACAGGTTGTATTGTGGGTTGTGCATACATAACTGAGTTATTCATAGCATGGTATTCAGGAGTAGAATACGAACAATATGCATTTTTAAACAGAGCCACTGGGCCCTATTGGTGGGCGTATTGGTCCATGATGACTTGTAATGTTTTTTCACCTCAGTTCATGTGGGTTAAAAAGTTGAGGACCAGCATTGTCTTTTCATTCGTTATTTCAATAGTGGTTAACATTGGAATGTGGTTTGAAAGATTTGTTATAATAGTTACATCGTTACACAGAGATTATTTACCTTCCTCATGGACTATGTTTTCACCAACAGTTTATGATATTGGAATATTTTTGGGAACAATAGGTTTCTTCTTTGTTTTGTTTCTACTTTATTCTAGGACCTTTCCTGTGATTGCACAAGCTGAGGTTAAGACAATTTTAAAGACATCAGGTGATAATTATAAAAAAATAAGAGATAAAAATGGCTGAAAAAATATTACATGCTGTTTATGATGATGACGACAAGTTGTTGGCTGCCGTTAAAAAAATTAAGGAGGCAGATATTGATATTGAAGAAGTTTACACTCCTTTTCCTGTGCACGGTTTAGATAAGGTTATGGGTTTAAAAGAAACACGTTTGGCTATTACAGCATTTATGTACGGTTGTATTGGGTTTTGTTTTGCAATATGGATGATGAACTATATAATGATTTTGGATTGGCCACAAAACATTGGTGGTAAACCAAGTTTTTCATTTATTGAGAACATGCCATCATTCGTACCCATTATGTTTGAACTTACTGTATTTTTTGCTGCTCATTTGATGGTTATTACTTTTTACCTAAGAAGTAAATTGTGGCCATTTAAAGAAGCCGAAAATCCCATGCCTAGCACAACAGATGATAAGTTTTTGATTGAGATTAAATTTGATGGTAGTGAAAAACAAATCAAAAAATTGATAAATGAGACTGATGTTTTAGAAATCAAATTACATTCAAAAAAAAATGATAATGACAAATAAAATTAAATACATCTTATTGATATTTATGTCAATTATGATTCAATCATGTTTTGATTCCTCAAAACCTAATTATCAGTATTTCCCTAATATGTATGAGGCTGTAGGGTACGATGCGTATGATGAATCAACGGCATTTAAAGATGGGACAGAGGCTCAACTTCCAGTTGAGGGCACTATCCCAAGAGGTTGGATGCCTTATGAATATGAGGATACAAACGAGGGTTATGATTTAGCAAAACTTAATTTAAAAAATCCATTGAAACAGAACGATGAAAACTTGAAAACTGGGAAAGAACTGTATGGTGTATATTGCGCTGTATGTCACGGATCAAAAGGCGATGGTCAAGGAATTTTAATGACAAGAGAAAAGTTTCTTGGAATTCCAAGTTATGCCGATAGAGAAATAACTGATGGAAGTATTTATCACGTTTTGATGTATGGTAAAAACTTGATGGGTTCTCATGCTAGCTTAGTTGATTATAAAGAAAGATGGCAAATATCACAATACGTAATGACATTAAGGGAGGAACTCATAAAAAAATAATTTTGAATGTACACTTTAACTAAAAACATAAAAATTCTTTCATCATTAATGATGGTTAGTGGATTCATTGCTTTAGCTTATGGTTTTTATTCAGCTCCTCACTCAGTGGAAGAAGCTAAAGAAATGGTTTCTTCTCAAGCGCATGATAATTATGGTTCAGATGATGAAAAAGATTATTACGACAAATCAACTTTGAATGAAAACAAAAATAAGTCGGACCATGGTGAAGGTCATCAAATGTCTCATGACGAACACGTTTACCATCAACTAAGTAATAGACCATGGTCGGCTTTATATGTTTCTGCATTGTTTTTCTTTCTAATTTCACTTGGGACACTTGCTTTTTATGCCATCCAAAGAGCTTCACAAGCGGGTTGGTCTCCAATATTGTTCAGAGTCATGGAAGGTATTACTGGATACCTGCTTCCAGGATCCATCATTGTTTTTGTAATATTGATTTTGTGTACAATGCATTTAAATCACGTTTTTGTCTGGATGGACCCAGACGTTGTTGCACACGATAAGATAATTCAGGCAAAATCTGGTTATCTGGACTCAAAATTTTTCTTAGCTAGGGCAATTTTTTATATTTTGGGTTGGAATTTGTACAGATTTTTTTCTAGGAAGTTTTCAATTGCACAAGATAAATCTGATGGTATTTCAAATCACATCAAAAACTTTAAGTTGTCTGCTGGATTCCTAGCATTTTTTATTGTAACTGAATCAATGATGTCTTGGGATTGGATAATGTCAATTGATCCGCATTGGTTTAGCACGCTTTTTGGTTGGTATGTTTTCGCAAGTATGTTTGTTTCAGGAATTACCACAATAGCGTTGGTAACAATTTATTTGAAATCGCAGGGTTATTTGAAAAAAGTTAACGATAATCATATGCATGATTTGGCTAAATTTATGTTTGGAGTAAGTGTTTTTTGGGCTTATCTTTGGTTTTCTCAATTTATGTTAATTTGGTATGCAAATATACCTGAGGAAGTGGTTTATTTTGTAGCAAGAATTCAAGATTACTCATTACCATTTTGGGGGATGCTAGTAACCAATTTAATCTTTCCATTTTTAGTATTGATGAATAGTGATTACAAAAGAGTAAATTGGCTAATCGTTATGACAGGTATAGTCATATTATTTGGTCATTATTTGGATTTTTATAACATGATCATGCCTGGTACAGTTGGTGATCAATGGTACATTGGTATCCCTGAAATTGGGGGCATCTTATTTTTTGGAGGTTTATTTATTTATGTGGTGTTTAATACCTTGACAGAAGCATCCCTTGAACCAAGTGGTGATCCTTTGTTTAAGGAAAGTGAAAAGTTTGTTTATTAATTTAAGATCAGTATGATAGTTTTAATAACAGGTATGGTAATTGTTTTGATGGGTATCGCTATCTGGCAGATCAGAAATATTTATCAATTGATTCAAAACCAAATGGGTGTTGAAAAAGATGATTCACAGATTGCAAATGAAAAAGATAATGACACGCAAGGAAAGTTAATGTTTGCCTTTCTTGTTTTCATATACATCGTTACGATATATTGTTTTTGGGCATATACTAAAGTGCTTTTACCGGAAGCTGCCTCTGAACATGGTGTACCATACGACAGATTACTCTGGATATCTTTTGCTATAATTTTATTTGCACAAACTGTGACTCAAGCAGTCTTGCACTATTTTGCTTACAAATATAGAGGTATAAATAAACGTAAAGCTTTTTTCATAACACATGACAATAATCTCGAACTAATTTGGACTGTAATACCTGCATTCGTTTTTTTTGGTTTAATTATTTATGGAATGGTAACTTGGGGTCAAATAATGAATTTTGATGATCAAGATGAAGATGCATTGGTTATAGAATTATATGCTGCCCAATGGAACTGGAAAGCCCGATACGGGGGTCAAGATAATGTTTTGGGAGATGCAAATGTTAGATTCTTAAATGATTATGACGGCAGAAATTCAGTTGGAATAGACTCTTCTGATCCCAATGGATGGGATGATATTGTTGTAACTCAAGAGTTTCATATTCCTGTTAATAGAAAAGTTATTTTCAAAATGAGATCACAAGACGTATTACACTCTGCATATATGCCTCATTTCAGAGCTCAAATGAATTGTGTTCCTGGTATGATCACAGAGTTTTCCTTTACACCAACAATTACAACTGCAGAAATGAGAATGAATTCTGATGTTGCATCTAAAGTTGAGAGAATAAATAAAATACGTTATGAAAATAGTCAAGAGTTGATTGCAAACGGAGAGGAAGGTTTGGAACCATATCAATTTGACTATTTATTGCTTTGTGCAAAAATTTGTGGATCTTCGCACTATAACATGCAAATGAAGATAATAGTTGACACTGAGAAGGATTATAATAAATGGATATCACAACAACCTGCATTTTCGTCGATTATGCAATAAGTTTATAAAATGAAAGAGAAAAAAAATAAATACCCGAGAATTAGAGTTAAGATGCAATCAGAGGAATTTGATGATCTACTAGGTAAAAAAGAATCTGATTTTCATCAAGAACACCATCATAAAGATACATTTATTACAAAGTACATTTTTAGTCAAGATCACAAAATGATCGCTAAACAATATTTGATAACAGGTGTACTTTTTATGGGCTTTATTGGAATAGCTATGTCATTGTTGTTCAGACTTCAATTAGCTTGGCCGGAGCAGTCGTTTGCAGTATTTGATATTTTTCTAGGAAAATGGGCACCTGAAGGCGTCATGGATCCAAACATCTATCTTGCTTTAGTCACCATACATGGTACGATCATGGTATTTTTTGTACTGACTGCTGGATTGAGTGGAACTTTCAGTAATCTTTTGATACCATTACAAATTGGGGCTAGGGATATGGCCTCAGGGTTCTTAAATATGGTTTCTTTTTGGTTATTTTTTCTTTCTAGTGCTATAATGATAGCATCTCTGTTCGTCGAAGCGGGACCAGCTGCTGCAGGATGGACTATATACCCACCACTAAGTGCACTCCCACAAGCTCAGCCTGGATCAGGACTTGGTATGACTTTATGGTTGATATCAATGGCTATTTTTGTTGCGTCTTCATTATTGGGTTCTCTAAATTATATTGTAACTGTGCTAAATCTGAGAACAAAGGGGATGTCTTTATTTAGATTGCCTTTAACTATCTGGGCTTTTTTTGTTACTGCAATAATCGGTGTAATCTCTTTCCCTGTGTTATTGTCAGCAGCACTTCTTCTAATAATGGACAGAAGTTTTGGCACATCTTTTTTTCTTTCCGATATTTTCGTCCAAGGTGAGGTTCTTCATTATCAAGGAGGATCACCAGTGTTATTTGAACACCTTTTTTGGTTTTTAGGTCACCCTGAAGTATATATTGTTTTACTACCTGCTTTGGGCATAACATCAGAGATAATTGCAACAAATTCAAGAAAACCTATTTTCGGTTACAGAGCTATGGTCGCATCAATATTGGCTATAGCATTTTTATCAACAGTAGTTTGGGGCCATCATATGTTCATTTCTGGAATGAATCCATTTTTAGGTTCAGTTTTTACTTTCACTACTCTTTTGATTGCTATACCTTCTGCCGTGAAAGCTTTCAATTACATTACTACACTTTGGAAAGGTAACTTACAATTCAATCCTGGAATGCTTTTTTCAATAGGTCTTGTATCCACCTTTATCACAGGAGGTTTGACGGGTATAATTTTAGGAGATAGTACATTGGATATTAATGTTCACGACACTTATTTTGTTGTTGCTCATTTTCACCTAGTTATGGGAATATCTGCTCTTTACGGGCTATTTGCAGGTGTATACCATTGGTTTCCAAAGCTTTTTGGTAGAATGATGAATAAGAACCTAGGATATATACATTTCTGGGTTACGGCTATTTCTGCTTATGGTGTTTTCTTTCCAATGCATTTTATTGGAATGGCAGGATTACCGCGAAGGTATTATACAAATACAGCTTTCCCATACTTTGATGACCTTGCTGACGTAAATGTTATAATTACCGTTTTTGCTTTATTAGCTGGTGCTGCTCAACTAATATTTTTGTACAATTTTATTTCAAGTATTTTTTATGGTAAAGAAGCTACCAAAAATCCATGGAAGTCAACTACTTTGGAGTGGACAGCTCCTGTGGAACATATGCATGGTAACTGGCCGGGAGAAATACCACATGTTTACAGATGGGCTTACGATTATAGCAAACCAGGTCACGAGGAAGATTTTGTTCCGCAAACTGTTCCTTTAGGTGATGATGAGGATATAACAGAGCATTAGGTTCAAAAAAGTTGAACTAATCAAGGATTTTCATTTTCCTTATATTTGGTTAGATGAATGAAAATTTAGACCCTACAGATTCTGATTATAATAATGAAGAGCTAGAGATCGATAAAGCCCTTAGACCATTGGCCTTTAGCGATTTTTCAGGTCAAGAGCATATTTTAGAAAATCTAAAAATTTTTGTAGAAGCGAGTAATCAGAGATCCGATGCTTTGGATCACACTTTATTTCATGGCCCACCAGGTTTAGGAAAAACAACTTTAGCTTATATATTGGCAAACGAATTAGGGGTCAGTTTAAAAGTTTCGTCTGGCCCTGTTTTGGATAAGCCCGGAGATCTTGCCGGGCTTTTAACAAATCTTGAGCCTAGAGATGTATTATTCATTGACGAAATTCATCGACTCAGTCCTGTAGTTGAGGAGTACCTTTATTCTGCAATGGAAGATTATAAGATTGATATTATGATTGAAACTGGACCCAATGCGCGTTCAGTTCAAATTAATTTGAATCCTTTCACCTTGATTGGTGCAACCACTAGATCAGGATTATTGACTGCTCCAATGCGAGCAAGATTTGGGATTAATAGTAGATTGGAGTATTACAAAACAGAATTATTATCTAGCATCGTTCATAGGAGTTCTGAAATATTGGATATCAAAATAGATGATGCTGCTGCAATTGAAATTGCAAGCAGAAGTAGAGGAACACCACGGATTTCAAATTCTTTACTTCGAAGGGTAAGAGACTTTGCCCAAATCAAAGGAAGTGGAAAAATTGATTTAGAGATTACAAGATTTGCTTTAAAATCATTAAATGTTGATAAGCACGGGTTGGACGAAATGGACAACAAAATTCTATTAACATTGATAGAGAAATTTAAAGGGGGCCCAGTAGGAATAAATACACTTTCAACTGCCGTTTCAGAAAGTCCAGAAACTATTGAGGAAGTTTATGAACCGTTCCTAATTCAACAAGGCTTTATTGTCAGAACACCAAGGGGAAGAGAAGTCACTGAAATGGCATACAAGCATTTAGGAAAAAATAAATTTAATCCACAAAATAAACTATTTTAAAAAAAATCATGGCAATATTTTTAATTAGATTACACAAGTTATTTTATGATTTTCTAATTGACGCTGAAATTTCTTCGTTTTATGCTGCTATATTAAACCTAATTGTTGTTAGTTTAATAATATTTTCCATTATTGCCATATTGAACTACATTAGTACTAATGTAATTTCTAATTTTTTTAAAAAACTTTCAGAAAGTACTCAAAACAATTTTGACGATTTTTTAATTGAGAATAAAACTCATAAATATGTTTCTAAACTAGTTCCAGTTGTTTTCGTTTACATCGTATTACCATATTGGTTATTTAGCTTTGAATTCACGATCGAATATGCCTACTTAATAGTTGAAACATACTTGGTTTTTCTTATAATATCGATACTGATTAGTGTGCTAAAAGCACTTAAATCCTATTTAAAAACCTTAGAAAATTTTAAAGACAAACCTTTAGAAAGTTTTTTTCAAGTAATCATAATTGCGCTTTGGTTTATTGGGATTTTAAATATTTTTTCTATTTGGACAGGTAATGAAATAACAACTTTTCTTGCAGCGATGGGTGCTTTATCTGCTGTTATTTTATTGATTTTCAAGGATACAATTTTAGGGTTAGTTGCCAGTATACAACTGACTTCTAATGATTTAATTAGAATAGGTGACTGGATAACAATGAAACAGTATGGTGCTGATGGTGATGTAGTTGAAATTAATTTAAATTCAGTGAAGGTTCAAAATTTTGATAAGACAATTACTACAATTCCAACCTATAAACTCATAGCGGATTCTTTTAGAAACTGGAGGGGAATGAGTGAATCTGATGGACGTAGAATTAAAAGATCATTTTCTGTTAAGGGTTCCTCAGTTAAATTTCTTTCTAAAGATGATCTTAATCAACTAAAAAAGATAGAACTAATTAAGGATTACATTGAGAAAAAAGAAATAGAGCTGCAAAAACATAATTCCGAAAATGCTTCTGATCTTTCTGTTTTGGTCAATGGAAGAAACATTACCAATCTTGGTCTTTTTAGGAACTACATAGAAATATACTTAGATCAGGCTAAAAATATAAACAGTAATATGACTGTTATGTGCAGGCAGTTATCTCCCACCCCCACAGGAATTCCTCTTGAAATTTATGCTTTTAGTAAAAATAAGGAATGGAAAAACTATGAACACATAATGTCTGATATCTTTGATCATTTACTTGCATCACTCTCCAATTTCCAATTAGATTTATTTGAATACCCAACATCATTAAAATAGTATGTATGTTTTTCTAACTATCAATATTGATTTGTCTCACTTACTTAAGCCTAAATTCTCAAAATCTAGATGAATTTTAATCTTTTAAAAAAAGTTGAGTTACACACACATCTTGATTGTTCTTTGAGCTATGACGCTGTGAAAAAAACTTTACCTGATATCACAATTCTTGAATATAAAAAAAAATTTATTGGATCGAGTTGTGAAAACTTGAAAGATTATTTGAAATGTGTAGAGAGATCAGTTCAAATTATGCAGAATAAGTATCAATTGATTTTGGCTGTAATTGACTTGTTTGATCAATTACAAAAAGATAACGTTGTATATGTTGAAATAAGATTTGCTCCATTACTTCACTTAAAAAAAGGACTTAACTCAGCTCAAGTCGTGGAAATTATTTTAAATCAATGTAAGATTGAATCTAAAAAAAGAAAGATAAAATTTGGATTGATTCTTTGTACATTAAGACATTTTAGTGAAAGTGATAGTTTGCAAACAGTTAAATTGATAAATGACTTTAATGATGAAAATATTGTTGGATTTGATCTTGCTGCTGATGAAACTGCACACCCATTGGATAATCATGTAAAAGCTTTCAAGTTTGCAAGAGAAAATAATATTTATTGCACGTCACACGCAGGAGAGGCCTTGGGATATCAAAGTGTGGTTGAGACTCTTGATAAACTAAAAACCAATAGGATTGGACATGGTGTAAGGAGTTATGAAAACAGTTGCTTACTGGAAAGACTAAAAAAAGAAAAAGTTCACCTTGAAATATGTCCCACTAGCAATTTGTTAACTGGTGTTTTCAGTAGTTTAATCCAGCATCCAGTAAATGAATTTTATAAACAAAATTTGTCTGTTGGAATAAATACAGACGGAAGAGCGATCTCAAATACAACTTTGAATGACGAGTACAAAAAATTATCAAAAATTTTTAACTGGGATGTTCAACATTTCTTAAATTGTAATATCAATGCAATGAGAGCATCATTTACAAGTGAAAAAATTAAAGAAGAGATAATTTTAGAGTTAAAGAATCAATGAAATTTTTAGTTCCTGAAACAAAAATTAAATTTGCCTCAATTTTCTTGATATGGTTATTTCATTTTAGTGGTGTAGTTGGTATAGGGTTTTCTAATAAAGATTTATTTGTTTCATTTACACCAATTAATTTATTGATTTCATTTTTTCTCCTTTTTTCAAATCAACTTCAGATTGATAAAAAAAGTTTGAGAACAGCTGTAATTATTTTTCTTATTGGAATGATTGCTGAAATATTGGGAGTAAACTACGGATTTATTTTTGGAGACTACATCTATTTGGATAATTTGGGGATGAAAATTATGGGAGTGCCAATTATGATTGGGATCCAATGGGTAATTCTTACTTACATTACAGGCTCTTTTTCCAATTATTTCTTTAAAAAAAATAAACTTTACTCTATTTTATTAGGTGTTAGTTTAATGATTCTATTGGATATTCTCATAGAACCATTGGCACCAAAATTAGGGTTTTGGGTTTTTGACTCAGAAATTGCTCCTTTACAAAACTACGTAGGCTGGCTTCTTATTGCAGTGCCAGCCCAAATTATTTTTTATTTTGGTGTTGATAGCAAAGAAATAACTTTCTCCTCTCATTTATTGATTGTAAATTTTTTGTTTTTTGGGGTTTTGAACCTCACAGCCCTGTAGTTCAACGGATAGAATAAGAGTTTCCTAAACTTTAGATCTAGGTTCGATTCCTAGCAGGGCTACAAAAAGTAATTAAATTAGAATCCTTTTACTTATATTGAATTAAATTAGTATGATGAATATTTCAAATTTAGATGTTGTAGTTTTTGTACTTTATTGTTTAATCATCTTGTCAATCGGTCTTTACGTTTCGAGAGACAAAAGAGGAAAAAGTAAAAGTGCAGAAGACTATTTTTTAGCTGGAAAGTCTTTACCATGGTGGGCAATAGGCGCATCATTAATCGCAGCAAATATTTCAGCAGAGCAATTTGTAGCAATGAATGGATCTGGATTTGCAGCTGGACTAGCGATTGCATCATATGAGTGGATGGCTGCTATAACTTTATTGGTAGTTGGGAAATATTTTTTGCCGATTTTCATTGAAAAAGGTCTTTATACAATTCCAGAATTTGTTGAAAAAAGATTCAGTACAAATTTAAAAACAATACTGGCAGTTTTTTGGATCGCTTTGTTTGTTTTTGTCAACTTAACAACTGTTTTGTTCCTGGGAGCTAAAGCTCTTGATATAGTCATTGGTACTGGCGATGGTAGCTTGCTTTTTGGAAGTATAGTTGGATTAGGATTATTTGCAGCAGCTTACTCCCTTTGGGGTGGGCTAGCAGCTGTTGCCTGGACTGATGTAATTCAAGTTGTTTTGTTAATTTTTGGTGGTTTAATGATGACATATTTTGCATTATCTAATGTAACTGAATCCGGAAATTTTTTTGATGGGTTAGTACACGTGTACAATACAGTTCCTGAAAGATTTACCATGATTGTATCCAAAGGAGAGATTATTAATACTAATGGGCAAGATACTTGGGAAAATCTCCCAGGTATTGCTGTTTTAGTTGGAGGAATGTGGGTTGCAAACTTATACTATTGGGGATTCAATCAGTACATCATACAAAGAACTCTAGCTGCTAAAAATTTGAAGGAGGGACAAAAAGGAATTGCCTTCGCTGCTTTCCTTAAATTATTAATGCCAATTATTGTCGTAGTACCTGGAATTGTTGCATATGTTATGAATATGGATTCAGGAGTGTTCAACCCCTCAACAATAGATCAAAGTTTTATATCTGAAAACGGCATGATTGCAAACGATAACGCTGCTCCTTGGTTAATTAAAAATTTCATACCCTCAGGATTTTTGGGCTTAATTTTAGCTGCACTCGCTGCAGCAATCGTTTCATCACTAGCATCTATGTTGAATTCAACTTCTACAATTTTCACTATGGATATTTACAAGTCTTTTATAAATAAAAATGCAAGTGAAAAATCTACAGTAAAAGTCGGTAGAATTACAGCTTTGGTTTCATTGATAATAGCAATGATTATTGCACCACAATTGGGGAGTTTAGGTGAAGTTTTTCAATTCATACAAGAGTATACCGGGATAGTAAGCCCTGGAATTCTTGGAGTTTTCCTGATGGGGCTATTTTATAAAAAAGCGACTAACAATGCTGCAATATGGGGAGTTGTTTCCTCAATTCCAGTCGCGATGTATTTCAAAATAGTTCCTTCGGATTGGTTTTTAGCACAAACACCATTTATGAATCAAATGGGTATAACATGTTTATCTACCATATTTATAATTTATATTATAAGTTATTTAGAAGGGAATAATGAGGATCCAAAAGGTATAATTCTTTCTAAAAAATTATTTGAAACCTCCTCTTCCTTTAATATATCTGCAATGGTAATCTGCATAATAACAGCATTTTTGTATGCTTTTCTCTGGTAGTTTTATTTCATGAATATTAAAATAATCATTTTATTTTTTTTACTATTTAATTGTTTTTCAATTAATGCTCAGTTGACTGAAAACCAAAATTATCTAGAACAAAAAATTGATTCAATAATCGGATTAATGAATTTGGATGAAAAAATTGGACAAATGAATCAATACAACGGCTTTTGGGATGCAACAGGTCCAACTCCTCAAGCAGGTGAACAATTAAAAAAATACGAAAGTTTGAAAAAGGGACTAGTCGGATCAATGCTAAATGTAAGAGGTGTGGAAGAAATTTTAGCAATTCAAAAAATTGCAGTAAACGAAACAAGACTAGGTATTCCTCTAATTTTTGCTAATGATGTAATACACGGTTATAAAACTTTGAGCCCAATACCATTAGCTGAGGCTGCAAGCTGGGATCTTAAAGAAATCGAAAATTCGGCAAGGATTGCTGCTTTAGAAGCATCTTCATCTGGGACAAATTGGACTTTTGCTCCTATGGTTGATATATCTAGAGATGCAAGATGGGGAAGGGTAATGGAAGGTGCAGGTGAAGATCCGTTTCTTTCAAGTTTGATTGCTGAGGCTAGAATTAAAGGTTTTCAGGGCGATGACCTTTCTAAACATAATACCATAGCTGCAACAGCAAAACATTTTGCAGCCTACGGTTTTTCTGAATCTGGCAGGGATTACAATACCGTTGATATTGGAGAAAACACTTTATTCAATATTGTTTTTCCACCTTTTATTAAATCTGTCGATTCGGGTGTGGCAACTGTAATGACTGGTTTTAATGATTTGAATGGTATACCAGTTACAGCAAATTCAGAACTGATTAAAAAGGTATTGAGACAGAACTGGAATTATCAAGGAGTTGTTATCTCAGACTGGGGTTCTATCAGAGAAATGATCCCTCATGGTTATGCGAAAAATCCTGAAAAAGCTGCCGAGTTGGCAATAAAAGCAGGTACAGATATTGATATGGAGTCTAATATTTACTTGAGTAAACTTAAAAAACTCGTGAAAGACCAAATAATTAGTGAAGACCTGATTGACCAATCCGTTAAGAAAATACTAAGATTAAAGTTTGAGCTTGGTTTATTCGATGACCCTTATAGATATCTCGATAAACAAAGAGAAACAGATGTGATTAATAGTGCCGAAATACAAAAAGATATTTTGCGAATGGCTAAGAAATCAATTGTTCTTTTAAAAAATAACGAAGGTCTCCTCCCCCTTAAAAAAGAAAACTTAAAGATCGCTTTAATTGGTGCATTAGCAAATGATAAAAACAGTCCATTAGGAAATTGGAGAACCAACTCAGATGATAATACAGCAGTGAGTGTTTTAGAAGGTATGTCTAAATACCCCGACAATGAACTAATCTATGAAAAAGGTGCTGATGTAATTTTAAACAAAGGAGGAGTTGTTAAGTTTCATGAAAGTATAATTTTGAATGAAAATGATAAATCAGGTTTTAGTGACGCAATTAATGTTGCTTCTAAATCTGATGTGACTATTGTAGTAATAGGTGAGGACGGTTTTCAGTCAGGTGAGGGCAGGAGTAGATCAAAAATAGACATCCCAGGTGTTCAGTTAGATTTATTAAAAGAAATATTTAAAGTAAACAAGAAAGTTATTTTAGTTTTAATGAATGGTAGACCTCTTGATTTAACTTGGGCTGATGAAAACATTCCAGCAATTTTGGAAACATGGCAATTGGGAACACAAACTGGAAATGCTATTGCCCAAGTTTTATATGGTGATTATAATCCTAGTGGAAAATTACCCATGAGTTTTCCACGAAATGTTGGTCAAATCCCTATATATTATAACCACAAATCAACTGGGAGACCAGGTCCAAAAAAAGTTGTTTTTTGGTCACATTATAATGATGTTTCTAATACACCTTTGTATCCTTTTGGTTATGGGCTTAGTTACACCAAATTCGAATATTCAAATCTGGAAATTGATAATAAATTGTTGAAAAAAAATCAAGTCATTAACGCATCTGTCTTATTAAAAAACTCAGGAAAATACAATGGAAGGGAGGTTGTACAACTATACATTAGAGATAAATTTGGTTCAATAACAAGACCAATAAGAGAGCTCAAGGGCTTTAAACTTATTGATTTGGTTCCCGGTGAAGTAAAAAAAGTTAATTTTGAAATAACTGAGTCAATGCTTAGGTTTTATGAAAGAAAACAAGGTTGGATCTCAGAACCGGGTGTTTTTGAAATTTTTA
>CABZAE010000013.1 GCA_902523635.1 uncultured Bacteroidota bacterium | reverse complement strand
TAGATCTTTTTCTGGCGGAGCGGCAATTTTAGATGAACAGCTAAATATTCTAGAAAATACAAAAATTGGAGATTATGAATCTAGTAAGTTGTACTCGTCTGAAATTATTGGTGATTATATATATTTCGGTTTAACAAACTATAAAGACTACAACAAAGTTAAAGTTGTTGATTTCAATAATAATGAAGTCGGTTCGTTTGATGTCGGGATAATTCCAGGAGATTTTGCTTATTGGAAATCAAATTAAAATTATTTTCCTATTAATAGAATTTTGTTTTGACGTCCATTTACGTATCTAAATCCCTTCTTTTCAAATATTCCTGCCTCCTCTAGCATAATTCTAACTTCTTTACCCCACTCTTTTATAAAACTTTTATTGTTAAGTTCGATTGCGTAAGCGGTATCAAACATCATAGGGACATCGCCATTTATAGGAACACCACCTTGAGAATCCCACATTCCAATAGTGGTTCCTGCAGAATGACCGAAAGTTCCCAATGGGTGAGTATAAATTTGTGGATCAAGACCTTCACTTTTTCCAATTTCAAGTGATGATTTAAGAATATCATTCCCTGTTCTTTTATACTTAAATTGATTGGTAAATATATCTTGAAGTCTGTTGGCTTCTTTGAGAGCATCACTTAAAAAATTTGGAGCCTTTTCTTCTCCGGGCTTCAAAACATAAGCAATTTGTTGACAGTCTGTGTTTAGTGTTAGATAGCTAATCCCAAAATCACAATGAACTAAATCTCCAGGCTGGATAATGTCAAATTTAGATTTACCATCAAATGCATATAAATCGCTTTTTTCATTTCTTTGGACGTCAACAGTTGGATGAAACCAGGTTTTAAGGTTTAGGTCGACAACCTTTTCTCTCATCCACCATACGACATCATCTGTAGTAGTGATTCCAGGTGTAATTACCTTTGTTGAGAAGGCTTCACTAATAATGTTATGTGTAATTTCAACCAATTGGCTGAAGATGACTTTCTCTTTTTCAGTTCTGGTTTCGATCCAGCGAATTCCCAATGTTTCAGCAGAAGTTATTTTTCTTTTAATTTCTTTTGGAGCATTATTGAAAAAAAGGTCATAATCTGTTTTAGAAATTCCATCAACAAGTGCAAAGTTTTTTGAAAAATTTAAACCAATTTTTTGTGGAGATTTTTCAAGTATGTAATCATATAATGCCTTCATTTGATCGGGCTGTTTATCTTTATTCCAAATTGAAGGAATGTTATCTCCAAAATTATATCTAGAAATTGCTACTTTATCAAGTTGATTGGATTTTTTATCATAGTGAAAAACAAGGATTGTTCTTCTGCGCGCGTTAAGCCAAGTTGGGGGCAACAGGGTCTTAATTATTGGATCCTCATTGTACTCTCTGGCTATAATAACCCACATATCTAAATTAGTTTCATCCATAAGTTTTGGAAGTAGGTTTTCTATTCTATCTTTTTGGATTTCTTTAATAAGAGTTGCTCTTTCTTTTAAATTGAGAATATTTTGGGAAAATGAAAACTGTAGAAAGATAATCGTAAAAATTAAAAATAATTTTCCTTTTTTGGTTAGAAATTTTTTCATGATCTGTGATTTAAGAGGATTACAAATTCAAAAATTTTTATCAAAATTTGATTAACATTTAATTAGATTTACAAGACTAATTTATGAATATTAATGTTAAATAATCCCCATCAATAAACATGATGCTAGTGTGAGAATTAGAAAAGCGACAATTGAACGTATGGTTTCAATTGTGATTTTTTTCAAAAGCTTATTACCAATTATTGAACCCAACGCTCCTGAAATGATTGAAAATAGTCCCATAACAAAGTATTCGTTCATATCGACTTTCAATAAATTTGTAGAATACACTCCAATTCTTGTAAAATCAACTAAAGTTGATATAACTACAGTAGTGGATATAAAAACATTTTTATTTAAGTCCATTTTTATTAAAAAAGCACTTCGCAATGCACCCTGATTTCCGGTAAGTCCACCAAAAAAACCACTTAAAAAACCACCGATTGGAAGGGTTTTTTTATCAAATTTTAGATTTTTCAAAAAAGGTAACAGGTCTAACAAAGAAAATATTATTAATAAAACAGAGACTAAGAATTTTATGATTGTAACATTTCTTTGCTCTCCAAACAAAAAAATTGAGTAAAAAATCTCTGCTCCATTAATATTAAAAAGTAGGTATGACCCAGCGAATGAGGCTAAAATTGCAGGACCACCAAATTTTATTAGAACCTCACTATTGATGCTTTTGGATACTATGAAAAGTTTAAAAATATTGTTAGAAAAATGAATGATTCCGGTAAATGCTATAGCAATCTCAACAGGAAAAAAAATAAGCATCACAGGGGTTAAGATCGTTCCTAAACCAAATCCTGAGAAAAAAGTTAGGATAGCAGCTGAGAACGTAACCAAACAAATTATTATTATTTCCATTATTTATTCTGGCACTATTATTGAAAACACTTTCCAAATTGAAATTATGAAAAAAATTATTCTTCTTATTGTATCATTATCTTTATCATGCTCCTCAGATTCATCTGATTATGGTTATGGGGAATATGATAATGGTGATTCTTACAATAATTCGTCCGACTCAGGCTATCCAGTCTCGGTATCCCCTAATGGAATGAGTGATTACGTTCTTAGTGGGAAAGACAGAAATGGTGATATCTCTGGAAATGATCCGCAGATTGAATTTAAGGTTGGTGACAAAATAACGTTTACAGTTAGTGCTTCAGGGCATCCATTTTATCTAAAAACTAAAGCAAGTGTAGGAACAGCAGATATTATTATGGGAATAAGCAACAATGGAACTTCAAGCGGTAAAATTTCTTGGACACCAACGCAAGCTGGCACTTTTTATTATCAATGCTCTTTACATGCAGACATGTCGGGGATGATTGTGATTACAGAGTAGAATTATCTTTTAATTCAGGATCATTCTTTTCTAAATCATCTTGAATTTTATTCTGACTTCTGATTACTAGAATATAACCCAGTAGATACAAGCTAAAGACTGAAAATCCAACAAGAAATACTATTACGTCCATATTGTTTATTTATTTTTTTTGTAGTAGTCAGATCTTCTTTGTCTTAATGCGATAGATAATGCTAATATTGAAGGAACCCATATACCAACAAAAATACCCTCAAGCTTATTCCCAGAAAACCAAAGAGATACTGAAAATAAAAAGGAAATAAAAGCAAGTATGATTGGGTAATATAATTCAAAAAAATTTCTCATGATTTTTAAATTGTGTAATTTATATTAGTACAAAATTAAGTTATTATTAATAAATAAAATAATATTTAAAATGAAGTTAGACATATCATTATTATTTAATCGAGTTGCACTTTCATTATTAATGCTAACTCACGGCTACCCTAAGCTTATTAGATTGTTTTCTGAAAACCCAACATTCTCAAATCCTATTGGTATCGGAGAATTCCCTACATTGGTGCTTGCAGTTTTTTCAGAATTTATTGCTCCTGTATTTATAATCATTGGTTATAAAACAAAGCTGTTTTCTTTTTTCCCGCTGGTCACAATGTTGGTTGCTGGATTTATTGTCCATTTCGACGACCCACTAAAATCAAAAGAAAAAGCTTTATTATACTTAATTGGTTTTATTTTGATTTTTTTGCTTGGACCAGGAAAATATTCTATAGATAAAAAGTAACACATAATATGAGAAAATTTATTTAATTATGAATAAATTTGTAACACAAAATACTCTAACTTTTCTGACTATAATGTTGATTTTTTCCTTTAATTTTTCATTCTCTCAAACTGATCAGCAAAACAATAGATTCCCACCTTTACAATTTGCAGATTATGGTTTCAAAAAAAATTTTAGAGTTTTAAAAACTACGCACTCTGACATCAATGTCTTCAATGAAAAGTACCCTAATACTGATTATACCTTGGATTATGTCTTAAGATCTTTTTTTTTCATATCCATTCATCTTTCAACATCTCAGAACACCTTAATTTCAATGGACGGTACAAATTTTAAATTGAAATCTAATAAACCTATCGATATTACTAATGAGGTAATTACTCTAATAGGAGGTATGAGCAGTGGTTTTCGTGAAGTCCAAAATTTTAATAAGAATTTAAATGATTGAGTATTATTTTGACTGCCCACATTGTTGGCAAAATCAACTAAAGTTAATAGATCCCTCTGTTGATCATCAAAATTTTATTGAAGACTGTGAGGTTTGTTGCAATCCATTAGAATTCTCTATTTTCATTTCATGTAACAACGTGGAGTCATTTTCTGTAAACCCCATAGGTCAATAATAATAAATTGTGTTTATTAATGTTTTTTATATTTATTGAATGAAAAAATCAGATTATTTTATTTTAGGAGCAGCATTTATAAGCTTTTTATTTTCTGTTCTACTTTGGTTTAATGGACAAACTGATGAAGGTCTTTACGTAGGTATTTGGGTCCCATCTATATTAGCCGCTGGCGCTTATATAAAACAGATTTTTAAGTAATGAGTATACAGATAATTTTTTTTATTGGCGTTGCTGTATTTGGTGTTTTTATAACCGGTGTATTATTAATTCCTGGTGAGTCTAAAAAAAAGAAAAAGGATGAAATCGAAACCGATACTTTAGATTATGACGGTGCGGGAAATTACGGAAGGATTCCCAACAAAAAGTCAAAAAATAGAGCTGGATAAATGAAACTAGATATTTATCAAGTAGATGCTTTCACAAGTGACATATTCAAAGGAAACCCTGCTTGTATAATTCCTCTTGATATGTGGATCCCAGATGAAATATTATTGAAAATAGCACAAGAGAATGCAGTCGCAGAAACTGCTTTTTATGTAAAAAAGAATGACAAATATCATTTGCGATGGTTCACTCCTGAAATTGAAATGGATTTGTGTGGACATGCAACTCTAGCAACTGCTCACGTTATTTACTCAATTATGGGACTCAAAAAAGAAAAAATTGTTTTCGAAACTTTAAGTGGAGATTTAATTGTAAAAATAAAAGACCATTCATATGTAATGAATTTGCCAAGCAGAATGCCCGTCCCAAAAAAATTGCCTAAAAATATTTACGATTCATTAAATATTAAGCCTCTTGAGGTTTATAAAGCCAGAGATTATTTACTTCTTTTCAGCTCTGAAAGTGATGTGGGAAACATAAAAATTAATACTGAACTATTCAATAAAAAAAATCTGGGAACTGGTGGTGTAATATGTACCTCGAGATCGAGTAATCATGATTTTGTTTCCAGGGTTTTTTTCCCACAGGCATCAATTCTTGAGGACCCCGTAACAGGTTCAGCACATTGTTCCTTGGTACCATTTTGGTCCAACAGATTAGGTAAAAATGAGCTAACTGCCAAGCAAATTTCT
This sequence comes from uncultured Bacteroidota bacterium, assembly GCA_902523635.1. Taxonomy (GTDB): domain Bacteria; phylum Bacteroidota; class Bacteroidia; order Flavobacteriales; family Flavobacteriaceae; genus MAG-121220-bin8. The sequence continues at coordinate 15,134 of CABZAE010000013.1, read as the reverse complement.
AGTAGAGGCGGTAACTTGAAATGTTTCAACCTAGACAAACGCATAGAAATTTGTGGAGATGCTAGAACTTATCTAATTGGTCAAATATTCATATGAATTTTTTATCCCTCACAAACAAAATAACACAAAATTTTGCCATTATTGTTATATCGGCATCCATTATATCTATAATTAATCCCACATTATTTATATGGTTTTCGGGAGACTTTATAACCTATGGACTTGGTTTTATTATGCTTAGTATGGGACTCTCATTAAAAACTAGTGATTTTTATCAAGTGTTCAAAACACCAACTTGGGCTCTTCTTGGACTATCTCTTCAGTTTACAATAATGCCTTTTTTAGGATGGTTACTTGCAGATATATTTAATCTACCTACCTTTTTTGCTGTTGGCTTGATTTTAGTTTCATGTTGTCCAGGTGGAACAGCATCGAATGTTATAGCTTATTTGGCCAAAGCAAACCTTGCACTCTCTGTTTGTATGACCACATTCTCTACCATGGGTGCAATTTTTTTAACTCCTTTTTTAACAAGTTTTTTATCTGGAAGTTACGTAAATGTTTCTGCCTGGGGGTTATTTTACAGCACAGTTCAAGTCGTACTAATTCCAGTCTCAATTGGCCTGCTCATTAATAAATATTTACCAAAAAAAACATCTTTTTTTTCAAGTTTTTCTCCTGCGTTAGCTGTTATTCTAATTGCACTTATTGTAGCAAGCATTATTGGGCAAGGCAAAGAAATTATATTGAGTTCAGGTTTAAAATTACTATTTTCAATTTTAATACTTCACGTGTTGGGCTTTACATTTGGTTATTTTATTTCTAATTATTTGTTTAAAAATCAAGCCGTGTCAAGAACAATTTCTATTGAGGTAGGAATGCAAAATTCCGGTCTTGGTGTCGTACTGGCTCAACAAAATTTTACCAATCCAATGGCTGCAATTCCAGCAGCAATATCAAGTTTAATACACTCTATTTACGGAAGTATTTATGTGTATGTAGTTAACAGAAAATAAAATTAATTTATCTTCTTGAATTAAGTTTTGCAAGTAATCTTAGTATTTCTAAATATAACCAAACAAGAGTTACAAGCAATCCAAAGGCTCCATACCACTCCATATATTTTGGGGCACCTTTTTCTGCACCTTCTTCAATAAAATCAAAATCAAGAACAAGATTGAGTGAGGCAATTACAACTATAAATAAACTAACACCAATACTGAACATAGAGCTGTTCGTTGGATCTAAAAATGAAAAACCTGCACCAAAAAAACTGGCGATAAAAGAAATTAGATAAACTAAAAAAATTCCTCCGGTTGCAGCAAAAACTCCCAGTTTAAAATTTTCAGTTGCTTGAATTATTCCAGATCTATATGCAAATAATAAACAAATTAAAATAGAGATGGTTAGCATTATTGCGTTGAAAACAATTCCCTCGTACATCTGACCGTACATGTAGGAAACTCCACCAAGCATTAAACCCTCAAGCAATGCATAAAGTGGTACTGTTATTGGAGCCCATTCTTTTTTGAAAATCGTTACAAGAGCTACGATAAAACCTCCAATTCCTCCAATGGCTATGTACACTAAAGAACCTTCATTAAAAGTAAAATATCCAGCACACAACATTAAAAGAAGAGATATAGCAGTTTTGTCAACTGTACCTTTGATGGTCATTACATCATCCCTAACTAGAGGCCCACTGGAGTCTCTTTTTAAAGTTTTAAACGTTTGTTTTCCCAAGGCAGGATTACCTGATCTAAATGATAAGTGATTGTTTGATCTCATTTTTTTTATTTACAAATTTAAATAAAAAAATATTTTATATTTTGTTAAATAAACTTAAAAAAAATGGCATATAAATCGATAAATTTCAATGACAAATTCAATCAGTTTAATGAACTCTGGAGTCCAAAAGTAGTTTCCGAAATGAATGATTATCAATTCAAGCTAGTTAAAATAAAAGGAGATTTTCAATGGCATTGTCATAAACACACTGATGAGTCTTTTATTGTTCTGGACGGTCAAATTGAAATTGAATTTAGGGACGGTAAGGTTAGTCTCAGTAAAGGAGAAATGTATGTCGTTCCAAAAGGCGTAGAACACAAGCCATATGCAAATAAGCTTGCAAAAATTTTAATTGTTGAACCCAAAAATGTCGTTAACACTGGTGATTCAAGAAAATCTGAATTAACCGCAGATAATGATGTTTGGATTTAATTTATTTAACTAACACAGTTAGAAACTTAATAAAATTTGTTTGAATAATCATTATGAATTTCCTAGAAAAATTTATAAATTAATATTTAAATTTTGGCAAAAAATTAAACACAAAAAAATTGGAAATAAAGAAAAAAATGAGATTCACTGATGTGAATGGACTTGAGATAAATCCGTTTTCTTATACATTAAAAATTATTGAAAAATCACCTGATGTAAAAATTCACATTGGGACAGACTCTCAGTCTGAAAATAACCTGACTAAGTTCATTACAGCTATTGCATATAGATATAACAAAAGAGGGGTACATTATATTTATAGTAAAACAAATTCTCCAAAAATTAATAATCTTTGGAATCGACTTTTCAAAGAAACGGAACTAAGTCTATCGATTGCTGAAAAATTAAAAAATAAATTAAACGTATCACTTGAGATAGATATGGACTACAATGAAAACGAGAATTTTTTCTCTAACAAACTTGTGCCTTTTGCAAAAGGTTGGGCTAACTCTTTAGGTTATAAAGTAAATATAAAACCAAACGATCAAATTGCAACCTCTGCTGCCGACTACCACACCCGCTAATTTATTTCGATATTAGTTTTTTAGTTAAATAATTAAATCTCAGATATAATAAAAGAGAGGCTGAAGCCAACCCGACAAGTAAACCAATCCAAATTCCAGTACTTTTTAAGGGAGTGTATAATCCTAAATAATAACAAAGCGGAAAACCAATTACCCAATATGATATAAAAGCTATTAAAGTTGGAATTTTTACATCTTGCATTCCTCTGAGTGCTCCTAATATTGCAACTTGTAGTCCATCAAATATTTGAAACAATGCAACTATTACAAGTAATTTTGATGCAATTAAAATTACTTCAGTATTCTCCACAAGCTTTTCTGGATTATTGGTCTCTAAATAAATTGTCGGAAGCCACTCATTATAAACCAAGAAGATTACTGCAAATACAATTTCTATTAGTATAGTTAACATAAAAACCGAAATCGCAATTCTGCGAAGTGAAAGAAAATCCGACAGGCCTTTTTGATTTCCAACACGAATCATTGCAGCTACGCCAAGACCAACACCAACCATAAATGTGATTGCAGAAAGGTTGAAAGCGATTTGATTTGCAGCTTGATAAATTTTTCCTAAGGTACCACTCAGCCAAATTGCAGCTGTAAAAATACCAACCTCAAATAACATTTGTAATGCAGAAGGAATTCCTATGTCAAAGATTTTTTTAAAAACAGCTTTCTCAGTTATTTTAAAATTCAAGTTTGAAAAATAAATTCTAATTTTTTCTTTTTTAAAAAATATGATTAGAATAAATAAAACCATCAAAACTCTAGAAATTAGTGTACCAATTCCAGCTCCTACAATTCCTAGTTTTGGAAACCCCAGCATTCCGAAAATCAGAAGATAGTTAAGTACAATGTTAATTCCATTCGAAAACACTGCTGCATACATTGGATATTTGGTTTTTGATAATCCGTCTGAAAATCTTTTTAATCCTTCAAAAATTACTAATGGGACTAAAGAAATTGCAATAATTTTCAAATATGGCATTGCCAAAAGAACAACATCTTGAGGTTGATTCATTTTTTCCATAAGTGGCAATGAAACAAATATTCCAACAAGTAGAGCTAAGCTTATAAATGTGCACAGAATTAGTCCATGCTTAAGTGAGTTCTTTACACCTTGAATATTTTTTGAAGAGTCAGCCTCTGCCACCAATGGAGTTATCGCAGTTGCAAATCCAACACCTAAGGACATGGCTATGAAGAAAAAACTATTTCCTAAAGAAACTGCAGCAAGTTCTTTTGCACCAAGCTGCCCAACCATTATGTTATCAGCAAATGATACCATAATGTGTCCTACCATGCCAAGCATTACAGGGGAGGCTAATTTTAAGTTATAGCCAAATTCCTTTGTGTAATTTTTGATAATCATCAATTATATAAAAAATTTCTATTATCCAATTTTTAGTAATTTTAGACAAAATATTGCCATTTTTAATTAGTTTTTGTCATTTTTAGCTCATTTTTGACATATTTTATAAATTTTCATCCACATTTTTATCACTTTTAGCTAAAAACTCCTTCTTCTATTGATTTCCACAATAGTAAGCTAGCAATTGTTTTATAAGGAGACCAATTTTCTGTTATTTCTTTTAATCGGTAATCATCTAATTCGGTTATTTTATAATTGATCTTTATGCTATTGATCAAAGCTAGGTCCCCTTTTGAGAACACATCCAAATCAAATCGAATAAAGATCAAAAACATTTCTGCTGTCCACTGTCCTATTCCTTTTATACCAATAAGCTCTTTAATTACTTTTTCTTTAGACTCCGAAAAAAAATCAAACTTATTGTTTTCGAAATATTTGAAAACATTTTTAATGTACTCTACCTTCTTGTAAGTAATTCCTACAGATTTTAATTTTTCAGTTTCGATATTTAATATTTCTTTGTTTGTTTTATTCTTTATTAATTCTCTAAATCGTGATTTTATAGTAATGGCAGCTTTAAAACTTACTTGTTGTTCAATTATTAGCAGTGACAATGCTAAAGCTAAGTTTTTTTCAGCCCTGTCTTTTATAGTAATTTGATCACCAATTTTTTTTATTAGTGATTTCATTACTGAGTCTTTTTTTAGATGATCAAACGCTTTTTTAAATTCAATCATTAAAATTTTTCATAATTATCATAAAGATACAGAGGAAGTGCTAGTGAGAACCCAACCATAAATAAGCACAGTATGTATTTAATTGGATTAATTTTTTTTGTTTTAAACTTGTAAATTAAAAATATCAAAAAAGTTGAGGCAGCAACAGTCAAATCCATTGAAATCATTGAAACTGGATGGCTAGAAAAAATTTCTGACCAAAAACCACTCATGGACCAATTGTTGTCACTTAGGAAATTAATTAGATGATAGTATGGAAGCACTACACCTAAAATACACATTAAAAGAAATATTTTTTTCATCTTAGATTTTTTTCATTATTTCATTAATTGAGTTTTTAATTTTTTTTATTCTCATTTTTCTAAATTCAACTTTTTCATAGTTGCCACTTATTTCAGCCCTATCAATTCTTTTCTTGAGTTGATTTATCTTTTTACCCCACTTAGGTATGTCTTCTCGTTTGATAATTTTCATATTAGTTAATTTCTTAGATATTAGTCAGTTATCACATAAAATTAGTATATTTTAATATTAATTATATCATTAATTTGAGATTTAAATTTATGTCGTGGGTTTTATAAAATCGCAGTATAATGATGGCTTTTTCAATGTAAATTCAAAAAATGGGTTTTTGCCGGAGTTCCCACCAATTGAAAAGTTAAATAAGCCGTATCAAAAATTACAAGAAATTTTGGATAATATGCCTGTATCTCTAGGAAATAAATCTGGATATTTAGACATCCCTGGTAGAATAAATCTAGCTGTAGATCAACTTCCCAATTTAATTGCAGAAGTTTCAAATGAGCAGGATATAAGAATTATCCAAGCATTGTTCAGAGGATACAGTTTTCTTGCCTCTGCATTCACATTAGAGCCCTCTTTCCAATATTTCAGAAAAACAGGAAAATATGGAAAAGCAAATAATATTTTACCAAAACAAATTGCACAACCTTTTGTAGAGGTATCAAAAAAATTAGATGTGTTTCCTTGGTTGGATTATCACTACGCTTATTCTTTAGGAAATTATAAAAAAATTGATAAAAATGGAGATCACACTTGGTCTAATTTGGATATGTGTGTTCGATTTTCGGGAAAACCCGATGAGGTTGGATTCATTATGTTGCACGTTGACATTAACCAACATTCTCCTGCTTTAGTGGGTTCAGTTATAAAAACATTACAAAATTTAAAATTGGGTAATGATTTGAAGATCATAAAATATTTGAAGCAAAATTATGAAACCATGAAAATAATGAACCACAGAAGAAAACAAATGTGGAAAGCTTCAAGGTGGAATCATTACAATGATTTTAGGGTTTTTATAATGGGTGTAAAAGGAAATGATGATTTATTTGGTGATGGTGTATTATACAGTGGTGTTTGGGATGAGCCAAAAAAGTTCAGAGGACAAACCGGTGCCCAGGATGACATTATTCCAATGGAAGATATTTTTAGCGGAGTGATGAAACATTATCCAAAAAATGAATTGACAAAGTATTTAATTGATTTAAGATCATACAGACCAAAGTGTATTCAAAATTTTTTTATAGACTTGGAAAATTCTGTTCAAGAGATTCATGAAAACGGTATTTCAGGAATTTTGAACAATAATAAAAATACTAAGGGACTTTTCTATTTACTCGGTATTTTAGAAGAGATATATCACTTTAGAAATGGTCATTGGCAGTTTGTTCAGAAATATATAATGGCTAATACAAAATACGCTAAAGCGACCGGAGGAACCCCAATAATTAGTTGGCTTCCCAATCAAATGAAAGCAGTTATGAAAGAGATGGATTCGATTATTGAAATAATTGACCAAATTGAAATAAAATTTCAAACTGAAATAGATTTTTTATATAAGAAAATTAAAAATTCACTTCCAAAAAAGAAAAAACTGCTTGAGGAGCAATTAAAAATTGTAAATAAAAAAGTGTTTTCAGCGAAAAAAGTTTTTGATCTAAATAAAGAATATGATTTAGAGGATAATTAATTAATGTTCTTTTCAAAAATGCCTTTCTTTGGATTTTTCTTGACTTCATTCCATTTAAAATATTCACCTTGCATAGTTATGTAAATTCCAGACGATAGAGTTTGAACATAAGACAAAGCACATCCTAAATTAAAAAAACCATCAGAGGAACTTCCAAATGCATAAGGTATCATGGCGCCAGTTAGAACAATTGTTTTATTATCCAAATTAGAATTAGCTAATGCTTTAGCTGTTGACACTATTTTGTCAGTTCCATGAGTAATTATAATTTTTTTCAATTTTGTTGATTTACACTTGGAAATTATGTGAGTTTTTTGTTCGTGCGTCATTTCTAAACTGTCCGTCATCATAAGAGTTTCAACAGAGACTTCTAAATTACATCTACTTCGCTTAAGCATTTCTGGCAAGTGAGTTCTTTTGAAAAATAAATTTCCACTTTTATAATCATAACTCTTGTCAAATGTACCACCAGTTACAAATATTTTAATCATCTGAAGAGGCTTTTTTTGCTAAATATAGGTAAATAGGGAAATGGTCACTGAATCCCCCTAAAAACTTTCCGGAGGCAAAACTTTTGAATGGGTAGCCTTTATACCTTCCCTGGGGGTTAATCATATACTTTTTAGTGTAAACTGAAGCTTTTAAAAAAATGTGACCTTTATTTTCGGATACTAAACTTTTGGTAATCATGAATTGATCTAACATATCCCATTTGCCTCTGTACTTATATGTTCCGTATCCCTTTTTAAACAGAATCTCCATTGGGTTAAATAATTCATACTCAAGTAATTTTTTTTTGTTTGATAAAGTCTTTAACACAGGTTTGATACTTCGATCAGACGGGTTATCGTTGAAATCACCCATATTGATTATTTTAGCTTTTGGATCTTTAACTAGAATCGAGTCAATAATTTTTCGATTAAGTATTCCAGCTGAAATTCGTTTTTTTTCACTTTTCATCTGCCCTCCAGCTCTTGATGGCCAGTGGTTTATAATCAGGTAAATCATTTCATTTTCCAAAAATCCTGAAACTACAAGATGGTCTCTAGTGAAATCTTTTGTCCCGTTTGAGTTCATGAGATAAAGAGGGTAATTTTTGATGGTCAAAGGATTAAATTTATCAGTTTTATATAATAATGCCACATCAACACCTCTTTCGTCAGGGGAATCAAAATGAATAATACCATAGTTAGAATTTTTTAGAAGATTTGTATTGATCAAGTCTTGCAATACTTTTTTATTTTCAACTTCACATAGTCCAACAATTGTTGGTGTAGTGTTGGTTAAATCTGAACCTATTTCATTAATAACTCTTGAAATATTTTTTAACTTTTTATTATAAATATCAATAGTCCATTTATCCTTTCCCTGTGGTGTTCTGTCATCGTCTCTTGTCAAAGGATCATCAATTGTATCAAATAAATTTTCTACATTGTAAAATGCAATAGTATTTACTGAATAACTTTCATTAGAACTTATTTGACCAAATACATGATTATACTTTATAATCAGCAACAAAATTAAAATTGATTTTTTCATGTATTCATTGATATTTTTTGAATCTTTATTTTTAATTTATATAAATTTAATGATATGCAAATTAACTATATTAAATTTCGTTGTGACAAACTAAACTTTTTTGTTTCAAATAAATTTTTGAAAGTTATTTTTTTATTGTTAATAGCATGTTCAAAGACTGACAATGTTGATAGTTGTGTCAGAGAAGATTTAATAGATCTAGATACAATTTGCACCGAGGAATATGAACCCGTTTGTGGTTGTGATAACAAAACATACTCAAATGAGTGTCATGCTATAAAGAGAGGAATTATCGACTTTCAAATGGGAGAATGTGATAGTTAAGTTACCAGTAAAATTTACGCATCTGGAGGACAGCATTGGTCATCATCGCAACGACAGAAATTGAGATTATATACATGTAAACCCGCAAGATTTATTGCGGCAAAATATGTAATGATTTCAGGCAAGTGGAAAATGCCTATTTCTTCATTAATTATGCAGAAAGAAAGCATGAAAAATCCGATCCAAAGTAAAGGTTTCATTATTGATCTCGAAGTATTTTTTGATGAAAAATAAACTGCTGACAAAGATACAGCCACAAAAACGAAATTCATACCCTTCCACCAAAAAGGTATTACAAATAAAACCGGAGTTAATAAGCAGTGCATTAAGCATAATGTTGAGGACATTACTCCAAAAAAGTCAGATTTTTTAGCTATCAAATTCACAACATAAATTTAGTTTGCAAATGAACAAATATATATTTATAAATCAAAAAATATATTAATATTTTAAACGAACATATGAAAATTTAATGTTGCTTAAGAAAACAGTAGCTTCAAGTGAATTATTGGGAAGATATCAACTAAAGCTTCCTATGTTTCAATAAAAAACCCTCCATTGAGGAGGGTTTTTAAAACGTTTGTAGTTGTTTATTTTCCTTTAACAAAAGGCAGTCCAGTTTTTGGACTTTCAACAACCTGTTTTCCAGCTGGTAAATCACATGCTTCAGCTCTTTGATCTTTAGCGAAGTAATATATTGTTTGGTTTCTTCCACCTTTAAGCTGGACATCTTTTGAATGTAAAAAGTAAGTATTTCCTTTACTGTTTGTGTGTTTATATCCCATTTTTTAAATATTAAGTTAAACGTTATTTAAACTAATCTATAAAAAAAAATTCTTATCTGGAAGTTTTTATTTTTCAGAGGAAAGAATAATTGTTAATTACTTTTTTTTTGAATTAACATATATAATTGATTTTCATCATTTAACAACTGTGTAAATTAAAAATATTATTCAAAGTATAAACATACTTTTCATTATAAAATACTGATTATCAGTATTTTATGATTATGCCTTAAAAGTTGCTTTGAAATGTAATTATAACCTGTTTTCTAGAACAAAGTCAGATGGTACATATTGAATATTTAATTTCCATATGTTGACAAGTATTATTAACAAAATAGAAAAATGAAGGTGTTTTTAATAATCTTATTTATTTTTACCCTTTTTTATTGGATATGAAAAGCGTTTATTTTCTTTTCTTTTTTTATTATTTACAATTTTCATTTGCTCAAAGTTATTCTGAGTCGTCTCTCAAAAGAGCAGCTCTAGAAATTATAAATAATTCGAAGTTATGTGTACTAAGCACAATATCAATTGACGGAAAAATTTCATCCAGACTAATGGACCCTCATATTCCTGGCTCTGACTTTGTTGTTTATCTAGTTACAAATCCAATAAGCAGAAAAGTTTCAGAAATATCTAAAAATCGAAATGCGACCTTATTATTCCAAAATCAAAATGGTTATGTTTCAATTGAAGGCGAAATTTCTTTAGTGCCTGAAACCAATATTAAAGACGACTACTGGAAAAAAGAATGGACTCCTTTTTACAATGACAGGAATAGGGCACTAATTTTAAAAGTTAATCCAATTACGATTGAAGTTATTGACCTCGATAAAAATATTGAAGGCAATCCAACCAATTGGTCGACACCAAAAATTAAGTTCTAGTTTATTAAATTTTTATTAAAACTTTCTTTTATGATCTTACCCCAAAGTGAATATCCAGCTTTATTTAGGTGGAGTTTATCTTTCCTAAAGTAATCATATATTGGATTTCCCAGGGACGAAATGAAATATTTCCTGGTACTAATAAAAAATAAATTCTCTTTATTTGAACAAAAATTACTAATTAAATCGTTTGCTTGGGAAATTTTATCCCAAACCCTCCACCTCTTTGGCGTAGGTGTTGTTTCAATAATAAATATAGGCTTGTTTTTGTGAGTTTTTTGAATCGATTTTATTACATATTTTACAAGATTTAGTACCTCTTTGGGTTTTAAATCTTTCTCACCTCCAGTGATATCATTTGCTACAAAAATACCTACCGCTCTAACATTATGTGGTTCGACGAGTCTTTCAGTGAAATGAATCAAATCTGTATATTTTGCTCCCCCATATCCTCTTCTAATTGAACTGTAAGGTTCAATATCTTGTTCAATTGTATTCCATAATCTAATACTCGAACTGCCAATAAATAAAATAGCATCTTCATTTTGTGCTATTTCTAAGTTTGATTTATTTAAATCTTCGACCGATTTTTCCCATTTTTCCTTGGTTTCTTGAAATTTTTTTGTTGGAGAACAGGATACGATAAGTAGAAGAATTAAAATACGTTTCATAGCTCAATTTTTAAAATTGTATCTATAGGATCGATTTCTTTTTTATCAAGGTAAATTAATAATCCATTTTTAGTTCTTTGAAATGAAACTTTTTTATTAGAATTTAAATAAGTTATTTTTTTGAATTTATTTTTAAAACCGTTGATATAATAATTTGATTTTTTATCATTCAACATGTGTACATAAACTATGTTTCCTATTTGAGTCGAAGCGATCTCATTGGTTGGGTCTATTGGTCCTCTTTTGGTCTTATAAATTGTATTACCATATTTTTTAACCCATTTTCCAATTTTATTTAATGATTCAATATGCTCATCTTGAATTTTTCCGTTTGGCATTGGACCAACATTTAATAAAAGATTGCTTCCATATCCTGCAGCTTTAATTAGGTACTGAATCAATTCTTTTTCTGACTTATGCTTTCTATCTTTTAAATTGAAACCCCATGAACCATTTATTGTTTCGCAGACCTCTAAAGGTAAGTTACCAATATCCTCTGCAGAAGTAGCAAATGACATGGTTGACTTTCCAGGTAAATCTTTTTCGAACATTTGAAAATCCTCCCCACTTTGTGGAGCTAAATGATGATTACTACCAATTAATGCTTGAGGTTGAAGTTCATGAATTAAATCATATACTTCCCTAAGCTTAAAATCAGCATTAATTCCTCCAAATCTTTTACCGTCCCAGTCATGTTGATCCCATTGACCATCAAACCATATTCCGCCTATTTCTCCGTAATTTGTTAAAAGCTCAGTCAATTGAACTTTCATAAAAGATATGTAATTATCCCATTCACCTGTTCCTCTTCCCTGGATTCCATTTCCTGTTCTTCCCCTGGGATAATAATCATCGCGATACCAATCTAATTGTGAGTAGTAAAAAAATAATTTAATGTCATGTTTTTTACATTCTTCTGCTAACATTTTTAAAACGTCTTTTTTGTATGGTGTTTTTTTAACAATGTTGTAATCAGATGCCTTTGAATCAAACATTGAAAAACCATCATGATGACGGCTAGTTATGGTTATGTATTTCATTCCAGCATTTTTTGCCATTAAAACCCATTTTTCAGGGTCAAACCCGGTGGGATTGAAAAACCCTGGAAGTTTTTCATACTCCTCTATTGAAATATTTTGATTATTCATAACCCACTCACCATCTCCAAGAATACTGTAAACCCCCCAGTGTATGAAGAGTCCAAATCTAGCTTCCTCAAACCATTTTCTTGCCTGAATGTTTTCGGGACTTGGTCTGTAATCATTTTGGGAATAAGAAAAGTTTAAAAAAATAATTGTTGTAAATAATATAATTTTTTTCATATTTGATTTTATGAGATTAAAAATTTTAGTTGTTTCTTTTTTATTGGTTGTTTCAATATTGTGTTTTATTGTGGTTTATATTATGCATTCAAACCTTTCATTTATTGATTACCCATATTTATATACTGGGATTTTTTCATTAATAGTTGCATTAATTATTTTTTTTAAAAAAAAATAGGTGTGAAATCCACAATACAGTTAAAATAATAAAATGAAAATAAACTTTAAAAAATCTTTAAGCGTTTTTCTTTTAATATTTCTATTTGCATGTGATTTACATAATGAAGAAAAACCAAATATTGTCTGGCTAGTTGCAGAGGATCAATCCCAATATTTTTTTCCTTTTTATGGAGACAAATCAATTTTACTTCCTAATATCAGTCAATTAACCGAAAACGGAGTAATCTATGAAGAAATGCATTCAACATATCCAGTTTGTGCTCCTGCAAGAAGTGCTATAATAACTGGAATGTACCCTAATTCTATTGGTACAGGAAACATGAGGGCTTTGAGAAATGATGGAAAAGTACTAGTTAGAAGCGAAAAAGAATCTAGGCTGAACATACCTTATTATTCGTCAAAATTGGCTGAGGATATTAAACCTTTTACTCAGATTTTGAGAGAGAATGGTTACTATTGTTCTAACAACGCTAAAAGAGATTATAATTTTATTTTGAGAGATGAAGCATGGGATGAATCAAGCAATGCAGCGTCTTGGGAAAAGCGAAAAAATGACCAGCCTTTTTTCTCAGTCTTTAATTTTGGTATAACTCACGAATCATCTATTTGGCGTAGAGACAAAGAACCACTTGTTGTGGATCCTGATCAATTAAAAGTTCCTCCACTATTTCCTGATGACTCAATATCTAGGCATGCGATGGCTGTTAATTATTCTAATTTGGTTGAAATGGACAAACAAATAGGTGAAGTAATAAAAAAACTTAAAGATCAAGGTTTATATGATAATACCTACATCTTCTTCTACAGTGATCATGGTGGACCTTTCCCAAGACACAAAAGGGCAATTTATGAAACAGGAACCAAAGTACCCTTGATAGTTAAATTTCCTCAAACAATAAAACCTTATAAAAAAAGAAACAGTGATTTATTAAATTTTATAGATTTTGCTCCTACGATTCTTTCAATTGCAGGAGGAATTGATATCCCTAAAATTTATCAAGGAAAAGCTTTTTTAGGAAATAAAAAGACTGAAAATAAAAGAACTTTCTTGTTCACAGCTAGTGATAGATTTGACGAACATAGCGATAGAATTAGAGCTGTAAGAAATTTTAGATATAAATACATTAAAAATTACTATGTAGATAAGCCTCACGCCCTACAGGTAAGTTATAGAAATCAAATGGCTTTAATGCAACACTTGAATAAATTAAATAGTACTGGACTTCTTAACGAAAAACAGCAGTTATGGTTCCAAGTTCCAAAAAAAAAGGAGGAGCTGTATGATCTTCAACAGGATCCATTTGAGCTTAACAACTTAATAGACGATGGCAACTACTCTTCTGTACTAAAAACTTTAAAATTTCAACTTAACAAATGGATGAATGAAATCAATGACCTTGGTTATCTTTCTGAAAAAGAGTTGGTGGAATATGTTACAAAATAACTTAATTTCAGACCTTATTTTTTTGTTATAGATAATGACTATCTTTAGAAAAATTTGTTGTTAAAACATTTATTATCAGATTTATTGTTTTGAGAATATCATATGTAATAATAACCTTACTATTTTTTTTCAAATTAAATAGTCAAGAAGGATTACCAGTCTACTCTGACTATTTAACGGAAAACTATTATTTAGTGCATCCATCCATGGCAGGTGTTAACTTGGTTGGAGGAAAAGTTAGGATGACAACTAGAAAGCAGTGGTTTGATCAGCAGGATGCACCCAATCTTCAAACTCTCTCTGTTGATTACAGATTAACTGACAGGTCAGGATTGGGGACTATAGTTTATAAAGACCAAAACGGATACCATTCTCAAATAGGTGCGTATTTAACTTATGCACACCATATTAATTTCAACAAGTCTATGTCACCCTCCAAAAGACCCTATCCTTCAAAGGACGACGACATAAATCAATTATCATTTGGAATTAGCGCAGGTGGAATTCAAAACTCCCTTGATCAAACATCATTTGATTTATTTGACTATGATCCTTTAATAGCAGGAATTAAGCAAAGTACTGGATATTTTAATGTAGATGCAGGCATGTCTTATGTTACAAATAAATATTACGCTCATTTGACTGTTAAAAATCTACTGTGGAGTCCTCATAATATGTACGGAGTGGATACTTATAGTAAAAGACCTGACAGAACTAGTTTTAAACGATTGGTTGCATCCTTAGGTTACATTTTTTATACTGAGCTTCCTTGGTCCTTTGAACCATCTGTTTTATTCCAAGCTGCAGAGTTAACCAACGAAAAAGCAATTGATCTTAATTTTAAGGCTTATTATAAGTTAAGACAAGGCAGAGTTTGGGCTGGTTTTTCATATCGAAACAGTTACGAGGGTGCACAATATTTGGATGGACAGTTACTCAAAAGACAAAGATTACAATTAATTACCCCACTGGTTGGAATCGATTTTAAAGATTTTATTTTTTCATATAATTACTCCTATCAACAAGGAGATATTCGCTTTGGGTCGGGAGGCTTCCACCAGATTACTCTTGGCTTT
>CABZAE010000012.1 GCA_902523635.1 uncultured Bacteroidota bacterium | reverse complement strand
ATTAATCGAAAATAATATCGGATTTAGTAAAGATTATAATGTTTTTGAACTGGTAAATGCAATTGGAGAGAAAAATCTTGAAAAGTCTTTAATAATTTGTGATTACATCTCAAAAAACAATAAAAAACATCCTATTCAGGTAACAGTATCACTATTATTTAATTTTTTTATTCAGATTTTTAAACTTCACTCCTTGAGTAACAAATCAACGTCAAATATATCAAAAACAATAGGCGTTAACCCATATTTTGTTGAACAATACGTAAAAGGATCAAAAAATTACTCTTTTAAGAAAACCTCAAGAATTGTTTCCTTAATTAGAGATCTTGACATGAAAACTAAAGGTTACAATGGCTCTGCTGTTTCAAGTGAAGAATTGTTAAGACAAACTATAGTTCAAATTATAAAAACCTAAATATTAGGATATAATTTTGGGTTATACTCATTCATTATACTCAAAATAGCTTCAATAATATCGTCCATTGATGGTTTGGAAAAGTAGTCTCCGTCCGTTCCATATGGAGGTCTATGGGGTTTGGCAGTTAACGTGATTGGTTTACTGTCCAGCAATTCATAAGCATTCTGATCGTCGATTAATTTATGTAATATATACGCTGAAGCACCTCCTGGTACATCCTCGTCAACTATCAATATTTTATTTGTTTTTTCCAAACTTCTTTTAATGGTTTCCTCTTTGTCGAACGGAATTAAAGTTTGTATATCAATTATTTCAATATCAATATTATTTTTTTCAAGCTCAGAAGCTGCTTTTTCTACCAATCTAATTGTAGATCCATAAGAAACTACTGTCAGGTCTTTTCCTTGTCTTAGTATTTCACTTTTACCTAGTTTTACAGTAAATTCAGCTAAATTGGAAGGTTCTTTTTCTTTTAGCCTGTAACCATTTAAACACTCAATCAAAACAGCTGGCTCTTGACATTTTAATAATGTATTATACATCCCGGCCGCTTGAACCATGTTTCTCGGAACAAGAATATTTACACCTCTAAGTGTTGATAAAAGAGCTCCCATTGGCGACCCTGAGTGCCATATTCCTTCCAACCTGTGTCCTCTGGTTCTGACAATTAGAGGACATATTTGTTTTCCGCGAGTTCTGTAGTGCAGTGTAGCCAAATCATCACTAAGAATTTGAATAGCATAAAAAATGTAATCTAAATATTGAATTTCAGCAATTGGTCGAAATCCTCTCAGTGCTAATCCAATACCTTCTCCAACAATGGAAGCTTCACGGATTCCACGGTCACCTACACGATCTTCCCCAAATTTATCTTGCAAACCTTCAAGACCTTGATTAACATCACCAATTTTACCACTATCTTCTCCAAATACAAGTAAATTATCATATTTTTCAAATAGTTTTTCAAAATTGTTTCTTAGAATTATTCTTCCGTCGACTAGTTTTGAATTACTGTCAAATAATGGTGCAATTTCCTCAACGTTGTTTTCGTTTGTTTTGTATTGGTTATAAAGATGAGAACTGTATTCATGCTGTGTTATTTCCATAAACGATCTCACCCAATTTTTTAAAGAATCTACATCAGCACTTTTAAAACCAATTAGTTTCCTTAGAACAGATCTGGAGCATGTTAATAAATCTTTATTATTTGGTTCTTTTATTCTTTCAAGTGATAAAATTATGGATTCAATATCAAATTTTGGGGACAAATTAATTTTTCGTAAAAGATCAATTAAACTGATTTTTTTTGAAAGAATCGGTTGTAAAAATGTATTCCAAGCCTCTTTCTTAGCATTTTTAACCTCATTTAGAGAATCTTGTTCAATTATCTCCAGTTCATTAAGATTAGCAATTTGATTTTTAACGATCCACTTTTTCATCCTGAGGTTACAATCATGATTTTTTTCCCATTCTAATCTCTCATCAGATTTGTATCTTTCGTGAGATCCTGAGGTGGAGTGACCAATTGGTTGTGTGAGCTCAGTCACATGAATAATAACGGGTATATGTTTTTCTCTAGCAATGTCGTTAGCTTTCTGATACACGTTGATTAAGTCAGGATAATTCCAACCTTTGACCTTAAATATTTCAAAACCTTGTTTTTCATCATTTCTTTGAAATCCTTTTAGTGCTTCTGAAATATCTTGTTTTATGGTTTGATCCTTGTTTTCAACAGAAATACCATAATTATCATCCCAAATACTAATTACCATCGGAACCTGATGCACACCAGCAGCATTTAGAACTTCAAAAAACATTCCCTCACTTGTGCTAGCGTTACCTATCGTTCCCCAAGCTATCTCATTACCATTGTCTGAAAATGAATTACTATTTTTTACTTTTAATTTTCTGTAAAGTTTAGATGCTTGAGCTAGACCTAAAAGTCTGGGCATTTGAGATCCTGTACATGAAATATCGGGACTAGAATTTTTTTGATTCATTAAATTTTTCCATGTTCCATCTTCATTTAAACTAAAGGTGCTAAAATGAGCACCCATCTGACGACCTGCAGACATGGGTTCTTCATCTATGTTTGTGTTGGCATATAGTCCGGAGAAAAGTTGTTTTAGAGAAAGCTCATCAATTGCCATCATGAAGGTTTGATCTCTATAATATCCGGATCTAAAATCTCCTTTTTGAAATACCTTTGCCATGGCAATTTGTGGTAATTCTTTACCATCTCCAAATATTCCAAATTTTGCTTTTCCATTTAGGACCTCTCTTCGACCCAAGAGACTTGCCTCTCGAGAAAGAACGATAGTCTTATAATCACTTAAAATTTGTTTTTTAAATGTTTTGAAGGAAATTTCTTTTTTTAAGTCTAGCTTGTTACTCATTTCAGGGAAACCAAATTTAAAAAAAAAAGGGCAAAGTATTTAAAACCACCGTCTTGTAAAAAGTCCAGAAATTGTTTTTGGATCTAGAGTTATTTTAAACCTTATTTTTTCATCGTAATTAGGCATTTTTAATTCATTTCCTAGTGATGAGAAAAAAGGGAAAAACAATTCGAAATAATCAGTTAAAATATTAAGTCTTATTCCTGAATCAAATGCGGTTTGAACTTCAAGATTCTTATTTTTGACGATTATAAAATCATAATAAGCTTCGATCCATTGCCAGATTGTTATACCTGAATTTAATGAAAGCATCCAATTATTGGAAAATTCTGGAGAAACTCTTGATTTCATTCCCCCATCAGTGTTAATAAATTGTTGACTGTAAAAACCTGTTGTCTCTGATCTGCCTAGTATATTATAATTAAACATATAATCTTTGGCTCTAAATGTAGAAAAACTAAAAAAATCGTCCGTAGTTTGGTTTGTTAAAAACTTACCAAAAAAGATTCTTAAGTTGTATTGTCTATTGTCTTTGTAAAAGTTTCTATACTTTGCAGTTACAGAAGCTTTTGTAAATAAATTATTTATCTGAAGATCTGTATTTATCGAGAAACCTTTGCCTCCATAAGAATCACTAATTACATATTTGGCATTAAATATGTTATAGTTGGGATCCTTTTTCTGATCCGGATTATCTTCTCGGTAAACACTGATATATTTAAAATATAAAAATTGTCTAAAATTAGATCTCAAATCATTATTTCTAAATGTAAAAGTTAAAGATGGAAAAAAAGTACTGTAAGATAAATTTTCCTTGTAGTGAAAAGTTGAAGCACTCAAAAAATATTGAGTACTAAATAGTTTTTTGTTTTGGTTATACTTTGTATACTGAATATTCATACTTCCAAGAATTTTGTTCTGTTTTGAAGAATAAAAAGGCTTTAATTTGTAGCTCCAAGGTTTTTTAATCAAATTAAAGTTAGTTAGTGTTAGTCCTGGCATAAGCCCATCATAAAGGTTATATCCAAGTAAAGGAACGTAATTTAATTGTCTTTGATATATATTATCGAAATCATTAAAAAAAATAAATCTTACAGGTTTTCGGAATTTATTAAAAGATGAAAAGTTGTTTTTATATGTTTTTTCTGCAGTAAATTTATTTTTATTTATTTCAACGAAATCATAGAGTTTGTTATCAAAAGCTACAATTGTATCATTTTTTTTAAGTGTTAACCAACTTTCATCCATGACTTTCTCACCTTTAATTAATGAAACTTGAATAGGAGTTTTAGATTCCTCACTTTGAGATAATCTAAAAAAAGTATTTTTTTCACTTTCATTAATTTTTTTTATGCTGTAATCTTTAAATTTTTTGTTGCCAAGATGCTCATTAAAGTACCAATCTGAATTATTAATTCTTTTTTTTACAATTTCCTCAAAAGAAATTGATTTATAATTTGATAATTTGTTTTCATTATAAAATTGTCTTATGGAATTGTCAATTTTTCGTTTTCCGCTTGACATAGAAAGCATTTTAAGACCAATACCCGATTTGTAGGGGTTGATAATTTTTAAATTAATCCTTGTAAGACTGTCTAGTGGGGTAGTTACAGTCTGGTTTATATTTCTACTTGAAATTATATTTTCAAAAAGCCTAAACTGTTCATTAAAATTATATTTAGCATAGTTTCTATTCTTGAAGACTCTCAAATCACTGTATTTTCCAATAAATTTTAAATTTGGATAATACTTTTCGACATAATCCATCATTAAATATATTACCACACCATCAGTTTCCCAATATCGTTTTCTTTTGTTATAATTAATTGATTCTTCCAGAAATGTGTGAAGGAATTCTTTTAAAAAATTGTATTCAAATAAAAATGATTGGTCAAATGGACTTATTATTTGAGGTAAACTATTAATACCATAAATTGGCCTTCGGGATTGGTTTTTTTTTGAGATGATGATTGTATTAAAAGGGTACTTCCCAATTCTATTTTCAGCAAATCTAAATATTCTCTCAACAAGTATATTTTTCTCGATTGTATTTTTATCGATTTCATTCAATGAAATTTTATTTCCTGTTTTATTATTGAAAAATGTCAATAATTTATTAACGATTGAGTCTGATTTTACTTGTTCATTTTCCACATCTGAATAAATTCTCAATCCTTCGGCAACATAAACTTGAAATTTTGGCTTTTTAGTAAGAATAATATTAGAATTTTTTCTCAATTCCTTTTTTGAAAGAAAAACTATTGTATTTTGATCTTCGTAAGTGGAATTTGGAGTAATGTCTGATATCAGGGTATGACTTTTTGGGTATTCTAATCTAAATTTAAAATAGGCGGGGTCATGAGTCAAATCATTAAGATCTAAGTTGCTCTCTTTTTTCCAATTTCCATTTTTAAATGTAGAAAATGTCAGATACCAATCTCTGACGTTTATGTCTTTGGACTTACTGATTCCGTACCCTGTAAAGTCATTAACCGGTATCTTTACATTGTATAAAATATTTAATTCAATAGTTTCATTGATTTTTAAAGTCTCTCTCAGTTCAACTTTTATAAGATCGATTTGATTCGGAAGTCTAGAGTAACTTAAAAGATCATTATTTGAATAAATGGTTCTAATTTCTGTATAACCTCTTTGATTTTTAGTGGACCTTTGAAAAGAAAGAATATATTCTTCAGAAAGTCTTTTACCTAAATTGCTTGATGAGGTTGAGTAGGAGTGAGCCCAATCATTTAAAATCAAATAATCGAGGTCTTTTCCGGAATTATTTACATAAGTTAATTTTTGATCTAATGAAATGATTGAGTTATTAATATCAAAAACTGCATTTATTTCATAGGAATTTTGTTGACTTATTAATTTGTTTGAAAAGAAAATAAACAAAAGAATAAATTTTCTCATGTATAATTATTAGAAATTTGGACTGAACTTTTTTTCTTGATAGAAATTTGAAAGTATTTCGATTACTTCATTTGAACTATCCACAATTGAAA
Source organism: uncultured Bacteroidota bacterium (assembly GCA_902523635.1). Lineage (GTDB taxonomy): Bacteria > Bacteroidota > Bacteroidia > Flavobacteriales > Flavobacteriaceae > MAG-121220-bin8. The sequence goes on along the minus strand of CABZAE010000012.1, from coordinate 15,768 downwards.
TTAAATCCAACTCATGAATTGAGATGTATTTATAGGTCTCTACAAGCTCGGATTTGATCCAATCATAACATTTCTTCCAAAAGTTAGATCCAACCAATATGATTGGAAATTTTTGAGACTTTTTTGTTTGAATCAGGGTAATTGCTTCAAAAAGTTCATCTAGAGTGCCAAAACCACCGGGCATTACCACAAAGCCTTGAGAATACTTAACAAACATTACCTTTCTGACGAAGAAATAATCAAACTCTAGAAGCTTATCGTCGTCAATAAACAGGTTATGATTTTGTTCAAATGGAAGTTCTATGTTTAAACCAACTGAAGAACCCAAAGCTTCTTTTGCACCTTTGTTAGCAGCTTCCATTATCCCTGGTCCACCTCCTGTTATTACACCAAAACCAAGGTTAACAATGTCTTTAGCTATTTTAGTTGTTAACTTATAATAAGGATCATTTTTTTTTGTTCTAGCTGATCCGAATATTGACACACAAGGTCCTATTTTACCCATTTTTTCATATCCATCAACAAATTCACCCATAATCTTAAAAACAGACCACGAATCATTTGTTTTAATCTCATTCCAGTTTTTAAGGTCCTTTCTATGCATTATTTAATCCGAAGTTAATTCTTTTTTTAAATATTTAGCGGTAGGACTATCTTCTAGTTTAATTAACTCTTCGGGTGGTCCAGAATACATAATTTGACCACCTCTTTCGCCACCTTTTGGACCAATTTCTATAAGGTGATCAGTTGTTTTAATTACGTCCATATTATGTTCGATGATTATAATAGTATTCCCTTTGTTAGCAAGGCTATTCAACATCTCAAGAAGCACTTTAATATCTTGAAAATGAAGTCCTGTCGTTGGCTCATCCAAAATGTATAAAGTATTTCCAGTGTCCTTTTTTGAGAGTTCGGATGCTAGCTTAATCCTTTGTGCCTCTCCTCCTGAAAGAGTTGTTGATTGTTGACCCAGAGTTATGTATCCTAATCCAACTTCCTTAATGGTATTTAATTTATTATATATTTTTGGAAATTTTTTAAAAAAATCACAAGACTCATTAATTGTCATATTTAATACATCTGAAATTGATTTTCCCTTATACCTAATGTCGAGTGTCTCTCTGTTGAATCTTTTACCATTGCATGTATCACAAAAAACATATACATCCGGTAAAAAATTCATTTCAATTTTTTTTAATCCTGCTCCTTGACATTCTTCACACCTTCCACCAACTACATTAAAACTGAATCTGCCTGGTTTGTATCCACGAATTAATGATTCAGGGGTCATAGAATATAAGCTTCGAATTTCACTGTAAACTCCAGTATAGGTCACAGGGTTGCTTCTTGGTGTTCTTCCGATCGGAGATTGATTTATTTCAACAACTTTATCAATGTGTTCAATTCCTTGAATTTCTTTGTAAGGTAATGGTTCTTTGACTCCATTGTAAAAATGATTATTGAGAATCGGATATAAGGTTTCATTTATTAAAGTAGATTTTCCACTTCCAGACACACCTGTTATTCCAATTACTAAACCTATTGGAAATTCAACATCAATGTTTTTAAGATTATTTCCAGAACATCCCGTTAACTTTAATGACTTCCCTAGACCTTTTCTTCTTTTTTTTGGAATATTAATTTTCAATTTTCCTCCCAGGTAATTTGCAGTCAGAGTGTCTGCTTTAATCATTTTTTTGTAATTACCTTCAAAAATAATTTCACCACCACTCTTACCTGCTTTTGGACCAATATCAATAATGTAGTCTGACTTTTCCATTATTTCTTTATCATGCTCAACAACAATAATTGAATTTCCTAAGTCCCTCAAACCTTTAAGTGAACTAATTAACTTTGAATTATCACTTTGATGTAGACCAATACTTGGTTCATCCAAAATGTATAAAACTCCAACAAGTTGTGATCCAATTTGCGTTGCTAGTCTTATTCTTTGGGATTCTCCACCAGAAAGTGATCTTGAGGTTCTGTTTAAACATAAATAATCTAGACCTACGTTAATTAGAAATTCTAATCTTTTGGATATTTCTTTGAGAATTTCAACGGCGACTATTTTATCTCTTTTATTTAAGCTTAGTTTAATTTTTTGAATAAATGATCGTAAGTTATTAATATCCATAGAACAGAGTTCATAAATATTTTTTTTATTGATTAAAAAGTTCAGTGAGTCTTTTTTTAATCTACTACCACAACAAACATTACACTCAACTTTATCCATGAAACCTTTGGCCCATCTTTTGACTCTTGATGAATAATTGTCTTCAAATTGTGATTTTATAAAAGGAATAACCCCATCGAAATCGATATGGTACTTTCTTGTCAGACCTAATGATTTTGACTGTACCGAAAAAACTTCATTCCCACCGTAAAGAATAACATTTAAAGCTTTTTTTGGAATTTTGTTGATGGGATCTTTTAAATCAAAATCGTACTTTTCAGCAATAGTATTTAATTGTTTAAAAATCCAATTATTTTTGAAACTACCAACTGGAATTAACCCTCCTTGGTGTATACTTTTACTCTTGTCAGGTATAATACTTTCTAAATTAATTTGATTAACCTGACCTAACCCTTTACAATTACCACACATTCCTTTTGGTGAATTGAAGGAAAATGTATTTGGTTCAGGGCTAAGGTATGATATACCAGAATCTGGGCAAACTAGATTTTTACTAAAAAATTTAGGTTCATGACTATCTTCACTAATTACAATAAGTGAATCATCTCCATGGTATAAGGCAGTATTTATACTTTCTCTAAGTCTTTTTAAAATTAGTTCTTCGTCTTTAATTGTTAGTCGATCTATTAAAATCTCGATGTCATGAATTTTATACCTATCTAATTTCATGTCATAGGAAAGATTCAAAATTTTTCCATCAACTCTAACTTTCAGAAAACCTTGTTTACTAATATTCAAAAAAAGTTCTCTGTAATGCCCTTTCCTTCCTTTAACTACTGGAGAAAGAATAGTAATTTTTTTATTTTTGTAAAACTTTAGAATTAAATCTAAAATTTCATCAGCGTTGTAACTAATCATCTTTTTACCAGATTTATAACTGTAAGCCACGCCTACACGTGAATACAGTAGCCTGAGGTAATCATAAATTTCAGTAATCGTTCCAACAGTTGACCTCGGATTTTTAGAAGTAGTTTTTTGTTCAATAGCAATAACAGGAGATAAACCATCAATTTTATCAACATTGGGTTTTTCTAGACCACCTATGAACTGTCTTGCATAAGCTGAGAAAGTTTCAATGTATCTTCTCTGTCCCTCAGCGTAAATAGTATCAAATGCTAATGATGATTTTCCACTTCCTGAGATTCCAGTTATAACAACTAGTTTATTTCTTGGTATTTCTAAATCAATATTCTTTAAATTATGAACTTTGGCCCCCTGAACTGAAATACTATTCTTCATAAAAAACAAGATTGCAAAATTACAATATTTAAAGAGAAATTATATACCGAAATGTCTAATATCCAACAGATTTGTCATCTCCTCGTTTATCTGCGCCTCCAAATAAAAAATCGTTTTCGTCTACATGAATAGCGTCCACTCTACCTATGGTGGAATTTTGATTATTTAAAATAAATCCACTATTTTCTAAGTCTTCACGGATTTTATCATTAATTATTCCGTCTTCATAATAAATCTTGTCGGGAAGCCAAAGATGATGAAAGCGAGGTTTATCTACAGCTTCTTGTATTTTAAAACCAAATAATTCAAAGTTCAATATTGTTTGTAATACTGAGGTTATTATGGTAGGACCACCGGGGCTTCCAAGAACGAGGCATAGTTTTCCATTCTTTTTGACAATTGTTGGGGTCATTGAGCTAAGCATCCTTTTTTGTGGTTGAATTGAGTTAATTTCACCCCCAGTAAGACCATACATGTTTGGAACTCCGGGTTTAATTGAAAAATCATCCATTTCATTATTTAGAAAAAAACCAAGATTTGGCGGATATAACTTTGAGCCATAACTTCCGTTTAATGTTGTTGTGACAGCTACGGCATTACCAAATTGATCAACTATTGAATAATGAGTCGTTTCATTACTTTCATTCAGAATGATAGAACCTGGAAAAATATCAACTGATTTTTTAGATTTTTGAAATGAAAAATCTGATATTTTGGAATCAAGATAACTTTGATCAAACAATTCATTCACTGGAATGTAGTTGAAATCAGGATCACCAAGATATTTGCTTCTATCTGCAAATGCTCTTTTCTCTATTTCAGATAATAATTTAATGTAATTGGCATCGTTATGTTTGATATTAGATAAATCAAAGTTATCAAGCATTTTAAATATTTGTCCTAAGACAACCCCACCTGAAGATGGAGGTCCCATTGATATTATTTCTAAATCTTTGTAGTTAAACACTACAGGATCTCTCCAAACTGGCTCATAATCTTCAAGGTCTTTTTTTTGTATAATTCCATTTTTTGTTTTTAAATATTCTACTATTTGTTCACCTATAGATCCTTTGTAGAATTCATCCTTTCCTTTTTTTTGTAAAAGCTTAAGTGTTTGAGCTAATGGTTTGTTAATAAATAAATCTCCCTCCTTAAATTCATTCTTAAATTCTTTAATTTGATCATTCAAAGACAAAATCTGCTTTCGATACCGATTGAGTGATTCAGCTTGTTTTTTTGTAACTCTAAAGCCTTTTTCTGCTAGTTTAATGGCCGGCTTAAAAATACTTTCAAGAGATACTGAACCAAATTTTTCATAGGTAGCGAATAAACCTGCTACTGTACCAGGAACACCGATAGACAACGAACCAACTCTACTGAGATTCTTAATTTCGTTACCATCAGTATCCAAAAACATATCTTTAGAGGCTTTGAGAGGCGCTTTTTCCCTATAATCTAAGCTTCCGATAGAGTCATTATTCAATCTGTAAACCAAAAAACCACCTCCACCAAGATTACCAGCACTTGGATAAACAACTGCCAATGCTAAATCTGTAGCAATCATTGCGTCAAATGCATTTCCTCCTTGTTTTAAAATTTCAATGCCGGCCATGGATGCTTCTTCACGAGCTGAAACGACCATACCATTTTTAAAATGATTTTCAGTAGAATTTTCACACGAGAAAATAAAAAGGATAATAAAAAAGATATTTTTTTTCAATACTAGAAATATTTTAATAAAACTATAAATTTAAATTAAAACTTATTCATATTGTATATTTGTTTTGTGAGTTTAATAAAATCAATTTCAGGAATAAGGGGAACAATTGGTGGAAAAATAGGTCAAAATTTGACCCCTATTGATGCTGTTAAATTTGCTTGTTCGTATGCTTCCTGGCTCAAAAATAAAAGTAAAAAGAAAAAATTAAGGATTGTAATTGGACGTGATGGTCGAATCTCTGGTAAAATGATTCAAAACCTCGTTCAAAATTCAATTATTTCTCTGGGAATAGACGTTATCGATTTAGGACTATCCACAACACCTACAGTTGAAATAATGGTCAAAAATCTTGAAGCTGATGGTGGAATTGTTATAACTGCTAGTCACAACCCCTCTGATTGGAATGCACTTAAGTTATTAAACAAAAAAGGTGAATTTATTAGTGATGAGGATGGAAAAAAAGTTATTGATATCTCATTGAATTATCAATTTGAGTTTTCTAAAATCAACGATTTAGGTCAAATAATCGAAGAACCAAATTCAATGATCAAGCATATTGACTCGGTATTAAAATTAGAAGTAATTAATGCTGATACTATTAGAAATACCAACTTAAGCGTTGTAGTTGATGGGATTAATTCCTCAGGTGGTATTATAATTCCTTTATTACTAGATAAACTCAATGTCAAGTATCAGAAAATATTTTGTGAACCAAATGGGGATTTTCAACACGACCCAGAACCACTTGGTAAAAATATTACTGAACTGACGAAAAAAGTTGTTCAAGAAAAAGCAGACTTGGGTATTGCTGTAGATCCAGATGTGGACAGGCTTGTTTTTGTATGTGATAACGGTAAGGTATTCGGAGAGGAAAATACGTTAGTTGCGTGTGCTGACTATATTCTAAGTAAAAAATTAGGACCAACAGTATCTAATATGTCTTCCTCTAGAGCTTTAAAAGATATCACTGAATCATACGGCCAAAAATTTTATTCAAGTGCAGTTGGGGAGGTAAATGTTGTTCGTGAAATGAAACTTAGAGATGCTGTCATTGGAGGAGAGGGGAATGGAGGGGTGATATATCCAAAAAACCACTACGGAAGAGACGCTGTTGTTGGAATTTGTATTTTTCTGTCTCTTATTTGCGAGAGAAAGATCAAGGTCAGTGATTATTTAGAAACTTTACCCAAATATCATATGGTTAAGGATAAAATCAATCTTTCTAATGACATCGATATTAGTGAGATATTGAAAAAATTGTCTAATGAATATAAAAATGAAAAGCAAAACGACATAGATGGATTGAAAATTAATTTTGATGAAAAATGGATTCATTTGAGAAAATCAAATACAGAACCCATACTTAGAGTTTACAGTGAGGCGAAGTCGATGAAAGATGCAACCGAATTGGTAAAGGAAATAAAAATTAAAATTAAGTCAATTAATAGTTAGATAGGTGCTTTATCTTTATGTTTAAATCTATCATGGGTCCAAAAATACAAATGAGGGCTTTCTTTAATTTGTTTTTCAACCAATGTCACAAATTTATCTGTAATTTTAAAATTCTTAATTTTTTTTGGTTTTTCACAAATTACTTCAACTTCAACACTGTAATATCCTCTTTTTTTTTGTTTCATTTTACCAAAAACAACAGGTAAATCATGTTCTTTTGCAATCCTTTCTGAACCTGTAAAAACAGGAACTTTAATCCCTAAAAATTCTTTCCAATATGTTTTGCTTCTTATTTGTGCAGACTGATCTGCTGCCATTCCATACAGAAAAAGTTTATTTTCTTTAAGTTGATTTTTTATAAATAAAGCAGCATTATATCTGGAAATCATTTGGGCTCCATGTCTTAAACGTATTTTTTTTACTAAACCATCTAGATATTTATTAGAAAGGGGAGTGTATACAGCAAAAGGTGCGTGTGGGACATGATACCCTATGGACATAAAATATTCGAATCCACCATGATGAGCAACCATAAAAACAACACTTTTATTTTGATTGGCTAGTTTTTGTAATAATTCAGGGTTTTCAACAACAAACCTTTTTTTTATTTCTTTTTCGGAAATTGATAAAAACTTAAACATTTCAAAAAAGACATCAGTAATGTGCCTGTAAAATTGTTTTTCAATTTTAATCATTTCTTTTTTTGAATTCGAAATTTTTGATATTTCCAGATTATATCTAACTACTTTTCGACGATACTTTATTAGATAGTAAAGCACATAAAAGGTGATATCGGAAAAAGTGTACATTAATTTAAAAGGTAAATATGAAATGAATAAAATGAATGGATATACTATTAAATAAATCAATAAATTCATTAATGTAAATATATTTAAATCTTACTATTTATTAATTTGTATATGGATTTTTAAAGATACTGATTAGAATGTTTTTTTTATTAATTTGCATAAAACTTAAATTAATTAAAATGAAAAAATATATTTATTTGTTGACTTTACTATTTTCTTTATCATCTTCTGGACAGGAAATTTTTTGGTATAACGTCCTTTTGGAAGTCAAACCATCAAATACATCAATTGTTGAAAATTTAGTAGATGAATACTACTCTGATTTTGATTTTACTGAAAACACATCAATGACATTTTCTAACATAGCTCTTAAAGGTCAAAACTTTAAAGAAACCCATGTTTTATCTTTCACATCATCATCCTCAGAATCACTTGCTGAACTTAGGTCTTCTCTATCTGGAAATGAATGGGACTTATATATAGCTGAAATACAAAAACACATCTCTAGTGCTAGGGTTTCTGCTGGAAAGTCTTTAGGGATTTATAATCAAGATGTTGATTATCCAATAGGCCAAGCATGGATTTTTGATGTTAACGATGCGAGTTCTTTTGTTAATTCTTTTGAAAAGCTTATGAAATCTTTCAATTTTGAGGGATATTTAGCTATTGGTCAGATAATTCATGGTGTTAGTAATGGTGAAAACATGTACATATATGGAACATACAAGGACCTTAATACAGCCTTCAATTTTGGTCCAAAAAGCGAAAGTGAATCCAAAGCATTTGATACATTTTCTAAAGAAGTCGCTGATGAAAGATATGCTCAAAGTTTCACAAGAGTTTTAATTAAGAAATACGACTAACAACTAAAAATAGCAATCAATGATTGAAGCCCTGTAAATTCACAGGGTTTTGACATTGTTTATTTGTAAAGCATCGACATTATAAAGATTTGATAGTGTTTAAAACATGCTAAGCTTGCAAAAAACTAATTGAATCATCTGTTGAATGTTTTCTAAATGTATGAATAATTGACTAGGTTGATGCAAGATGCTATATCATTGAGAAGTCAACTGTTCACCAATCAAATCGTCGAGATCTTGATCTTTAACATTCATGGCTAATATTTTTTTTTCAGAATTAAGTACATAACTCGTTGGCATTTGTGTTATATTATAGAGTTTTGCAATCGGTTCGTTCCAAAATTTTAAATGTGATATGTGAATCCAGTCATCCAATTTATCTTCCTTGATAGCATTTTCCCAAGCTTCTCTAGTTCTGTCAAGAGAAACTCCAATAATTTGAAATTCATCTTTAGAGTATTTGGTGTTTAAATATACTAAATATGGGTTCTCAACCCTGCAAGGTGCACACCATGAGGCCCAAAAATCAATCATTATAACCTTTGAATCAACATCGTTGAGAGTTAAAATTTCATCGTTAAGACCTGGGCCGCTAAAATCAGGAGCTATGGAACCTATCTCTGGAGCATCTTTAAGATTTGCTTTGTATATGTCAACATATTTTTTAATTTGAATTGCTGGGACAGTTAATTTGATTAAATCTGTAAAATTGTCGTATAGTTCAGTTGCAATCTTCATGTCAATTTCTTGTTGGACGACCATTCTTTCCAAAATCAGAGCAGAAATGTATGAATCATTATTCGTTGACATAAATGAAATCTCATAATTATTTAGTTTTGACCTCATTAAATCGAATTGATCTCTTAGATCATTGATGATGACACTATCTCTTTTGAAAATGTCACTCTCTTCAATCGTAACACTTGAAATCTCTCTTTGAATTTTAGACATTTCAACATAAAAAGAATTGGTCTCAGTTTGATATTTTGAAAAATCATCATTGGATTTTGTACCTGATACCTTTGACTTTCTAACACTGTCCTTGTATATATTGATTTTGATGGATCCTGGCTCCGAGACAACGGGAATATTTTCTCTTTCATTTTCAAAAAAAACGTATTGCATTTCAGGAATCACTATTGAATCAGTTTTAAATACGAACTTTCCATTTTGAACGGTAGTTGAATCTATGGGACCAGGTGTATTGTACTGACCGATTGCAATCAAGTAAACTTTTTTATTTTCGGGATGATCAGTCGTTGCTTCGATGGTAAATGTTGTAACTTTTGAACAACTTATTATGCAAAAAAACACAGAAGCTAAAAGAAAAAATTTTTTCATATTAATTATCTTTGAAAAATATTGAGCAAATATATAATAATTTAACTCCCAATATTAAAATTTGTGAATATTGAAAAAAAAATAACATTCCTTGAGGAGGCTGTTTCGATTGTTGGAAAAAACAATGTGATTAAAACAAGTTGGAAAATGTATCCATATACTAAGGGATGGAGATATGGAGAGGGTAGAGCCATTGCAGTAATCAAGCCAGGAAAATTAGTTGAGATCTGGAAAATATTAAAATTGTGTGTCAAAGAAGAATTAATCATAATTATGCAAGCAGCAAATACAGGCCTAACTGGTGGCTCAACTCCATTCGGCAATGATTACGATCGTCCAGTTGTTATAATCAATACATTGAGAGTTAACAATATCCAAATGATTAACAATGGAGATCAAATTGTTGGATTTGCAGGAAGTAGTTTACATGATTTAGAAAAAAAATTAAAACCCTTAAATAGAGAACCTCATTCTATCATTGGGTCTACATCAATTGGTGCCTCTATTGTAGGTGGTATTTGTAATAACTCAGGTGGTTCATTGGTTAAAAGAGGTCCTGCTTTTACAGAATTAGCTTTGTACGCTAAAATAAATAGCAACGGTAAATTAGAACTTGTCAATGAATTAGATATTTATTTAGGTTCCGATCCAGAGGAAATACTAAATAATCTTGAAAACAAGAGATATTCGGAATCTGACATTTCTAATAATAAAAAGTTAGGATCTGACGATAAATATCCTGAAATAGTTAAGAGCATTAATTCTGACACTCCTTCCAGATTTAATTCTGACCCAAGATTATTAAATGATGTTTCAGGAAATGCAGGAAAGACAGCTGTATTTGCTGTCAGAGTGGATACTTATCCCGCTGCACGTTCAAAACAAGTATATTATTTGGGTACAAATGATGTAAATGTATTTTGGAAAATGCGAAGAGAAATTCTTTCAAATTTTAAAAATCTTCCTGATCTAGGAGATTACTTGCATAGAGATTGTTATGATGCAGCAAAAAAATATAGTAAAGATACTTTTCTTGTCATCGAAAGATTAGGTACCAAATTTCTTCCCACTCTTTTCGAACTAAAAAGAAACGTCGATATTATTGCTGGCAAGTTTCGTTTTTTACCTGAAAATTTTTCAGATAGAATGATGCAGTTTTTTAGTTATTTATGGCCAAATCACCTCGCACGAAGAATGGACGAGTATCGAAATTTATATGAACATCATTGGATAATAGAAATGTCGGACAATGGTATTAAAGAAGCAGATCAATATTTTAAAGATTTCTTTAAAAATAACGATGGAAGTTTCTTTAAGTGCAATTCTAAAGAATCTAAAAAAGCGATGATGCAACGCTATGTTGCTGCAAGTGCAGTGGGAAGATACCATACTCTAAATAAAATGAATGTTGGTGAAATGTTATCAATGGATATTGCTTTACCAAGAAATGAAAAAAATTGGTTTGAAAAGCTTCCTCAGGAAATTGATGATTTATTTGAAATGAAATTATATTATGGTCACTTATTTTGCCATGTTTTACATCAAAACTATATTGTTAAAAAGGGTGTAGATGTTGAAAAATTGAAAGAGAAATTGTTAAAAAATTATGAACAAAGAGGGGCGGAATTTCCTGCTGAACACAACTTTGGTCACGAATACAAAGCGAGTGCTGACTTAGTTAATTTTTATAAAAATTTGGACCCAACAAATTCTTTTAACCCTGGCATTGGTGGAACTAGTAAACTAAAAAACTGGAAATAAACAACAAAAACTTACCAGTTTCATATTCTAAATAATAAGAACTATTTTTACCTAAAATTTGAGATGGCAGGTAACACTTTTGGAAAAATTTTTAAGTTAACCACTTTTGGGGAATCTCATGGGCCTGCAATTGGTGGTATAATTGACGGTTGTCCATCGGGTTTAAGAATTGATTTGGATGTCATTGAAAAGGAAATGCAGAGAAGAAAACCGGGCCAATCATCAATAGTTACTCAAAGGAAAGAGGAGGATAATGTAACTTTTTACTCTGGAATTTTTGAAGGTAAAACAACAGGAACTCCAATTGGTTTCTTAATTCACAACAAAGACCAAAAATCTAGAGACTACAGCCATATAAAAGAAACCTATAGACCTTCACACGCCGATTACGTTTATGATAAAAAATATGGAAATAGAGATTATAGAGGGGGAGGTCGGAGCTCAGCAAGGGAAACTGCTTGCAGAGTCGTAGCTGGTGCTATTGCTAAACAAATTCTTTCTAAAGTTCAAATTACGGCATTTGTTTCATCTGTTGGAGAAATTAGTGTTGACTCTGATTATTCTAAGTTTAACTTTTCTGAAATTGAAAAAAACCCTGTTCGTTGTCCTGATCCAAAAATAGCGATACAAATGGAGGAATTAATTAAAATCATTAGAAATGATGGTGACACTGTTGGGGGAGTTGTGACTTGTGTTATTAAAAATAGTCCAATAGGTTTGGGGGAACCTGTTTTTGAAAAACTTCATGCTGTTTTAGGAAAAGCTATGCTTTCAATTAATGCCGTAAAGGGATTTGAGTATGGCAGTGGTTTTGAAGGAACAAAATTAAAAGGAAGTGTACACAATGATTCATTTACATCTGGTGGAAAAACTTTGAGTAATAATTCTGGTGGCATACAAGGTGGTATAACTAACGGAATGGATATCTTCTTTAATGTTGCCTTTAAACCTGTGGCTACAATTATGAAAAAACAACAAACAATTGACTCAGAAAATAAAACTGTGGAAACTAAAGGAAGAGGACGGCACGATCCTTGTGTGGTACCTAGGGCAGTGCCAATTGTTGAAGCTATGGCTGCTTTAGTTATGGTAGATTTTATGTTGATTAACAAAACAATTAAATTATAATTATTTAACTAAAATATCTTAAACCAAAGAAAAAAAATTGTTTTAGTTTTTTATTTTAATTACATTCGATTTTTCATGAGAAGATTCAATATTAATAAGATTTTAACCTCATTTTTTTTGTTTATTTGTTTATTGAACTTTTTAGTGACAAATGCAAATGATATTCCTAGTCCTGTTGTTACAACTACAAATTCTGATTATACCATATGGGATGGTGATGAAATAACTTTTACAAAAAGTAATGGTGCAAATCCAGGTTTAGAGCAGAATCAAGATAGAATTACATCAAATGTTTGGATTACAAGAGGAAATAACGGTGGACAAATATACAATGCTAAAACTGAATCTTCAGCGAGTAAACAAACTAGTCCGTCGAAAACACTTTGGGCTGTTGGAACTTTGGACCAAATCAGTTCACTTTCCTTCCAAAACTTTAGAGCTGCGGTAGGTAAGCCTAAAAACACACCAGGAAAAAACCTAGTCATGTATTTAGTTGATGAAAAGATTTACCTAAGTGTTAAATTTACATCTTGGTCGAGTGGTAAAGCTGGAGGCTTTTCATACACAAGAAGCACACAACCACAAGACTCCGATGGAGATGGAATTAAAGACAGTGAAGATAATTGTCCTAATGTTTCAAATGCAGATCAAAGTGATATTGACGGTGATTTAATAGGCGATGCATGTGACGACGACAAGGATGGTGATGGAATTAAAAACGACGTAGACAATTGCTCAGAAACTGCGAATGCTGATCAAAAAGATTCAGATGGTGATGGTAAAGGTGATGTTTGTGATGATAATAATGTAGTTGATTCAATATTTGATAATGGTGGCGGAGATAATCTTTGGTCTAATGTTTCCAACTGGTCTGCTTACATAGCCAATAATGAAGAATCTAAAGCAACTTTAAGTGATGCTTCTGTAATTGTTGATCAAAATGTAATAGTTGGTCAATTAAAATTAGCAGTCGTTGACCTAGCAGTAACTGTCTCTAATACATCCAATAATAGCATAACCATCACTGGAAAAGGTGTTAATCAGCCTATACAATTAAATAAAGCAAATAACAATTTAACTTTCAACCTTCCTGTTGTTTTTGATTCCTCAGAGGATGAGGATGAAGTGTTTAAGTTAAATCAAAACAACCAAGTTTTGACCTTTGGGGCAACCCACAGTTTGACCTTAAATGATGATCTTACATTAATATCTAACAACCTTGCCAATAGAATCAATATTGATGGAGAACTTAAAGGAACCAAAAATTTAATATTGGGTACAAAGACACACACAACTCTTGGATCTGGCTTCAGTGCAGCTAATTTTAGCGGTGATATACTCATTGGAGGGAATGATAACAATGAAGTCAACTTAGTTTCTAATGTTTCTGATGATGGAGTTTTTTTAAAATCAGGCTCAAGTTTAAAAATCAACGGTGCAGATGAAAAAATTACAGTGAATGGAGCGAATACTATGAATGGAAATATTGATGTTGGTAATTATGTGTCTACACTAAGCATAAATAAAAATCAATCTTCAATTGGAACCATAAAGTTTGGAAGTGGAACTCTTAATTTAAAAGTTGCAAGTGATGTAACATCAGTAGTTTTTGCTGATAACTCCTCATCAAGCTGGGGAACAGGAACTTTGCTAATAACTGGCGCATCAGATAAAGAAATCACCTTCGGAGACAGTGCAACTAGCTTGACATCAGATCAATTATCTAGAATTAGTATTGATGGTTCAGAAGTCACAATAAATTCATCAGGTCAACTATCAATTAAAACAGGTGGAAATAACGATAAAGATGGAGATGGAATTGAAGACGATAAAGACAATTGTCCAGATGTAGCCAATCCTGACCAAAAAGATTCAGATGGTGATGGAATTGGAGATGCTTGCGATGATTCTAATGTGGTTAACTCCGTATTTAACAATGCAGGAGGCGACAATCTGTGGTCAAACTCAGCTAACTGGACAAATGGAATTCCTAATGACGTAGAATCTCAAGCTACAATCAACTCTGGCTCAGTAATTCTTGATGGTAATTTCACTGTTGCACAATTAAAACTTACAAATACAGGCCCTGAAACAGTTACTTTAACAAACACTCAAACCAATACTTTAACTATAACTGGTAAAGGGGTTACACAGCCAGTTCAGTTAAACAAAAAAGATCAAACTCTAATTTTTAATGTTCCTGTTATTTTTGATTCCAGCGAAAATCAAACTGAAACATGGAGATTTAATAGTGGAAACGGTTCCATAATTTTTGGTAAAAATCACAGTTTAACTGTTAATGACGAAATTAATTTTACTGCGGTTAACATTACAAGTAAAATCGATTTCGGTGGAAAATTATTGGGTGACGGTAACATCAAATTTGGTGTTAAATCAAATGTAAATTTTGGAACAGATTATGATGGTTCTTCACATAACGGAAAAATTATTGTGGGTGGTGGAACAGGCAATAATCGAGTTAATATTGTGTCTTATGTTGCTGATAATGGGACTTTTTTAAAGTCTGGATCATCAATAAATGTGATTCAATCTGGTGCGTCACTTTCAATCAATGGTTCTGATACCTACAAAGGAAACATTGATCTAGAAAATTCAAAGACTGTTTCATTAATTTTTAATAAAAATCAATCATCCGCTGGTCTGATATCCATGGTTAGTGGTACTATCAATTTAACGACTTCATCAGATGTTTCATCACTATCATTTATTGACAATTCATCTTCAAGTTGGGGAACAGGCAACCTCACTATAACAGGTGTAGATGATAATGTGATAGGTTTCGGTACTGATTCAAATGGTCTAACTTCTGATCAGCTTTCGCTAATAACTCTCGATGGAAATGAAGTTCAAATAAATTCGTCTGGTAAAATTTCTGTAAAAACATCAAGTAATGATAATGATGGTGATGGGATTGAAAATGATAAGGATAATTGTCCAGATGTTTCAAATGCAGATCAAAAAGATACTGACGGTGATGGAAAGGGTGATGCATGTGATGACGATGATGATGGTGATGGTGTTCTGGATGCTGACGATAAGTGTCCTGACACACCTGCCAATACGGTAGTAGATGCTTCAGGTTGTCCATTTTTCACATTACCTTCTGACAATAACAAGGTTGAGATTACTAGTGCCACTTGTATCGGTAAATTAGATGGAGCCCTCGGACTTAGTATACAAAATGCATCCTATGACTACACGATAACGATTAAAAGTCAGTCCGATGAGTCAGAAGTC
>CABZAE010000011.1 GCA_902523635.1 uncultured Bacteroidota bacterium | reverse complement strand
AATCAATCTGACTTTTATCTTCATAAAGCTGACCCAGAATATATAAATACCTTGATTTCATTTTGTTACCAGAATCTAAATTGGCAGCTATTTTTAGTGGTTTCATGGCTGACATTTTATCTCCTGTTTCTAGAAAAGCGAGAGACAACACAGCGTTTGCATGAGCCTGATTGGAAGCCGAAAGATTATCATTTTTAATAAGTTTTTTTAATCCATTTATAGCCAGAGCTTCTTGTTCGAGTCTTACATTACATTTTGCAATCCAAATCTTTGATTCATTAATTTCGGAACTAGACGATTTTTGTTTTGTTACCTGATTGAACGCATCTAAGGCTTGAACAAACCTTTGGTCTAAGTATCTTGCCTTACCAAGAAGCATGTATGCACTTGAGATTTTCGGATTGCGTTGAACGCCATTTATATTCATTGAATGCTTTTGCACAGTTTTCGCTGCCTTCAACTCACCTTTTAAAAAATTGGCGTTCTCAATTCCATCAACTGTAATTATATCTTGCGATAACGTTATTTTTTCAACAGGAAGAATTTCCCAAAAATTTTCCTCAAAAGCTTCTTCTTCTTTGATCAATCCCTCTTTCAAAGACGAATTACCATTAAATAAAACATTATAACTTGAAACCAATGAATGGTAAGCTTTGTTTATCGAACGGTTTTTAGTTGTGGCGCAACTAAATAGAAAAAAAAATATCAATATGTAATAGAGTTTTTTCAAATGGTTTAAGCAATCTGGTAATAGTTTAACACAAGACTAACCAAATTATTGTACAAAAATAAAAATAAGTTTAAAGGTGTTTAACTTTTAAAATATGACTCGAGTTCGGACAAAGTCTTGTTAGAAGTATTTATGTCATTAATTACTTTGCCTTTTTCAAGTAAGACTATTCTTTTGCACACCTCTGTCACATCCTGGAGATCGTGACTTGATACAAGAACTGTAGTTCCACTTGAGGATAATTCCTTTATGATTTGTTTTAATCTTATTTGTGTGGAGGGGTCCAAATTTGCAAAAGGCTCATCCAAAACAACAACCTTCGGATCACCAATGAGAGCAGCCACAATTCCGGCTTTTTTCTGATTTCCTTTTGACAGATCTCGAAGATATTTTTTCTTACCGATAATTTCCCCATTAAAAAACTCCTCAAATTTTAATAGAAAATCATCGATTTGTTTTTTTCTGAGCCCTCTTAGCTCTCCAATGAAATAAAAATACTCCTCAGGGAGTAAATAGCCGATCAGAAAGCTTTCGTCTAAAAACGCGGTAGTAAACTTTTTCCACTCTTCACTTTCTTTAACGTCTACACCATTGTTTGTTATTTTACCAGTTGTGGGTTTGACTAGGTCCAACAAGCAACTAAAAAGGGTTGTTTTACCAGCACCATTATTTCCAACCAGTCCAAAAGTTTGGCCATCAGGTATGTCAAGTTTTAAAACATCAAGTACTGTGTCTTTCGAATATTTTTTTGTAATGTTATTTATTTCAATCATAAAATTAGTTTTTACTGTATGCTTTTAAAGTTGAGTATTTTTCCGATTTATAAGCTTTCAATATCAATTCAAATACAACATTTTTTAAAAGAATTCCTAAAATCCCAATAGAAGCTACAGCTGCACAACCTGTTAGCCATCCATAATAATTATTGCAAATTCCAAATAATGCAATTGGTAGAATCATCTGGGGAATGCTTATAAGTAGAGTTTTTGCATTAATTGCTTTTGTGTCGCCAAACGGATTTTGTGCTGAATTTAGGTCAATTGGTGTTTTGGTATATGCACCTGCCCAGAGCGTAAGGTATCCATTAGCCCCAATGTTATAAAGTCCTCCTGCTAGCACAGCGCATACTGCATTAAGCCCGACAAATGAATATATAATACATCCCAAAAGAGTCGAGAGAGCAGTCGCGATAACAACTAACATCCATTTTGATTTAATGTAGTTGATATAGGGGATGTTTTGACACATCATTAAACTGTAATATTGACTGTCCCAACTTGGAACAAAAGATCCAAAGAGAAATAAAAAACCACCAGAAACAAACATATAACCAAAAAACTGAAAAAATTCATACCAGTCAGGCACTAAGTAAAATAAAAATCCATAAAGTAAAACAAATGCTCCACCCGTCACGGTTCCTCTGGCTCTTTTAGACCTTTTGATTAACCTTATGTCATTTTTTATAAAAACAGCCATGTCACCAAACCTATCTACCCACTCAAAATTTTCAACATTCGAAGTTTCTATTTTTGGCTTCAGACTTGAATCTATATAGAGTCCTTTTCTGAAAAATTTAAATACATATACATATAGATAGATTAGTAAACAAATAGGGGCTATAGATAAAAAAGGATAAGTATAAAATGCATAAAATAAAGGCTGGGTGTATTCCGTTAAGTCAACAATTTCATAATATTCTAATGCTTTAACAGATGCCAAAATCGCTCCAATGATGTACACTAATTTGTCTTTTTTATCTAGCAAAAAGTTCAAATAATTTGTAATGTAAATCAATGATATAAGCATCAAGTTCCAGCCTATTAGGTCATAAAAAGATGTGGAAACTACCTGTAATTCATATTCATCGAAAATATCTGAAATAAGAGCAATGTTTAGAAATATTAAATAGAGAATTACAACCACATTATAAAAAGAAAATATGGTTTTGTTAAGAGCGTATCTTACAATTTTGGATTTTGAAATTGGGCTCAAAAGTAATGGGCGAACTGATATTACGGGAACTTTTTGAATAAAGTAGCGAATAACAACCAAATAAATCAAAACATAAATTAGGTTTTTGTTTAATAAAGGAAAAGGATCTACTTCCCCATCTTCTCTAAAAACAATAACCGTCAGAAATCCTAACATCGGTGCCATGATTGTAAAGTAAATAATCCAAAACCATTTAAAAACTTTGGTTAAGACATTTACCCCAATATCTTCTCCTCTAAAAAAAGATTTCCATTGAAGATATGTGAACTTTAAAAACATAAAACAAATATACATTCTTTACGGTATGTAATGTGTTCAAAAAGTATTTTTATTTTTGCATTTTAAATTAATTTATTTGTCATTTAACTCATTGCATATAAAAAAGATTAATAGGGAGACTGAAAAGTCGGTGTCTATAGTTTTTGATGTGCCTAAAAAACTTGAATCAACTTACAGCTTCAAGGCAGGTCAATACTTAACTCTAAAAACTACAATTAACCATCAAGAGATTGTTCGGTCCTATTCAATTTGTAGCGCTCCAAAAAGTGGAGATTTAAAAATTGCTATTAAAGCCATTCCAAATGGCGTTTTTTCAAACCATGCCATAAGGAACTTAAAGGTGGGTGACATTTTAGAAGTTTCCTCACCAACAGGTAGATTTACCATTGATGACAGCAGTTCTAAAAATTCCTTATTTGGTATTGCTGCAGGAAGTGGAATAACACCAATTCTTTCTATTATTCATGATACTCTTGAGTCTAATCCAAGTAGTAAATTTATTTTATTGTATGGTAATAAATCCAAAAGCCAAACAATGTTTATGGATGAAATAAATCAATTAGAGCAGTCCTATACAACCAGATTTTTTTGTCATAAAATTTTTAGTCAAGAAAACAACTCAGACTGTGAGTTTGGAAGGATTGATTCATCGTTTATTAATTATTGTATTAAAAAACACCAAGAAATAAAAATTGATAAATTTCTTATTTGTGGTCCCGAACAGATGACCACTGAGTCGACAGGATTTTTGAAATCTCTAGGTCACGATGAATCTAATATTTTATTCGAACTCTTTTATTCAATTTTAAATCAGGAAATTGAGCAGGGTCTTGAAACGGAAGAAATTACCGCTAGAATTACTTGTGATTTTGAAGATTTTGAAATTGTTGTCCCAAAAAACATGACAATTTTGGACGCTGCCCTTGACAATAATATTGATGTCCCTTACTCATGTCAAGGCGGTGTGTGTTCGTCATGCGTTGGGAAGATTACAAATGGATCTGCGAAAATGTCCATAAATAATGTGTTGTCAGATAATGAAATTTCTGATGGCCTCACGCTCGCCTGCCAGGCAATCCCAACATCAAAAAATATCTCTATCGACTTTGACGATGTTTGATTTATTTCAAGATCTCTAAACATCTAGCAATAACCTCATTGAGATCAATTGTTCTCATTACATCTCGATAACCCTTGGGTATTTTTTTACCATAAGCTGATGTAGGTATTTTTGGAAATTTTATTCTGTCGGATACAAACATATTCTTTTGATCTGACAAAAAAGGAGCGAATCCCCCAAATGGATGGGTCAAACCCCATAGAGATATAACAGGTACATTATAGTTTGCTGCAAGATGACCATTAGCAGAATCCATAGAAACCATGAGGTCTAAATTGGAAATAATTTCAAGCTCTTCACGTAGAGACCCCAACTTATATGCACCTAAAACATTTTTATAAGATTTTGTCCAAACCTCAAGCTTACTTTCTTCATATTCTCCATTGCCGAAAAGAAAAACGTTATGATCTTGCTGTAAATATGCGATTAATTTTTGTGTTAAATCAAGCGGGTATATCTTGCCCTGGAATGATGCAAAAGGCGCTATGCCAACCCATTTTAATTTTTGATCGAATTCTCCAAGTTTGGTTTTTGTTGTATGGCCAATGCTTAATGAACCTCCAAACTGATGCTTTGAAAGGTCAATATCAAAGCCCAGCCTGTTAAGAACTTCGCAGTACTTGTAATGATTTGGAGTCAAGGGTTTAAAAATCTTATTTTTTGATCTAAACAGTTTTTTTCTTTCGCTTCTCTGTTTGTCTAAAGACCTAATTTTATAAAAATTTAGCTTAAAAAGAAAGCGTAATAAGTGTGTTCTTATTACTGAGTGTAAGTCTGCAATGTGTGTTGGTTTTAAATTTTTTAAATCTTTAAAAAGTTTTAATATCCCTGAAAAACCGACATATTCTTTTTTAAAATCAACTTCAAAGAATGCTAAGTTTTGAAATTCCTCAAAAATTGGTTTGTAAAATTTTTTTGAAATAACGGTTATTTTACAATTTGGATATGAGTTTTGAAGACATCTTAAAACTGGAACCATCATAGCTACATCTCCCATTGATGAAAATCGGATTACTAAGACATGGAGCATACTATTTCTTAGTTTTATACAAAACTGGGTTCAAATCTTCATCATTATACATCTTCATTTGCTTGTACGTTTTCATATACTTCTTACCATTCTGAATATCATCCATAAGCTCATCAATTGCTGTACACAGGTCTTTGTTTTGTTCGTTTAGTACTGCTAGTTTTTTTTTACAATTATAAATATGACTTTGATCAACATCGGTCCTTTCAGTTTCCTGTTTCATGTGAAAAATTTTGAGAGCTAGAATTGACAACCTGTCAATAGCCCAAGCGGGGCTTTCAGAGTTAAAAGACGCGTTATTTTGAATCTTTACATTTTTATTTTTTTCCAAAAAATAACTATCGATGTATTCAACAAGGTCGGTTCGTTTTTGATTTGATAAGTCTATAGTACGTTTAATCTTTAGGGCTTCAACAGGGTCAATTTTGGGATCCCTAATAATATCTTCTAAATGCCACTGAACCGTATCAATCCAGTTTTTTTGGTAAAGCAAAAATTCAAGCTGGTTTTTGTTGTAGGGGTTATTTGATTGTTTGGAAATATCGTCAAAGACATGATAATCCAAAATACTTTTTTCAAATACTTGTAAACAGATTTTGCTAACCATAAATATTATCTCAAAGATAATAATATACCACAAATGAATTTTTTAATTAGAGGAATTGTATTTAATAACGGGATTTCTTAATTTTGGAAAAGATATAATGACGTGACTGATTTATTTTACTTTATTGAATATCTTTTTGTTGAAATCATTTTTATTCCGCTGGATTTTTTAAGGTTTCTCGAACTAAAAAATTGGCTATTAGCCAACTCCGTTAATTTTTTCTTTATAATTATAATTTCAAGCGCATTGACGTATTGGACAATTCAGCTTCTTGGATTTTCGAGAAGAGGTGAAGAAGATACAGATCAATCGGCTCACTCATTTTTATAAATCAAATCCAATATCTTTTCTGAAAGTTTTTCCTTCAAAATGAATCTTTTCTATTGATTTATATGTTTTTTTTAAAGCACTTTTAAAATCTTTGTCCATTGAAACAATAGAAAGCACCCTTCCTCCACTGGTTTGCAAAGTATCATGGTTTCCAGAGGTGCCAGCATGAAAAACTATTGAATCAACCACGTCGTTAATTCCTTTAATATCTTTTCCTTTTTCATATGAACCAGGATAGCCGGCCGATGCCAATACTACATTTGCATAAGCCTGATCGTCAATTTCAATAGTATGGTTCTTTAAGCTTCCAGTAGCAGTAGAGACCATCAGCTCTAAAAAATCATTTTTGATTCTTGGTAGAACCACTTGTGTTTCGGGATCTCCTAACCTGACATTATATTCAATAACGTATGGTTCATCGCCAACTTTTATTAATCCAATAAAGAGAAAACCTACGTAGTTTAGTTTATCTTCGATTATTCCTTTTACTGTTGGTTTTATTACTTTCTCCTCTATTTTTTGTTGAAAAACAGAATCGGCAAATGGGACAGGTGAGATAGAGCCCATTCCTCCGGTATTAAGGCCTGTATTTCCTTCACCAATTCTTTTGTAATCTTTTGCATATGGTAAAATCAAGTAGTCTATTCCGTCAATTAAAACAAAACAAGAGAGTTCGATCCCATCGAGGAAGCCTTCAATGACAACATTGCTACCTGAATCACCAAACTTTGAATGTAAGATCATATTTTTTAATTCTGTTTGCGCAGCCATCAAATCATTTATAATTAACACTCCTTTACCAGCAGCTGGGCCATCAGCTTTTAAGACATAAGGGGGAGATATGGTTGATAAATAATTAATTCCTTCATCAAGATTATTACTATTGAAGGTTTTGTAAGGGGCGGTAGGTATGTTGTGTTTGAGCATAAACTTTTTTGAAAAATCTTTACTACCCTCGAGCAAGGCGCCACGCGAGGATGGGCCAACAATTAAAAGGTTACTTAGTTCTGGGTCTTTTCTAAGGAAATCAGAAATTCCATTAACCAAAGGTATTTCTGGACCAACAATCAAAAGATCAACCTTGAGACTTTTAATGGCTTCAGCTAATATTTTAAAATTGTCAGTATCGATTTTTAAGTTTAGAGAAATAGCTTCAGTTCCAGGGTTACCAGGAACTACAAATATTTTTCTTGCTGTTTTTGACTGATACAAACTATTAACAATAGCATGCTCTCTTGCTCCGGAACCAATAACCATGATATTCACTGAGTAAATTTAAGAAATATTTTAGATCGAATTTTATTTTACCGCCCAAAATAAATCACTTTAAACAAAGTGGCGCCGATTAAGTTTAAAAATTATGATAACAAAAAACGAACATTTAAACTACTGGTTTTCAGTATTTTACTATTATAATAGTGAAAAATGAACAATCAGTATTTATATAAATAATTTTGCTATATTTGACAAAATTTAATAATGAGTTGGTTTGTAGCTTACACAAAGTTTAGATCAGAATTTAAGTCTTTAGATTTTTTTGAAAAAACAGGGCTTGAAGCCTATGTGCCATACTTGATTGTGAAACGACAGTGGTCGGACAGAATCAAGAAAGTAAAAAAGCCCGCGATAAGCGGCTATGTTTTTTTTAAAACGCCGAAATTATGTTACGATACAGTTAACTTAAACCCATTTGTCAAAAGTGTTGTCAGGAGCAATGGTGTTATTATAAAAATTGGTGATAAAGAAATTGAAGAATTAAAAAGTGCCTTAAGCTCCTATTCTAATTCTGACACGGTCAAAAAAGGGAGTTGTGTTCAAATTGAAAATGGTCTCTTAAAATACAGACGTGGTATTGTGAAATCTGTAAACAAACACATTATTGAGGTTTTAATCAATAAGCTAACGGTTAAGCTGTCATTAAAACAGACTAGCGTTAGCCTTGCAAGTTGATTAAAATAGACTCGTTATTTTTTAAATCCATGTGGGTTTAGTGGCGAAGCTTTGAAAAAAATTAACTATGAAAAAAATTTTTCTTTTTTTATTTGGTTTGTTTGTTATTAACACTACTGCTCAAAACATTCCTAGTTTAAATGACATCAACACAATTAGTGATTCCGAATTAAAAGAATATTGGGAACGGGCAAAAGGAGAGGGTTACTCACTGGATCAACTGAAAACACTTGCTAGAGTTCAAGGGGTTAGTGAATCCGAAATCCTTATTTTTGAAAAAAGAGTTCAGGATATTGAGAACAGCCAAATTCAAGATAGCGATACTACCAAAATTGATAATACTATTAGATCTATATTTGGAATCGTTCCTGGAATTCAAAAAGATACCGAAACCACAAATATTGAGAAAGCAAAATTGCCAATTTTTGGAATGTCTTTTTTTGAGTCTCAACCAGGTGTTTCAGACCTATCAAACAGCCCTCAACTTAACATTGCAACCCCCGACTCATATCAGCTGGGCCCTGGCGATCAAATTGAAATATCTGTCTGGGGGGCCTCTGAAAACACATATCAAGAGACAATCAATACTGGAGGATTTATAAAAATTAACCGCATTTCTCCAATTTATTTAAGCGGGCTGACAGTTTCCCAGGCAAAATACAAAGTGAAAAAAGGTTTGTCAAAAATTTACTCAGGCATTAATGAGCAAAATGATTCCTATAAAAAAGTATATTTTGATTTAAACCTTTCAAAATCCAGGTCAATAATTATAAATTTAGTAGGTGCAATAAAAAATCCAGGATCATACACTTTGCCAAGTGTAATATCACCTCTAAATGCAATATTTGCTGCTGGGGGGCCTACAGAAAATGGTAGTTTTAGAAATATCAAAATCTATAGAAATAACAAACATTATAAATCAATAGACCTCTATGATTATTTTGTCAAGGGAGCTTCGAAAAATATTAGCCTGATGGATCAAGATGTGATTACTATACCAAGGTATGGGAATCGAGTTTTTATTAATGGTGAATTTAAAGAGACTGGAATCTTTGAGCTCAAAGAAAAAGAAACCATTCAAGACTTAATTTTATATACAGGCGGTTTTAATCCTTTTGGTTTCAAAGATAAAGTTTTTATTGAGTCTGTTGATGGAATAAATAAAGTAGTAAAAACAGTTGACAGGGCGGGGTATGGGTCTACCTTGGTAAAGGACGGTGATATTGTAAGTGCAAATCCCGTTTCGGATAATTTTACAAATAAAATCAAGATTGAAGGAGCGGTAAACTTACCTGGAAACTATTCTCTAACTGACAACCCTAATATTAAACAGCTAATATTGAATGCCAAAGGATTAAAAGATGATGCTTTAAGACAAAGGGCGGTAGTTTTCAGAACAAAAAATGGTAAAGAAGATCAGGCTGTTCCTGTAAGCCTTGAAGATGAATTGAATGATCAATCCGTTTTTTCACTACAACCTAACGACCGATTAAAAGTTTTTTCAAAAAATCTTTTGAGCGATCAAAAAACAGTTGAAATTAAAGGAGAAATTAATTCTCCAGGTATTTATGATTATTACAGTAAAATGACTGTATTAGATTTAATTTTAATGGCCGATGGTTTGAAAAAAACAGGTAGTTTTATCGCTGTAGATTTATATCGACAAACTTTAATAAGCAATGGGGCGCCATATAAATCAATAAACGTTGATTTACAATCTGAATACTCAACATACCGTGATGAAGACAATCCCATTTTAAATGAAAACGACCTAGTGATTGTTAGGATCAAAGAGGGGTATGCTGAACCAGAATTTGCTGAAATCCAAGGTCTAGTAAAATCTCCGGGGCTCTACTCTATTCTCAACAGCAAATACTCTCTTTATGATTTACTTAATGACTCAGGTGGAATTTTGCCGGATGGATCTAAAAGTGGTTTGAAAATCAAAAGGCTCAACGCTTCCAAAAAAGTAATTTCAGAGGCTTTAGAAAACATTGCTACAGACTCTATTGGTATTGATCTCGAACAACCTAAAGATTATATTGAATTTGGAATCGATGTTGAAAAGCTGCTTGCTACGAAAGGTGAGGACAATAGGTTTAATGTGATATTAAAAAATGGTGATATAATTATTGTACCCAAAACTGATAACACCATTGAGATTATAGGTGAAGTTGAGCAACCAACGGTTGTAAACTATAAAAAAGGTTTAACAACACTTCAAGCGATTAACCAAGCTGGGGGGTTTACAGAGCTAGCCAAGAAAAGAGGAGTTTTTGTTGTTTATCAAAATGGAACCATCTTATCAAACAAAAAGTTTTTTCTTTTAAACACAATGCCAAAACTTAGTCCGGGGGCAAAAGTAGTTGTTCCAAAAAAGCTTCCAAATCAAAACAAAACTAGTTTAGCCGAGATAATCGGGCTAACATCAACGCTAGCAACTTTAGCAGTTTTAATTCAGTCTCTATAAAACATTAATTATGAATAAACAAGACGATGAAATCGATCTTATTCAAATCGCAAAAGTTCTCTGGATCTCAAGATTTTTTATTATTAAGACTTCTCTTATATTTATTCTCTTCGGTATATTTATTTCTTTAACATCTCCTATTATGTATACCGCCTCTACAACATTTATACCGCAAACAAGTAAAGTGTCTAGTTCATCTAACTTGGGTGGCGTCGCGAGCCTTGTTGGAATTGATTTAGGGTTATCAACCTCAAGAACTGAGATACCACCATCAATTTACCCCCAAATAATTGAAAGTGTCCCATATAAAAGAGAGCTTTTAAAAACACCTATTGTTTTTCCTGAGACAAAATCCAGTATATCTTTAAAGGATTATTTATTGACTAATGATTCTAAAAAAGATTTTTTGTCTATTTTGAAAAAATACACCTTAATGCTTCCGTTTACTTTGATTGAGCTAATTAGAGGTCATAACAACAAAACAAACAGTCTTAAGTTAAGCCCAAATATTATAGTGAGCACAGATGAAGAAAAACTTTTTAAAACTCTAGACGGTCTTCTTGAAATATCTGTAAACGCTAAAGAAGGGTTTGTCAATCTTAAAACTAAAATGAATGATCCATATGCTACAGCATTAGTTGCAAAGGCTGCAGAACAAATATTACAAAGACGAATTGTAGAATACAAAATTAAAAGCGCAAAAGAAGTTTTAGATTTTAATTTAGAGCAGCTTAGTTTGAAAAAAGTTGAGTTTGATAGCATACAAAACAAGTTGGCATTATTTAAGGACTCCAACTTGAATATAATTGACTCGCGATTTCAAAACTCCCTCCAAAAGCTTGAGTCTGAGTTTAATATTGTTAGCTCAGTTTATCAAGAGCTTTCAAAACAGGTCGAACAGTCAAAACTCCAAGTGAGCAAAGACACTCCCATTTTTTCTGTCATTAAGCCTGCTACCGTTCCAAATAAAAGAACCTCGCCCAAGAGAACTCAAATGGTTGTTATTTTTGCGCTTATTGGATTGACTGTGGGGTCTTTAATGGTGTTGTTAAAAAGCCCAATTTTATCATTATACAGAGAAATTACAGCCTGAAAAGAAAGCTAAAAAAAGATTCTTTTTCGGTTACCTGTTGGGTTATTTTATAAATTTTATACCTTTTATCGTTAGGATCAGGAGCTTCTTCAATTAGATCAGACTGTGTTGAAGTAACATTTTTATATAACATGTTTATTTCAGAAATAAACTCGTTTCTAAGTGCTGTAAAATGAGATTTTACAAATTTTTTGTCGGAAATAATTTCATTTAAAGATTTTGAAGATAGCTGACCTTCACTTTCAAGAGCCTTGATTACCAGGATTTGTTTAGGGTTCATTAACGATGACTTGTCCTCATAGTAAATTTTTGTTTCATCATAAAGAACAAGGCCTTTTAAAAAATCCTTAAAAACAAAAAGCTTGTAAGCAACCCAGCAAAAAATTAATATGACAAGAAATCCAATAAGGTTTAGTCCAATAAACTTTTTGGGGCTAGAAATTGGTAACACTTGGGGTTCGCTTTCATAAATACTTTTAAGTGAGGTTTTAGCAAGAAACTCTCTGTCTTTTATTTTTTTTATATAAAATAACGTGTCATTAATTTCAAATACAGGTCTTTTCACATCTATTCCTAAAAAAAGTTTTTTGTTTGTATAAGTATTTACAGCGTTGTTTTTAAAATCATATACAACAGTCCTTCCGGGCTCAAAAAATAATTTTTTATTTTGAATGGTCAAATTACTTTTGATATTCGTTGTGAATGGTAAGTCTTGGTTAAATGTTCCAAGATCAACATAGCTTTTTGATTTAAGATCAAAAAAATAATATGTATCCAATACAACATCCTTAGTTTGTTTTTCGGGAAAGTTACCTCTGCCTCCAAGTACATAGAGTCTATCTTCTACTAGGGCTGAAATCATTTTCCATCTTCCAACAGGGAGGAATTTCTGTTTTGGATAAATGATTTCCCATTGACCAGTATCATTGTCTAAAAAGGTTGTGTAATTTTTAAAAGACCAAAAACCATAACCTCCATGCATATGGACCTGATTATCAAAATAAAAAGTAGACGAATTAAGTTGGTTTTTTTGTATTACCGAATTATCAACTCTGGAAAGTTTATTTTCATTTAGCTTAAAAACATATCCTCCTCCATTAAGAACAAACAGCGTGTTGTTGGTTATAGCTATTTGAGAAAAGGTCTCATTGTTTAAGTTGTTGATTTTTTTTAAGTAGCTTAAGGATCTGTCTAATGAATCGATTTCAAATTGTCGAAACTCCCATTTAGATGAAAATTGGTAGACACCTCTTAATGTTAATAAACTAGGATGACCTTGAGAATCTTTAAAATATATGTACCCCTTTTTAGCCTCAGTAGGAAGCGAAATGTCCTGCGAGCTTAAGCTTTGAATAATAAAGCAAAAAAAAATTAGCTTAAAAAACTTCGTCAACATTTTTTTTATAAATATAATTTAAACTTTATTACTTTGGTAGAAATTACTTTTATTAACACAGCGCTTTTCCTGTTATTGTCGGTCGTCACTTCATTTTTTCTGAACAGGTATATTTATAATGTCTTTTCAAACAACAAGATATTGGATCCCATTACCAGCAGGTCTTCTCATAAGTCCGTGGCAACACGATCTGGTGGACTTTCAGTTTTCTTGAGCATTTGTATTTGTTATGCTATTGCATATTCTACAGCTAACCTAGTCGTTGACCCATATGCTTTTCTTGGTGTTATGTTTATGGCTATTACTGGTATAGCAGACGACTTCTTTAATGTTAGATATCGAGAAAAATTTTTTCTACAAATTTTTGCAGGTATAATTATTTTACAAGCTGGCTACACAATTGATTCTTTCCATGGAATTTTTGGGATCTATGAAATTCCCAGTGGTCTAGCCAAAACAATAACTCTTTTCGTGTTTCTAGTGATAGTTAATGCGCTCAATTTAATTGATGGCCTTGATGGTTTAGCGGCACTTATTCTTATTAAATTTTTTCTTTTTGTTGCGGGTATTGTTATAATAAACTCTCAAGAAATGGGACTGTTTTTCCCAATTTCAGTAGGAGCAGTTTTGGGTTTTATGGCGCACAATTTCAACTCATCAAAAAAGGTTTTTTTAGGAGATACAGGATCGCTTTTTTTGGGCTCAATTGTGGCATTCTTTACATTCTACATCTTAGACAGCTCAAATGATCTAGTAATAGATTCATTTATCTCAAGACCTCTTTTTTGTATTCTTGTATTGATCTACCCGTTGACTGATACTTTAAGGGTAATTCTGTTAAGATCGTTTAAACGACAGTCTCCTTTTGTTGCAGACAGAATTCATTTACATCATAGACTGGTTGACAAAGGATATCGTCACTGGGAAGCTTCACTTATGATTTTTATTTTATCAACTTTGATTTTAATTGCAAACCTTTTTGCTTTCCAATTTATAGGACTCTTTTTTTGTGTTGTTTTAACCATGGGTTTGCTTGTTCTCTATTATTATTTGTTTTTTAAATGATAAAAAAAATATTAATACTATTTACCCTTAGTTTTTTTTCCTATTCTCAAAACGACGTCAAGGGTGAATACTTAATTGTTCAAAACGACTCTACTTCTTTCTATACTTTTACTAAAAAGGGTGCTTATTTTTCAAAACTAAATGGATCCGGAAGAATTATTTATGATTACGTGCCATATAAAAATCCGGTACCTAAATCTTTGGATAGAATTAGCTTGAATAGTCTTTCGGCAACTAGGTCCTCCAAAGGCATTTATTTTTTATATCCGGGCGGTGGCATTGTCTACAAGTATCTTAATAGCTCAATAGTAAGAATTGACGACAGCTTTGCGCACAGAAATCAATTTTCCGGGTTTTTCTTTTCTTACAACCAAGAATTATACCTTCTTGGCGGTTATGGGTACTGGGCCACAAAGAGCTATCTTACAAAATTCAATTTTCAGTCTGGCAGCTGGGATCGTATTGAAACATATGGATCACCTCCTAAACATGGAATAAATCAAGGTTCTTTTATTAAGGATGGAGACTCAGTATTTGCTTTTGACTTTTTTTCAAAAAAAACTGGCAGCGCGGTTAATGAAAAGAATAGTTCTCTTTTTGAGCTTAATCTTTCGACAATGAATTGGAATAAAAAAGGAATGCTTCTTGATTTTTCTGAAAAGGGAATAGAAGAAAAAATTATGGCAGCAAAAATACCCAAAGGGGATGGTTTAATTGTTAAATACCAAAGTGATGATTTTTTTAAAGTGTTTACTCCAAAAAACAATTTAGTTTCGACTTATAAGCTAGAAGATAAAATACCCAAATTTGGTAATAATGCAATCTCAATAGGCTCAACTGTTGTGTTCGGGTCGAATAGCGCGGACAAGACGACGAAAAAGATTGTAACAATTGATCTAGGCAAATTAAACGTGGATAAAAAACAGCAAATGGTGATGGACCAAAATCAAATGTTTAAACGATACTTAGTTTTTGTTTTTATTTTTCTTGTTTTATTAACCGTGTCCCTATTTACTTACTTTAAAAACTACGTAACTATATTTTATGTTTCTAATAATGCGATTCGAAATGAAAAAGGGACCTTGCTATTAACAAAAGACGAAATATCAGTTTTAAATATTTTGATCAATAAAAAAGAGACTGAAAACAGTGTTTTGCTTAATTTATTCGATGATAAGACTAAGTCTGCAGACTCAATAATAAAAAGAAAAAATAAAATAATTAAAGATTTTAATTTCAAATTTTTCAGTTTTTTTGGAAAAGAGTTGATTTTAAAAAAGGTAAGCAAACGTGATTCTCGGCAAGTAGTTTATTCCATTGAAAACAGAACTAAACTATTGTATGAGGAGATGCCTTAGCCTAAACTTTAACAACCTCATTAAATAATTCATCTACAATTTGTCTGCCATTTGACAGTCTAGGCAGCTTATTTTGCCCCCCTAACTTTCCTCGCTTTTTCATGTATCTTTGAAAGGCTCCCTTTTTTAATGGGACCACTTTAAGCGAACTTAAAACTTTTCCATCGATCAGTTCTTTGTAATAAACGTTTTGACTCATTAAAGTGTTTTCAATTCTTTTTTCAATTGTTTTCAAATCATGTCTAGCAACTCGAGATTCAAACTCTACCCACCACTCATGACACGAAGCCTCATTTTTAATCTCTATTTTAGGCGCAACAGTAAAATCAATAACCACACAGTTTAATGACTTCAATGCTTCCGTCATTGCATTCTCAACTTCAGAGCTTATAACATGCTCCCCAAATGCGGAAATAAAATGCTCATATCTACCGGTAACTAAGATTTTATGTGGCGAAAGGCTCACAAACTCTACAGTGTCTCCAGTGTTGTATCCCCATAGCCCTGCTGAGGTTGAAACGATTAGGACATAATTTATTCCGACCTTAACATTCCCAACATTATATCTTTTTGGATTCTTTTGCTTCATATCGTTAAGTTCAACAAACTCATAATAAATTCCTGAGTTTAGCAACAACAACATTCCCTTTTCTTTTTGTTTATCTTGAAAAGCAAAAAAACCCTCGGAAGCTGGGTAATATTCAATACTATCAATTTTTCTTCCAATTAATTTTTGAAAAATCTTTTTATACGGATCATAGTTGACCCCCCCATAGACAAATAAAGTAAAGTTTGGAAAAATATCTTTAATCAATTCTTTTGAGCTATGGTCTTTTAGTTTTTCAAAATACATTTGAACCCAAGGTGGAATTCCTCCAATCACACCCATGTCTGAGTTCAGTGTTTCAGCCGAGATTTTCTCTACCTTCCTTTCCCAGTCATCAATACAATTGGTTTCCCAGCTGGGCAATACGTTTTTCCTCAAATATTTTGGCGTATAATGAGCTACAATCCCAGAAAGTCGACCAATTTTAATTCCATTTTTTTCTTTTAGTGCCGGGCTTCCTTGTAAAAAGATGATTTTTTTATTCAAAAAACTGGTTTTTCCTGTTTCATTGATATAATGTAATGTAGCATCTCGAGCAGACTGGACGTGTGAAGGCATTGATTCTCTTGTTATAGGGATGTACTTAACACCCGATGTTGTTCCAGAGGTCTTGGCAAAATAAAGTGGCTTTCCTGGCCACAAAATATTTTTTTCTCCATTTTTTATTCTTTCTATATATGGTTTTATTTCCTCATAAGTTCGTATAGGAACATTTTTGACAAAACTTTCTAGAGTTGAAATGTTTTTGAAATTATGATTAATACCAAATTGTGTTTTTTCGGCCTTTTTAATTAAATATTTGAATACCTTTTTTTGTGTGAAAGTTGGTTTTTTTGACCAATTCTTAGTTTTAATGTAAACAAAAAAAGCAAGCATTTTAGCTAATTTTTCTTTTAAGAACATAGAAATTATTCAAAATTTATGTACTCAGTAGGGTCAACAGGGCTACCCTCTCTCCATAGTTCAAAATGCAGGTGTGGCCCTGTTGTAATTTCGCCACTATTTCCAGAGAAGGCAATTACTTGTCCAGACTCAATTAAGTCTCCTTGTCTTATCAGTCCTGAATCATTGTGCTTGTAAACACTAACCAGTCCGAATAAATGTTTTATAATGATTACATGGCCTGTCTGTACTGTCAGCTCCGAAAAGACAACACTTCCTGCTGCAATTGATTTAACTGGGGTTTTGAGTGGCAAAGCGATGTCAATGCCATAGTGCCTTAAGCTTGGATCAAAATTTGAACTAATTTTCCCAACAACAGGGGAGAACAAAACAAAATCAACCTTTTTATTTGCCGGTTCTAGTGCATTGAACCTGTCCTCTTTTTCAACAATTTTTCTTAAAACAGAATCCTCTAAAGTTATTTTTATATTGGCCTTTGTTGATGGATTAATTGTGGAACTAAGATTTGTTTCAATATCGTTTTTTTGAATATCTCCAGAGATAACTGCTCCAACTGAATTAATAAACTTTTGATTATTATAAACTACTCTAGTTAACGAATCTACGATTTCAATATTTTTAACTGCATTTGCCCTGAGTAATGTGGAATCGTAACCTGGAATATATTCTTTTAATGGAGTAAAGGCAATTAGAGAAGTTGTTAAAGAAATGATTACTCCAGCTAATAAAGATGATAGTAAAAAAATATTCAATCCGCTGAGGCGATATGAAAATTTTTCCTCATAAGAATCTTCCTTTAGGATAACTAATCTGTACTTATTTAAAAACCTTTGTCTTAGTAAACTCTGTTTTTTATCTTTCATTGCAAACAAATATAGGTGTATTTAGGTTTTTTGCAGGCTCTTATTTTTAAATAAAAGCATGAGTTGTTTTTTTTCTTATTACTTTTGTAAAAAAATAATATGTCATTTTTTAATTATTTATTGGCAATCGGTCCTTGGCAGGTTGTTTTAGTTGCTGTTGTTATACTATTGTTGTTTGGAGGCAAGAAAATTCCTGAACTCATGAAGGGTCTAGGCAGCGGTATCAAAGAATTTAAAAAAGGTGTCAAGGATGACGATTCTAAAAAAAATGATCCATCCTCAGATTCCGATAATACTTGAACTAGTTTTTTATTTCTTATTATTAATAACCCTGATTGACTTGAAAATACTTTCAAGCTCAAAGATCATGTCTCTTTTCAAAGAGGATGGTGAAAAAACAAAACCCTCCAATAAAAGGTTTCGTCCATTTATTGTGTCTCTAATTATATAGTTTACAAACGGGCCAGCCATAAAATCATTTGTCAACTCCCATGTCCCTCTCGTTTCTATTGCCTCAAAACCTTTTACTTTCGTTCGTCTAATATATGGCTCGTATGCTTTTTCGGTAATCATATAAGAATCAGGGTTTCTTCCAGGAATAAACTTTTTGCCTATTGAGTCTCTGAGCCCTATAACCTTGTTTAAATCGTCATAGTTAGAAATTTCATCATAGACCATTAGGTCTTGTACAACTATGTTTATACTTCCTTTCTTCGTTTCTTTTTGTATCCAAATGTTATTTTGTTTTTTATTATTAGAAAACACCTTGTAAACCGATGGTATCAACAAATCAATAGCCAAGCTTGATTTTAGTTCAGATGTATTCATTCGAGATAGGCCCATCCTTTTTCTCTTTTCAATTAACTCGTTATTTTTTATTAAGCCAATTATTTTATCTTTTTTATTATTGAACTCTTTTAAGATTTCTAATTCATTGGGGGCTTTAATGTTAAATACCAATTGTGGTGAGGCGTATCTATTTTTTTCTAAATAATAGCTTTTAATTGAGTCGACTTGCATTAAAACGACATTTCGGCTTTCCCGAGCAAAACCAGAAAAGGCACCAAGGGGAATAAAGTTTATATTAAATATTGGTTCCTGCTGTGGAAGCCCTTTGAACTCCTGTGAAAAAACTTTTTTTACAATTTTTCCTAAATCATTTTTCCAATATTTAGTGGGCATGACAACGGAGACTGTATTTATATTACCATTTGAATTTGGAATGTATTTAACTTTGGTCCCGTTGTTGCAGGAAAAAACCAAAATCACACTCATTAGAATTACTATTCTCATTTTTAAACAATTTTTTCTGAAAGTGCCTTTATGCCTGGGAGCTCTTTACCCTCAATGCTTTCAAGCATTGCTCCTCCACCTGTTGAAATATAACTTACTTTATTTTGAAAGTTAAATTTTTTCACTGCCGCTACGGAATCGCCTCCGCCAACTAGTGAAAATGCTCCTTTTTTTGTACTTTCAGAAACAGAGTTGCCAACCATAATCGTCCCTTTAGAAAATTTATCCTCCTCAAAAACACCAACTGGACCATTCCAAAGAATTGTTTTAGCATTCATTATTATGTTATGGAATTGCTTTAGTGACTCAGGACCAGCATCAAAACCTTCCAAATTATTTGGGATTTTGGCTATATCACATGTCCTGAGTTTATCGTTTGAGAGGGATTTTGAACATATGACATCCGAGGGGAAATACAGGTTAACATTTTTTTGTTTTGCAAGCTCTACTATTTTAGTTGCTTCTTCAATTTTATCTTCCTCGAAAATTGACTTACCAATTAAACCTCCCATTGATTTAACAAATGTGAATGCCATTCCACCACCAATAATAATGTCATCGGCAAATTGAATCAAACTCTTTATAACCGAGATTTTTGAAGAAACTTTTGCTCCACCAAGTATGGCTAAAACTGGTTTTTTTCCGTTTTTTAAAATTTTTTTTATAGACTCTACTTCTTTGTTTAACAAAATTCCCGAAAACTTTTTGTTATTAAAAAATTGAGCAATTATAGTCGTTGATGCATGGGCCCTGTGTGATGTGCCGAAAGCATCGTTAACGTAAAATTCAGCAAATGAGGATAATTTTTTGGCAAAATCATAATCACCGTTTTCCTCACCTTTATAAAACCTAAGATTTTCAAGAAGTATAATTTCTTTAGGCTTAAGATTTTTAATTTTAACTTCAGTCATCGGGTCTAAAATATCTTCTGCGAATTGAATTTTTTGTTTAAACACTGTCTCGACATCGCCCAGAATATTTTTTAATGAAAGTTTCCCCGTAATTCCTTTTGGTCTTCCAAGGTGAGACATTAGAATTATTGATGCGCCATCAGAAACCAGCTTGTTTACAGTGGGTAAGGAGGCTTTGATTCTTGAGCTGTCAGTAACGTTATTATTGTCATCAAGGGGAACGTTAAAATCCACCCTAACAATTACTTTCTTGTTTTTGAAATTTTTTTGTTCTATTGATTTCATAAAATTTGATATTCAAATATATGATTTTGTATCGTCAGTAGAGTTTATTTAAATTATCTTTGACTTGTGTTGTTCTCTGATGTTATCGGAAATGCGTTAGCTAAAAAATCTTTAGAGAATTCTTTGGCCCAAAAAAGAGTGTCTCACAGTCAACTTTTTTTGGGACCCAAAGGCTCAGGGGCTCTTCCTTTGGCAATAGCATTTGCGCGTCTATTGATTTGTCAAAACGAAAAAAATATTGATAATTGTCATATCAAAATTAGTAAATATCAACACCCTGATCTTCATTTTGTTTATCCTGTTAGTCAAACCTCCGCTGTTAAATCCAAAGCAGTTTCTGAAAACTTTATTAATGATTGGAGAGAGTTTATGACATTGAACCCATATGGTGACCTAACTCAATGGTACAAAAAAATTGGTATTGAAAACAAGCAGGCTAAAATTGGAAAAGATGAAGCTAATGAAATAATAAAAAAGGCTAGTCTCAAGCCTTATGAAGGGGGTTGGAAGTGTTTCATTATCTGGATGGCTGAAAAAATGAACTCCTATGCTACAAATAAGCTATTGAAAATAGTTGAAGAACCCCCTGAACAAACACTTTTTTTGTTTGTTTGTGAAACAACTGACAATTTACTAGACACTATTATTTCTAGGTGTCAAATTACCCAATTATTTTGTCCTAAGCCTAAGGATATCGAAAAGTCATTATTGAAAAAAGGGTATTCTGCGTTCGATTCAAAAAGAGCCACATCTTTATCAGGCGGAAACTACTCAATAGCATTGTCTCTTGCAAAGGGAGATCACGCCCACAAAGATTTTGAGGAAAGCTTTCAAAAATGGGTTCGTTTGGCCTTTATGGTGAAAAGCAATTTGGAATCACTTTTAGGACTGATAGAGTGGTCTAACAAAATTTCAAAACAGGGGAGAGAAAATCAAAAATCCTTTCTTGTTTTCTGTACTGAATACTTTAGACAAGCTTTTTTGACTAATAATAATTTAGATCACCTTACTACCTTTGAAAAAAACTCAAGCTTCAATTTTTCAAGATTTTCACGATACATTACTTGCAATAATATCGAGGAAATACACAGCGAACTTGAAACTGCATATTCTCACATAGAATCAAACGGAAACCCAAGTATTATTTTTTCAGACCTGTCAATCAAACTCACTAAACTTCTACACAAATCATAAAACAATGGACCCCAAAACAATCGCGTACACATTTATTTTAGCATTTTTTGCTATCGTTTTTATTCAAAGCGGTATTGATAAAGTTCTTGATAAAAAAGGAAATCTGTCTTTTTTACTTTCTCACTTAGGTAAGGCTTTTTCACGTGAATTAATTCTTCTTGCATTTTACTCCGTAACGGTTTTAGAACTAATCAGTGGTTTATTTTTTGCAATTGGAACTTTTCAAGTTCTCATTGCTAAGAACAAGCTTCTTGGCGAAATTGGCCTTATAGTGGGCTCATTTACATTATTGATTTTATTGCTTGGACAAAGAGTTGCAAAAGATTATGATGGTGCACGAACAATTGCCATTTACTTTATTGTTTCGATTACCGGCCTACTATTGGCGTAGGCTATAGTTTTTAAAAAATGCATAGTTTTGTCTTATTCTAAAAGGCTTTTTTCGCTAATTGAGTGACCTTTAATGTGAATTTTAGGGTTACATGCTGGCAATCGAGAAAAAGCAGCGTTAGAGCTTTTTAAAAACGTAAATATGCGAAGAAAAGTTTTTTGTCACCATTCCCATAGCATTAGAAATTAAGCCAAACAACAGCCCTTTTAAAAAAGGCATTTTACTATTTAAGATTTTTTCAGAAAGTATTGAGACATAAATCGAATCCAAAAACAATGGTTTTTGAAAAACCTCAACAAAACCAAAACGAGCTAGCTCATGGTTTAATGATTTTTTAGAGAAATGGCGCAGGTGCCTTGGAACATCCCAAGCCGCCCAATTTTCCTTATAGTATAAAGCATCCCATGAATTATAATTAGGGCAAGCGATTATAACATAGCCTCCCTTGATTAAAGGTGGGCTGATTTTTGACACACTTTTTTTAAAATCATAAACGTGCTCTAAAGAGTGCCAAAAAGTAATTAAGTCAAATTGACAACGATCTCCCGAGCTATCAATATCGAAATAGCTTCCTGCATTTACAGTCAATTCTTTTGCTATCTTTGAAACCTCATAGCCTGATGCGTGCCAGCCTAGTTTCTGCATATAAAACAAAAACTCACCTGTGCCGGACCCAATGTCTAAAACCCTGCCAGGTTTTGTGAAAAGTTTTTTTATCAACCTTCCTTTTGACTTAAGCATTATTTTCCTTGAGAGAACATATACCCAGTCAAAAAAAGTTCTGGCTTTCGTTTTATGCGAATCATAATTTTTTGAACTATAGTATTCCTGCATTTCTTTTGCTGTAGGCTTTGGTCTTGTCAACAAATACGTCTTGCTTGAATCTTTGACAACACTAAAAGTCTTGTCAGAGGTCAATCGGTCTTTTACTTTTATGTATACTTTAGCAGCCATATCAATTTGTTCCACGTGGAACTATCGCCCCATGTAAACCAGCAAGACGCTTATGTCGCTTGGCGAGACACCGCTAACTCTTGAGGCCTGTGAAAGTGTAGTGGGTTTTATTTCCATTAATTTTTGTATTGCTTCTGTTGACAAAGACTTAACCTTTAAATAGTCAAAAGAGGATGGTATAGAAATTTTTTCAAGGTTATTTAATTTTTCTGCATTCAGTTTTTCTTTGTCGATATAGCCTGAGTACTTTACCTGCACTTCCGTTTGTTCAATAACATTTTCTGCAACCTGGTTTTCTTTGATGTATTTTTTAACCTTTTTTAATTTCGCCATTTCTTTAAAACCAATTTTGGGTCTTGAAAAAACCTTGTGCATCTTGACCGATTGCTTTATCTCTGACGAATCTTTTGAGACTAAAATTGGATTTACTTCGTCTGGGGATACACTTGTTTTTTTTAAAAAACTAACAAACTTTTCTGTTTCTTTACGCTTCTTTTCAACATTTAATAGGCTTTCTAATGTAGCAAGGCCTATTTTGTTAGAGACTTCGGTTAATCTTAAGTCCGCATTATCTTGTCTTAATAGTGTTCTAAATTCTGCTCTTGAAGTAAACATTCTATAGGGCTCTTCCGTTCCTTTGGTTATCAGATCATCGATTAAGACCCCTATGTAAGCTTCATTTCTTTTCAATAAAAACGGTTCTTTGTGACTTACACACAGATGAGCATTTATACCCGCCATGAGGCCTTGTGCAGCTGCCTCTTCATAACCGGTAGTGCCATTAATTTGTCCAGCAAAAAAAAGACCAGAGATAGGTTTTGTTTCTAAGGAATGTTTTAGCTGTGTTGGTGGGAAATAATCATATTCAATTGCGTAGCCAGGTCGAAAAAACTTGACATTCTCAAAACCCCTTACGTTTTGTAGAGCCTTAAACTGAATGTCTTCAGGCAGTGATGTTGAAAAACCATTGACATAAACTTCAACAGTGTTCCAGCCCTCCGGTTCAACAAAAATTTGATGACGATCTTTTTCCGCAAAACGGTTTATTTTGTCTTCAATTGAGGGGCAATATCGAGGTCCTACACTTTTTATGGAGCCATTAAACATTGGTGATCGGCTAAACCCCTCTTTTAACAAATCGTGCACCAACTGGCTTGTATAGGTCATATGACAGTCTAACTGTTGTTTAAGTGGATTGGTTTTTTTAGAAAAGGAAAATTTAGATGGTTTTTCGTCACCTGGCTGAACAATCATTTTGGTGTAATCTAACGACCTACCATCAACCCTTGGGGGTGTTCCTGTTTTCATTCTTCCGGATTGAAAGCCATAACTCAATAGGGTTTCGGTGATTCCCGTTGATGCTTTTTCGCCAGCACGGCCACCACCAAACTGCTTCTCTCCTATATGTATTACGCCGTTTAGAAAAGTTCCGTTTGTCAGAACAACGGTG
>CABZAE010000010.1 GCA_902523635.1 uncultured Bacteroidota bacterium | reverse complement strand
AATCAAGATAGGAAATGTTCACTCGAGAAATTGAACCCATTGAAGATTGAACAACTTTGGGGCTATAGCAATCAACAGAGTCCAATGAGCAAATTATATCGTTTATACCAAACCATTCACATGTCCTAATTATTGTGCCTAAATTACCAGGATCTCCGACTGAATCCAATGCTACAATCAATTTTTTTTCATTTATTTGTTTTGGTTTTTTTAATTCAAATAGTGCTATGTAATCCTCAGGGTTCTTAAGGAAACTAATTTTTTTTAGTGTGTTTTTATCAATAAAAATTTGTTTTTCAGAGTTAATTAAAACTTTATCAACAGTGTATAATTTTAGTAATCTATAATCTGAACGTAAAAATTCAAGGACTGATTTTTTCCCCTCGACCACAAAACAATTTTTAATTAACCTGTTTTTTTTAATATTTAGACTTTTAATGAATTTTATGTCCTTTTTGCCAACCATATTAATAAGATGTATTTTTGAGTTATATTGACAAATGTGAAATATAACATTTCAAAAATATTATTATTTGTAATTATAGTAATTTTTTCAAAATCGTGCGTAATCACACAAAAAATTGGAAGAGATGATATTATATTAAAAGAAAACAAGATTTTTATCGATGGTCAGCTTTTAAAAAAAGATTCTCTGACTCCCTTGATAGTCCAAAAAAAAAACAATTACCTTTTTGGCATTCCAATTTCAGCATTAATATACGAAAGCACAAAAAAAAATCCGGACTCGGTCTTTAATAATTGGTTATATAAATACCCAAAAAGATCAAAAAGATTAAGTAAAATTTTTTCTGAAAAACAAGTTTCACAAATCAGAAAA
Source organism: uncultured Bacteroidota bacterium (assembly GCA_902523635.1). Classification (GTDB taxonomy): domain Bacteria; phylum Bacteroidota; class Bacteroidia; order Flavobacteriales; family Flavobacteriaceae; genus MAG-121220-bin8. The sequence goes on along the minus strand of CABZAE010000010.1, from coordinate 26,443 downwards.
TACATCAAAGATTTTAATAATTGGAAAAAAAGAAATAGTGAAAGAATTGAAATTATCGATACAACCAAAAATAATGTTTCATCAGAGAACTTAAAATCCTATTTCGACAATAATGGTTATTTTGATTCTAAAATAAATTCCAAAATTGAATTAGATCCAAAGAACAAAAATTTTGGCAAGGTTGTTTATAATATTAAAAAAGGAAACCAATACTATTTGGATTCAATAAAAACTGACATTAAATCAAAGGAATTAGATTCAATATATGAGCTAAATAAACCAAAAACCTTCTTAAAAATAAATGATCCCTTTAATACCTTAAATTTTGAAAGAGAGAGAAACAGGCTTTATGAACTTTTTAAAAATTCTGGATTTTTTAATTTTCAAATTAACTCCATTTCATTTGAGGTGTCCAGAGACACCACAGGCTTAGATTTAAGATTACCTGTTCTAATAAATATCGATGATAAAAATTCTACCAATCAAAATAAATATAAAATTCATAAAATTGGTAGGGTGAATTTGTACACTGATGATCCAGAATCTATTGTAACAAATAAAAAGATGACTGAATTTGAAAATATAAAAATCTATTCATCTGGAGAATTGAAGTATAAGCCAGAATTTTTGACAGAACTAATATCATTTAATGTTGATGATGTGTACAGTGATTTAGAAAGATCTAAAACAATAAAAAGGTTTAATAATCTGGATGATTTTAAGTACCCCTCAATAAGCTATAATTATGTAGATGACACTGATAACTTGCTTGAATCCAACATACTTCTTAGTGCAAAAAAAAGGTTTTCATTAGGTTTTGGATTTGATTTAAAGCAATCCAATATTGAAGATATTGGTATTGCTTTTGAAAACTCATTCAATAGCAGAAATGTTTTCAAGGGAGCGGAGAGATTACAATTGAACACAAGGGGGACAATAGGAAAATCAGGTAGCACCACGATTTCTGAGTTTGGAGTTGATTTAAATTTAAGATTTCCTAGGTTTTATCTTCCATTTTTCAACAAAAAAATAATACCTATTGAAAATGAGCCCGTAACTTATTTAAGTCTTGGAACATCAAAACAAACAAATATTGGTCTTGATCGACAAAGTTTTAAATTAAATTTTGATTATGATTGGATATCTAAAAAAAATCAAAATAAATTAGGTCTAATTAATATAGAACTTGTTAACAACAAAAACAGTGTAAATTATTTCAATATATATTCAAACTCATACGATGCTATTAATCTAATTTCCAAAAAATATAATATAAATTCCTCATATTTAGACACCAGTAATGACCTTATAATTCCCATTGGAATCAATTCTTTTATTAATGATGTTGTAACCAAAACCGTTCAAGTATCAGAAAATGATTTTGAAAGAATTAGCTATATTAATGGCAGGCGAAATCGATTAGTATCTAATAATTTAATTATCGGTTCAAGTTATTCCATAACGAAAAACAATAGATATAACATTTATGATCAAAACTTTTCACAATACAAATTTAAGCTTGAACTAGCTGGAAATATTCTTGATTTATTATCAAACACCCTTACATTTAGAGAAAATGAATTTGGAAATAAGAAAATTCTAGGCTTAGCTTACTCACAGTTTATTAAATCTGAGTTTAGTTACATAAAATACTGGTCTTTGTCACCATCATCCACACTGGCTTTTAGAAGTTTTTATGGTATTGCTATTCCTCTTGGTAATTCAAAAAATATTCCTTTTTTGAAGTCCTTTTTTGCGGGTGGATCTAATGATAATAGAGCCTGGGAAGTATACAAGCTTGGCCCTGGAAGTAGCGGGGCATCAAATGAGTTCAATGAAGCTAATATGAAGATCGCGTTGAATATTGAGTATAGATTCAATCTAATAGGAAAATTAGATTCTGCTGTTTTTACTGACATTGGAAATATTTGGAATGTATTTGATGATACAAATGATTCAAAAAGAAATTTTAACGGTATTAAAGATTTGAATGAAATTGCAATTGGGTCAGGTTTCGGTCTTCGTTACAACTTAGGCTATTTTGTAATCAGATTAGACATGGGATTAAAAACTTATAATCCTGCACTAGAAAAGAGTAAAAGATGGTTGACTGACTTTAATTTCAAAAAAGCTGTTTTTAATATAGGGCTTAATTACCCGTTTTAATCATTATTTCTTTTTAATTTTAAAGGCAAATTATCAAATATGGCCAATATTAGAAATGGAGTAGCACATGGAGATGAGGTTCAAAAAATCTTCGAGTTAGCTAAATTAAAAAAGTTTGCCCTGCCCGCAGTTAACGTAATAGGATCAAATTCAATAAACAGTGTGTTAGAAACTGCTTCTGCAATTAATTCTCCCGTTATTATACAGTTTTCCAATGGAGGAGCAATTTTTAATGCAGGTAAAGGACTTTCTAATGAAAATCAAAAAGCTGCTATTAAAGGTGCCGTTGCCGGGGCTAGACATGTCCATGAGCTTTCTAAAGAATATAAAATACCGGTTATTTTACATACAGATCATGCTGCAAGAAAATTATTACCATGGATTGATGGTTTAATGTTGGAAAATGAAATCGAATTTAAAAAAAATGGGAAACCACTTTTCAGTTCTCACATGATAGATCTTTCTGATGAAAGTTTGGAAGACAATATTTCTACTTGCAAAGATTATTTAAAAAGAATGGATAAAATTGGTATGACTTTAGAGATTGAACTTGGAATAACAGGAGGTGAGGAAGATGGAGTTGACAATACTGAAATCGATCACTCAAAACTTTACACTCAACCTGAAGAGGTAGGCTATGCTTTTGAGGAACTATCAAAAATAAGTAAACGTTTTACAATTGCTGCAGCATTTGGAAACGTTCATGGCGTATACAAGCCTGGTAATGTTAAACTAACTCCAAAAATTTTAAAAAATTCTCAGGAATTCGTTTCAAAAAAATATGGTCTTGAATCAAATCCGATCGATTTTGTTTTTCATGGAGGTTCAGGGTCTTCTAAAGATGAAATTAGCGAAGCCATTAGCTATGGAGCCATAAAAATGAACATCGATACTGATATGCAATATGCGTTTATGTGTGGAGTTAGAGATTATTTTAATAAAAATCAAGATTTTTTAAAATCACAAATTGGAAATCCTTTAGGTCAAGATGTTCCTAACAAGAAATTTTATGATCCAAGGGTATGGCTTAGAAAAGCAGAGGAAAACTTTAAGAAAAGATTAACTCAAGCATTTTTCGATTTAAATAACGTAAACACACTACAATAACTTACTTTACTATATTTGAAAAAACTTTCTTGATATGGCATGGTTCAAAAGAACAGCAAAAGGAATTCGTACAAATACCGAGGACAAAAAGGATACACCTGAGGGATTATGGCATAAAACTCCAACTGGTAAAATTATTGATAAAGAGGAATTAGAAAAGAATTTTTATGTTTCACCTGAGGATGATTTTCACTTGAGAATTGGAAGTGAGGAATATTTTAAAATAATTTTTGATGATGACGATTACGTTGAACTAGATAAAAAAGTGAGTTCCAAAGATCCACTTAATTTTTTTGACAATAAATCCTACAAGCAAAGGAATAAAGATGCACAAAAAAAAACTGGTCTAAAAGATTCTGTGAGAACAGCAATTGGTAAATCAATTGGAAGAGAAATTGTCATCGCGTGCATGGACTTTAACTTTATAGGAGGATCAATGGGTTCTGTTGTAGGTGAAAAAATATCTAGAGCAATTGATAAATCCATTGAGAAAAAAATACCACTTCTAATCATTTCAAAATCTGGTGGTGCAAGAATGATGGAAGGGGCAATTTCACTGATGCAAATGGCTAAAACATCGGCAAAGTTAGCCCAACTTTCCAAGTTTAAAATTCCTTACATATCACTTTGTACAGATCCAACAACAGGTGGAACAACAGCTTCCTTCGCAATGCTGGGTGATATAAACATCTCTGAACCAGGTGCTTTGATTGGATTTGCGGGTCCTAGGGTCGTTAAAGACACAACTGGTCAGGATTTACCCAAAGGATTTCAAACATCAGAATTTCTTTTGGAACATGGTTTTTTAGATTTTATTACACACAGAACTAAACTAAAAGAGAAAATAAACCTCTATTTAGATCTTATACTGAATAAACCAATACGTAAAATAGATAACACTTAACCAAATACAAAATTTAATAGTATATTTGCCGCTCTATTTATTTGAATCTTTATAAAACTATAAATACTTGTATGTACTTATCTAAAGAAAAAAAAGAGAAAATTTTTAAAAAATTCGGTGGCACTGAAAAAAACACTGGATCTACTGAAGGTCAAATAGCTCTTTTCACTGAAAGAATTAATCATCTAACTGAACATTTAAAAAAAAACAGAAAGGATTTCAACACCGAAAGATCTCTAGTCATGATGGTTGGTAAAAGAAAGAGTCTTTTATCCTATTTGAAAGATATTGATATCAATAGATACAGAGAAATAGTAAAAAAATTAAAACTCAGAAAATAACAAACCTTATCCAAGTTTTTCATTGGTAATCTACTTTTAAGACACAACAAAACTTAAATTAAATTGATGAAAATTATGGAATTAAAAACATACAAAGAAACCATTATACTAAATGATGGTAGGAAAATTACATTAGAAACCGGAAAATTAGCAAAACAAGCTCATGGATCTGTTGTTGTTACAATGGGTAAAACAATGCTTCTGTGTACCGTGGTTTCTAATTATGAAGCTGGAGATGTTGATTTTCTTCCGCTAACAGTTGACTACCGAGAAAAGTTTGCTGCTGCCGGTAGGTACCCAGGAGGTTTTTTTAAAAGAGAAGCAAGGCCAAGTGATGGTGAAATTTTAACTATGCGCCTAGTCGACAGAGTACTTAGACCTCTATTTCCAAAAGATTACCACTCTGAAGTTCAAGTAATGATCCAATTGATGTCACATGATGAAGATGTTATGCCTGACGCTTTAGCTGGACTGGCCGCATCTGCCGCGATACAATTGAGTGATTTTCCATTTGAATATCCAATTTCTGAAGCAAGAGTTGGTAGAGTTAATGGAGAATTCATAATAAACCCAAGTAGAAAACAACTTTCAGATTCAGACATGGATATAATGGTGGGGGCTTCTATTGACTCTGTCATGATGGTTGAAGGTGAAATGGATGAGTGCAGTGAAGAAGAAATGGCTGATGCAATCAAGTTTGCTCACGAATCAATAAAAATACAAATTGAGGCTCAAATTAAGTTGGCTAATTCGGTTGGAAGAAAAGAAATTAGAGCTTACGAAAAAAGCATCGAAAATGAAGAACTTGCAAAAAAGATTCACAATGCTACCTATGATAAATCTTATGAGATTGCAAAAAAAGGTACCTCAAAGTTGGAAAGGGGACAAGCTTTCTTTAACTTAAAGGAAGAGGTTAAATCACTATTCACAGAAGATGAAATTGAAGAATATGGGAATCTAATTAATAAATACTTCAGTAAATCTCAAAAAGAAGCTATACGTGAACTTACACTTTCTGAAGGAAAAAGGTTAGACGGAAGAAAAACAACTGACATAAGACCGATTTGGTGCGAAGTTGATTATTTACCATCAACACATGGCTCATCAATTTTTTCAAGAGGAGAAACACAGTCATTAGCAACTGTCACACTCGGAACATCCAGGGAAGCTAACAAAATTGATATGCCTTCACATGAAGGTGAAGAATCATTTTACTTACACTACAACTTCCCTCCTTTCTGCACCGGAGAAGCTAGACCTTTAAGAGGAACGTCTAGAAGAGAAGTTGGACACGGTAATTTAGCACAAAGGGGGCTGAAAGGGATGATTCCTAATGATTGCCCATACACTATCCGAGTCGTAAGTGAAATTTTAGAATCAAACGGGTCATCATCAATGGCATCTGTCTGCTCAGGGACTTTAGCTTTAATGGATGCTGGTGTTCAAATCAAAAGACCCGTCTCTGGAATTGCAATGGGGCTAATTTCTGATGGTGAAAGACATGCTGTTTTAAGTGATATTCTTGGCGATGAAGATCATTTAGGTGATATGGATTTTAAGGTTACAGGAACATCTGAAGGTATTACAGCTTGTCAGATGGATATCAAAATAAAAGGTCTTTCCTATGAAATTTTAGTTAAGGCTCTAAAACAAGCAAAGGATGGTCGTTTACACATCCTAAGTAAGATGTCTGAGACAATTTCCAAACCTAATGATAGCGTTAAATCTCACTCACCCAAAATGGTTACGAGAAGAATTCCTAATGAGTTCATAGGACCATTTATAGGACCTGGAGGTAAGGTCATTCAAGAACTTCAAAAAATTACGGGATGCACTATTGTTATCAATGAAGATGCTGAAACTGAAGAAGGAATTGTTGAAATTTTAGGTACTGATCAAAATGGTATTGAAACTGTAGTTTCCAAAATAGAATCTCTACTTTTTAAACCTGAAAAAGGTAATTCTTATGATGTTAAAGTAATAAAAATATTGGATTTTGGTGCGGTAGTTGAGTATTCTGAAGCTCCAGGAAATGAAGTATTATTACACGTCAGTGAAATTGCATGGGAAAGAACAAATAACGTCAGTGATGTACTTAAAATTGGAGATGAATTAAGAGTTAAATATTTTGGTATTGACCCAAGAACTAGAAAAGAAAAAGTTTCAAGGAAAGCATTACTTCCAAAACCGGAAGGTTTTGAAACCAAACCTCGCAAAAAACCCTTTGAAAATCAAACGAAAAAATAAAATAAATTGTAACCTTTTTGATCTGAAATACGTATAATAATTTTAAGTAAGCCAAATGAGACAGTTAAAAATAACAAAGCAAGTTACCAACAGAGAGACTGCATCACTTGATAAATACCTTCAAGAGATTGGAAAAGTTGATTTAATTACAGCTGAAGAAGAGGTAGAATTAGCCCAAAAAATTAGAGCTGGCGATGAATATGCTCTCGACAAACTCACAAAAGCTAATTTAAGGTTTGTTGTATCGGTTGCTAAACAGTATCAAAATCAAGGACTTACTCTCCCTGATCTAATAAACGAAGGAAATCTTGGCCTAATAAAAGCTGCCAGAAGGTTTGATGAAACAAGAGGATTTAAATTCATTTCATATGCTGTTTGGTGGATTCGTCAATCCATTCTTCAAGCACTTGCAGAGCAGTCAAGGATTGTTAGACTCCCCTTGAACAAAATTGGATCAATAAATAAAATAAATAAAATGTATGCCTTTTTGGAACAAGCAAACGAAAGAGTTCCTTCTGCTGAGGAAATTGCTAAGGAGTTAGACATGACAATTTCTGACGTAAAAGAATCTATGAAAAATTCAGGAAGACATGTATCAATGGATGCTCCTCTTGTCGAGGGAGAAGATTCTAACTTGTATGATGTTTTGAGAAGTGGTGAATCACCTAATCCTGATAAAAACTTACTTCACGAATCTTTGAGAACCGAAATTGAAAGAGCATTAGAAACTCTAACTCCCAGAGAAGCAGATGTAGTTAGACTTTATTTTGGATTAGGTGAAAAGCATGCTATGACTTTGGAAGAAATTGGTGAAACATTCGATCTGACTAGAGAAAGAGTACGCCAGATTAAAGAAAAAGCCATCAGAAGACTCAAACATACTTCTAGAAGTAAAATTCTTAAAACTTATTTGGGATAATAATGAATTTAATCGCTCCATCAATGCTTGCTTGTGACTTTGGTAAATTAGTAAGCGAAATTGATTTAGTGAATAAAAGTAAAGCTGATTGGTTTCACATTGATGTAATGGATGGAGTTTTTGTTCCTAATATCTCTTTTGGATCTCCAATAATGAAAGTTTTGCAAAATAATGCAAAAAAGCCTTTGGATGTCCACTTAATGATTGTTGAACCAGAGAAATATACCAAAAAGTTTTTTGACATGGGCGCAGATACTTTGACTGTTCATATTGAAGTATGTAAACATTTGCACAGGACTATTCAAGAAATTAAAAGTCTTGGTATGAAAGCTGGCGTTGCAATTAACCCTCACACACCTGTCTCTGCATTAACATCCATCATAAGTGAAGTTGATTTGGTGTGTTTAATGAGTGTTAATCCTGGATTTGGTGGGCAAAGTTTTATCGAAAACACCTTCAGTAAATTAAGTAGACTTAAGGATTTAATTAAACAAACCAAATCAAATGCTCTCATAGAAATCGATGGAGGAGTAACTTCAAAAAATGCTAAGAAATTAACGAAACTAGGTGCAGATATTTTGGTAGCTGGAAGTTATATTTTTAAATCAAAAAATCCATCAAACACGATTGATACCCTTTCAACAATAGTTAACTGATAAGTAGTTTTTTTGTTAACCAAAAAAAAATCAAGAAATGCCAAAAAAAAACATTAACGTTTTGGGGGTTATGAGCGGAACCTCACTTGACGGATTGGATTTTTGCTTAGTTTCATTTGATTTAAAAAACATTTCTAATTTTAAAATTTTAAAGACACACACGTATCAATATGATGAAACTTGGAAAAATTATCTTAGAAATGCTGTAAAGTTAAATACTGAGGAAATAGAAAAATTAAATATTGAATTTTCTTCACTCATTTCTAAATACGTTAATCAGTTTACAATTGATTTTTCAACGCCAAAAATCGAATTAATTTCCTGTCATGGCCATACAATTTTTCATGAACCTGAAAAGGGTCTAACACTACAAATAGGAGATGGAAAAATAATTAGTCAAAAAACAAGTACTAAGGTAGTATGTGACTTTCGAAGTCAAGATGTCAATTTAGGTGGACAAGGGGCTCCACTTGTACCTATAGGTGATTTAAACTTATTTATGGACTACAAATTTTGCTTGAATCTAGGTGGTTTTGCAAACGTATCAATAAAAACAAAAGAGGACATACATGCTTTCGACATATGTCCTGTAAATACAGTTTTGAACCACTACTCAAAAAAAATGGATCATGAGTATGATAGAAATGGATTCTTATCTAAAAGTGGTCAAACAGATAAAATATTATTAGAAGAACTCAATAATCTTAATTATTATCAAAAATATGGTCCCAAATCTTTAGGTATTGAATTTGTTAATGAATTTATTCTTCCATTAATTGAGAAAAAAGACTTACAACCGAATGATATTTTAATGACATTTGTTGATCATGTATCATTTCAAATTAATGAATCAATTAAAAAATATCAACAAAATAAAATTTTGGTAACAGGTGGTGGGGCTTTCAATAAAAACTTAGTTGAAACAATTAAATCTAAAACAAAACACGAGGTTATAATTCCTAAAAAGGAAATAATTAATTTTAAAGAGGCCCTTGTATTCGCTTACCTCGGAGTATTACGTATTAATAATCAAATTAATTGTTTAAAGAGTGTAACAGGAGCTAAAAAAAATCACTCATCCGGAAAAATCTTCGATTACAATTCTTGAATTTTTATGTTTTTCCATTTCACTTTTATTCCTCCACCGTCATGAATTTGTAAGGCTATTCTACCATTAGCCTTACCAATCTTTTGATCACTCAGACTGATCATCATTTTTCCATTCAGCCAAGTTGTAACTGTATCTTGATAAACTTTAACTTTAAGATTATTCCAATTACCCATTTTGAGTGAAGAATCTTTTCCTTCATCCGGTTGTATAAGCCAGCCTCTTCCATAGGATTCGTATATACCTCCCGTATGTAACCCAGGTGGAGCAACTTCGACTTGCCATCCACTTACTTTAGTTCCAACAACAGTAGATCTAAAAAAAACACCACTATTACCATTTGCTTCTTGTTTAAAATCTAAACTAAGCACAAAATCTTTGTAAAAATTTTCGGTACCTAGATAACCATACTTTTTTTCTGGACCGCTTTCACATACTAATAATCCGTTCTCCACATACCATTTCTCGGTTCCATAAACTATCCATCCACTCAAATCTTTATTATTAAATATACTTTTATAAACATTACTCAAAGAATCAAGCTGGTTTCTTTTTTGAACTCTTTCAACTTCATAACTTGGTGTTGTTTGTATTTGTTCATTATTAATTTCAATAAAAGCAAGAGTGCTTAAAGAAATAAAAACTAAAAGAACATTTCGTTGTTTAATCATAGGATTATGTTTGTGTTAAAATAATTAAATTTTCATAAATTGAATAAAAAAAAAGAATGAAAAAAATTTTACTTTTAGTTTTTCTTCTCTCAATTTCATTAAATTATTCTCAAAACAGAAAAGAATTTTTTAAGAGTCCAACTGGTTTGTTTTTAATTGCATCAGATTTACACATTCACTCTGTTTTTTCTGATGGTCGAGTCTGGCCCAGTATAAGGGTTGAGGAAGCAAGAAGGGATAGTCTAGACTTAATTTCCTTAACTGAGCACATTGAGTATTTAAGCTACAGAGGAGATTTAAATTATGATGATAGAAACAGAGCTTTTCAAATCGCATCTGGAATGATTCAAGACAATGAAACTTTGATGGTTATCAACGGATCTGAAATTACAAAACCGATGCCCCCTGGTCACATTAATGCTGTTTTTATAAAGGATGCAAATAAACTTAATCTTTACAACAAATTAAATATTGAAGATGGTTATAAGGCTGTAAAGGAAGCAAATAATCAAGGAGCTTTTGTTTTTTGGAATCACCCTAATTGGATTGAAAACAGAGATGATGGTATAGCAAGATTAGATTCGATTCATAATGTATTGTTGGACGAAAACTTATTACATGGAATAGAGGTAGTTAACGAACAAACTTACTCTGAAGAGGCATTAGAAATTGCTATTTCAAATAACTTAACCATAATGGGTACAAGTGATGTTCACGGTTTGATAGATTGGGATTATCCAAAAGAAAATAACATGCACAGGCCAATTACATTCATTATTTCAAAAAACAGGACTAAAAAGTCAATTAGAGATGCTTTGTTTGATAGAAAAACTTTTGTTTGGCACAGAGATATGCTTGTTGGAAAAGAAGAAAATATAGAACCTATAATTCAGGAAAACTTTCAAATTAAGAGCATGGGTTATTACAAAAAAATCCTAACACTCAGATTAATAAATAATAGTGTTGTTCCATTTAAATTGAAGTATCAAGGAAATTATACATTTCACCATAGAGGACCAGTTTTTGAAATTCCACCAAAAGATCATTTGGATGTCACGATAAAAACACTTGAAATCTTAGACGAAATAAGTATGGATTTTGAAATTCAAAATATTATAATCGCTCCAAAGAAGTTTTTAGCAATTTCCAAGACTTTACAATTATAAATGATACCAAAAAAATTCTTTTTCATTTTAAAAATTATTCTAATATTTTTTTTTTCATGTAATATGAATAATGAAGTTGAACTTCAAAAAAGATCAAACTTTAGAAAAGTTATTGATGGAAAAGAAACTGACCTTTTCAGATTAGTTAATAATGTTGGAACAACAATTGAACTAACCAATTATGGTGCTAGGGTTGTATCCATTTGGACAACAGATAAAAAAGGAAACTTTGATGATATTGTACTAGGATGTAGCTCAATTGATGAATATATTGAAATCAAAGAAAGATATTTTGGTGCGACAATTGGTAGATATGGAAACAGAATAGAAAATGCGGTATTCAACATCGATGGAATTGAATATAACTTACACAAAAATAATGGAGACAACAATTTACATGGTGGAAAAACTGGATTTAATGATGTAGTTTGGGATACCAAGCAAATTAATAGTAACAAAATAGAATTTAAATATTTTTCTAAACACCTTGAAGAAGGTTTTCCAGGAAATATGAATGTAAAAGTAAATTATTTCTTAAGTGAAAATAATGAGTTGAAAATTGAATATTTTGCCGAAACTGATATGAAAACCCATATTAATTTAACTCATCATTCTTTTTTTAATCTCCAGGGCGTTTCTAATAATAATTCTATTAACAATCACTTGCTTTATATTAATTCAGACAATTATACACCAGTTAGAGCCGACATGATACCTAATGGAGCTATAGAAGAGGTTAAAGGATCTCCATTTGACTTTCGAAAACCAACCAAAATTGGTGAAAGAATTGACACTGATAATGAACAATTAAAGTTTGGTAATGGATATGATCATAATTTTATTTTAAATTCAAAATCAGTAGATGAACTTTCTGCAAAATTAGTGGATCCAGTTTCTGGAAGATTCATAGAAGTTTTTACAAATGAACCAGGACTTCAATTCTACAGTGGAAACTTTTTAAATGAAAAAACTATGGGGAAAAAAAGAGTTTATTATAAGAAAAGGTCTGCACTTTGCCTAGAAACCCAGCATTTTCCTAATAGCCCAAACCAAAGGAACTTTCCCAACACAATCTTAGAGCCAAACGAAAAATACTATTCGATTTGTATTTATAAATTTGGTGTTGACAATTAAATTTATTGTGACCCAGGGAGGATTCGAACCCCCAACCCTCAGAGCCGAAATCTGATATTCTATCCAGTTGAACTACTGGGCCCAAACATTAATTTAGCAAAGTCCTAACCAAGGAAGAAATGGTCTTGCCATCTGCTTTCCCTAACAACTCTTTGGAAGCAATTCCCATGACCTTTCCCATATCCTTCATTCCGGATGCCCCACTTTTGTTAATTATCGATTGAATGATTTTTATTAACTCATCCTCAGAAATTTGGTCAGGTAAAAATTCTTCAATATACTTTGACTGACTTATTTCCAATTCAGCTAGTTCATTTCGGTTTTGAGACTTGTATATTTGTGCACTATCCTTTCTCTGTTTAACGAGCTTTTGAAGAATTTTAATTTCTTCGGATTCACTTATTTCACCCTTTTTACCTTTTTCTGTCTGACTTAACAAAAGGGAAGATTTTATAGCTCTTAAAGATTCGAGTTTAATTGAATCTTTCTCCCTCATGGCTATCTTAATTGATTCTGATATTTTATCTATTAGTGACATTATACAAAGTTCTATTATTAATCTGAATTTTCTTAATGAATTGGATTATTAGGATACAAGTCAATTTTATTTTTTTTTATATTGCTGTTTCGTTACGCAACTTATCATCAAAATCTACATTATCTTTTTGAATATTAGAACTTTTTAATGAAATTTCTTTTTCAATATTACTAAACTTTGTTGTTTTCGAAAAGTTGTAATTGAATTCTTTTAATTTAGTTTTTCTAATTTCTATTCTGCTAGACAGCTCCCTCTCAATTGCATTATTATAGTGATTTGATTCCCTATTTTTTTTATCACCGAGATTATCTGTTTCTTTATTTTTTTCATCAAAACTATCAAAACCAGATTTTTTAACATCAATACCATCAACCTCACTTACTGGGATTATTTCAATTGGATCTTTAACAATTATATCATTTACATCTTCGGTGAGTTCGTAAATTATTTTGTCTTGATTTAAGGTTTTATTTGGAAGAGGGTTTTCAAAATTAATTGAAACTTGATCCTCAACTTTTACAAACTCAGGGTCTAAAACATCGATATCAATAATTTTTTTATCCGATTTTTTTGAGTCTTTAAGTTCTTTTGAATCCATTTCGGTTGTTGAAAAATCAAATTCAAGAGATGTTTTTTTATCAATAAAAGACTGAACTATTTCATTTTCAGTATCCAGATTATGAACAATTTTTTTGGAATTTGAATGAATAATTTCTTCTTGTGTATTTGCATCAAAACCTGTAGCGATAACTGTTACCGAAATAGAGCTATCCAATGATTGGTCATCTCCAATACCCATAATAATATTTGCATTATTTCCAGCTCTATCTTGAATGTGTTCGTTAATTAAGCCGATCTCATCAATTGTTATTTCTTCAGTTCCTGAGACGATCAATAATAAAACATTTTTGGCCCCGCTGATACTGTTGTCATTTAAAAGGGGTGAATCTAGAGCAGCTGAAATAGCTTCAACGGCTCTTTTTGATCCAAATGATCTAGCAGAGCCTATGATTGCATTACCACTATTATGGAGAACTGTTTTGGCATCTTTCAGATCTATATTTTGTGTGTAATGATGAGTAATTACTTCAGCTATGCCCTTGGACGCGGTAGCTAAAACTTCATCAGCTTTTGCAAATCCTTCTTTAAAACCTAAGTTTCCATAAATATCTCTCAATTTGTTATTATTAATAACAATTAATGCATCAACTTGCTTTCTTAGTTTTTCGATTCCTTCATTTGCCTGATCTGTTCTTATTTTACCTTCAAAATGAAATGGAATAGTAACAATTCCCACAGTTAAAATACCCATTTCTTTAGCAAATTTAGAAATAACAGGAGCTGCACCTGTACCTGTACCACCACCCATACCAGCAGTTATAAAAACCATTTTTGTATTGGTTTCTAACATTTTTTTTATGTCATCAAAACTTTCATTTGCAGCTTTCTCACCAATTTCTGGATTTGCACCCGCACCTAAACCTTCTGTAAGGTCAATTCCAAGTTGAATTTTATTTTCAACTGGACTATTCTCCAAAGCTTGTGCATCTGTATTACAAACAACAAAATCAACACCTTTAATTCCTTTTAAATACATATAATTAATAGCGTTGCTACCCCCACCACCAATTCCAATTACTTTAATAACATTACTTTTATTTTTTGGTAAATCGAATGGTAAATTATTAAGTTCCTTGTTTATTTGCATATTTATAATTTATTCAGCGTTATCTAAAAAAGTTTTTAGTGATTGGGTAAATCTTTCAAAGATTGTTACACTTCCTACTTTTTCTGATTTTTTATTATCGTTAGCATTATCGATATCAATTTTATCATCTAAATCATTTTTTTGATTATTATTGCTTTTCGATTTAGTAGAATTCATCACTAGTCCAACGGCTGTTGCAAACATTGGACTTGAGATTTCAATTGAGTTGTTTCCAGCCAAATGTTCGCTCGGATAACCAAGTCGGGTGTCCATTCCTGTTATGTACTCAACCAACTGTTTTAAATGTTTAAGTTGACTTCCTCCACCAGTTAAAACAATACCTCCGATTAATTTTTTTTTCTGATCTTCATGTCCGTAATTTTTTATCTCAACAAAAACCTGCTCTATGATATCAACTACCCTTGAATGAATTATCTTAGATAGTTTTTTCAATGAAATCTCTTTGGGGTCTCTTCCTCTCAAGCCTGGAATTGATACTATTTCATTATCTTTATTTTCACCTGGCCATGCTGAACCAAACTTTATTTTCAAAAGCTCAGCTTGCTTTTCAATTATTGAGCATCCTTCTTTTATGTCCTCAGTTATTACATTTCCACCAAAAGGAATGACTGATGTATGTCTAATAATTCCGTCCTTGAAAATTGCGAGATCTGTTGTTCCTCCCCCAATATCAATTAATGCTACACCAGCCTCTTTTTCCTCTAAACTTAATACTGCATCCGAAGACGCTATAGGCTCAAGTGTGATACCTTCAAAATCAATTCCAGCACTTTTTATACATCTTGCAATATTTTTAATAGATGATACTTGTCCAACGACAACATGGAAATTAGCTTCAAGTCTTGCACCAAACATTCCAATAGGCTCTTTAATTTCTGACTGTCCATCAACCTTGTACTCTTGAGGAAGAACATGAATTATTTCTTCACCTGGTAACATAACTAATTTGTATACTTGATTAACCAATTTTTCTAAGTCATTTTCATCTATAACTTGATCTGAGTTTGACCGGGTTATATAATCACTATGTTGTAAACTTCTAATGTGTTGTCCTGCGATACCAACAACAACTTTCTTAATCTTACTTGATGAATCAGCTTCTGCATCTATCACAGCCGATTGAATTGATTGAATAGTTTGAGTAATATTATTTACAACTCCTCTGTGAACACCCAAACTTTTTGATTTACCAATTCCAACAATTTTTAGTTTATCATATTCATTTAAACTTCCAACCATTGCCACAATTTTGGTTGTACCAATATCTAATCCAACATATGTGTTGTCTTCCATCAGATTAATTATTTTTTTGCAATAATTTGATTCTTAAAATTTAAATTAATCATGCTATATGTATTTAAAACACTATCGCTAACAGATTTATAAAACACTTTATAATTGAAAAACTTTTTTTTAACATCATTAAAAAAATCCATTTTTAATTTAAAAGATTTGTTGTTTATATAAAAAACCAAAAGCTTATCATCCATTTTTAATCCAGAAATGTGATTTTTTAGAAAAGAATCATTTTTGATAAAATTTCCAATAAATCCTAGTTTTTTAAAATGCTGCTCATTAATTGTTCCAATTATAATTGGAATTCTTTCAGTAAATTTTTTTGATAATGGCATCAATTTGCCAGAAGCATCCAAATATGAATCTTGATTTATGAATCTTAAAACTGGATTTCTTTCTTTTATATTTACAAACATTCTATTTTCTATGTCAATAGACAAATCTGCTTTTTCAATAATCTGATTATTACTCAGTATTGTTTCATATAAATTTAAATCTCTTTTGACGTGAGTTGAAGTATTCTGTTTAATTTGTTTCAACAATTTATTAACCGAATCCATTGAAATAAATTTCATTGGACTTTCAAAAAATTGTATGTCATCAAAATTTACATTTCTTTTATTGTTTCTTATGTGAGAAAACGCAGTCAAAAAAATTGAGATAAGCAATATTAAAATAAATTTAAATATTCTATAGTCCATTTTTTTTTATTAGTTTTTTTATTGTAATAACTTTTTCAGCAATATCGCCCGCACCCAACATTACGAAAACATCTGACTTGGATCTTTTGACATTTTCATAAAGTTCATCATCACTCAACAGTTTTTTATTTTTATTAATAATTTTATCTAATATAATTGAAGAGCTAATACCACGTATTGGTTTTTCTCTAGCAGGATATATATCTAATAGAATTACCTCATAAAAGTCTGACAAAACATCGGCAAATTCGTCCATCAAATCTCTTGTCCTTGAAAACAAATGAGGCTGAAAAATTACAGTAACTTTTTTGTCTTTATATAAATTAAGAATTGTTTTCTTTACTTCATTAATTTCAACTGGGTGATGTGCATAATCATCAATTAAAACCTTTGGGGTTCTCAATACATAAGTGAATCTTCTTTTGACTCCTTTGAAAGATTGGATTGAAGTTTTAATGTTACTATCACTCATATCTAATTTTTTACATATAACAAATGCAGCCAAAACATTTTCAGCATTATGTTTACCAAGCATTTGAAAACGAATTTTTTTACAACATCCAGTTTTATGATTTATATCAAAGGTTGAGAAGTTTTTGTGATTTTTAAAATTTGATATAAAATAATCCGATGATGGGTTAAATCCGTATGTTTCTCCATTAATTTGCAAACCATACTTTTTAATAATTATTCCATTTTTTTTTAACTGATTAGAAAATTTTTTAAATGAGTTCAAAAGTTCAGTTCGGTTTTTGTAAATATCAGAATGATCGAAATCAATTGATGTGACACATGCTATGTCTGGACTGAGTTTTAAAAATGATCTATCAAACTCATCAGCTTCGACCAAAATCATTTCTTTTCCATTATTAATATAATTACTATTATAATTTTCAGAAATTCCTCCGACAAAAGATGAAAAACTAAAATTATTTTCAAATAAAATATGAGTCAAAATTGATGAAGTTGTAGTTTTTCCGTGAGTACCTGCAACTGCAATACAGAATTTGTTATTGGAGATATGTGACAAAACATCCGATCTTTTTAGAACCAAAAATTTATTTTGCTTAAAATAATTAAACTCTTCATTGTCAAAATTGATTGCTGGTGTGTAAATCACCAGTGTTTTTTCTGAGTACTTAAAACTCACAGGTATTTTGGATACATTTGATTTATAATGAATTTTTGCACCCAGATGCTCAAGATTTTTTGTTAATTCTGTTTTTTCTCTATCATATCCAGCAACATTCTTACCATTTTGTAAAAAGAACTGAGCAATTGATGACATACCTATTCCACCAATCCCCAACAGATATATTTTTTGAAAATTTTTAATCTCCATTTAAAATCATATTTATATTTTTTATAATGTTCAAACTTGCATCAGGTTTTGCTAAAGATTTAATTTTATCTGACATTTTTTTGGATAAAACATCGTCTTTTAATATCAATGTCAACGCTTTTTTAAATTGTTTTTCCAAATTTATTTCTTTCACCATCAATGCAGCACCGGCTCTAACCATAGAATCTGCATTTTTTGTTTGATGATCCTCAGTCAAATTTGGTGAAGGAATAAATATGACAGGTTTTCCTATAATACATAGCTCTGAAATTACACTAGCACCTGCTCTTGTAACAATGATGTCTGCAGAATCATAAGCCTCGATTATATTATTTATGAATGAAACAACCTTAACATTTTTAGAATTAAAATTTTTATAATCTTCATAATAGTAATTACCACATTGCCATATTAGTGAAACATTTATTTTTTTGAAATATTGAATATTTTTTGAAATATATTCGTTAATTACTCTTGATCCTAAACTCCCTCCAATTATTAAAATTGTTAATTTTTTTTTCAATTCTTTTTTATTATTATTTGAATTGTCCGAACTATTTTGGATTTTTAACCTCACAGGATTACCCGTGAATAATATTTTACTTTTTGGAAAAAATTTATCCATATTTTTGTAAGCTACCGAAATTAAATTCACCTTTTTAGAAAGAATCCTGTTGGTTAACCCTGGAAAAGAGTTTTGTTCCTGGATTAGGGTTGGTATTTTCAATAGAGAAGCAACATATACAACTGGTCCACTGGCAAAACCACCTGTTCCAATAACAAAATCTGGTTTAAACTGCTTGATAATACAATAGGATTTTATTAGACTGTATAATACTTTGAATGGAACTAAAAGATTCCTTAGGTCAAATTTTCTTTTTATTCCACTGATCCATAGACCAATTATCTTATATCCATTTTCAGGTACTTTTGTCATTTCCATTCTCCCAATTGCACCCACAAAAAGAATATCAACTGAGTGATATTGCCGTTTTAAATTATCTGCAATTGAAATTGCTGGGTAAATGTGTCCGCCTGTTCCTCCTCCGGATAATATGAATTTATACCTCTTCACCTAAAATATTTAAAGGGTTTTCTGAACTAATTAAATCTTCTTGGTCATTAACACTTACACTCAAAACAATTCCAATAGCCAAAAAGGTCATCCATATTGATGTTCCTCCTGAGCTAATAAGTGGAAGAGGTTGGCCTGTTACAGGAATTAAATGTACTGCAACACCCATATTTATATAGGCTTGGAAAATTATTGGCAAACCAACTCCAAGGGCCAAGAGTTGTCCAAAATCTGTAACAGACTTGTATGAAACAACTATTATTCTAAACAAAAGTAAAGTGTATAAAAAAAGTATAATTCCAGCACCTATTATTCCATATTCCTCAGTTATAATCGCAAAGATGAAATCAGACGTGCTTTGTGGTAATATGTTTTTCATTGTACTCTTACCAGCACCAACTCCAAACAAGGAACCATTTGCTATTGCTGATTTTGCTCTTTGAATTTGATAATTAGACTCTTCTTTTGAAGGATCAAAAAAATTTTCAATTCTATTAGACCAAGTATCTACTCTGTTTGGAAACAAATTTGGATAACTTTTTACTAAAAAAATAAATAAACAAAACACAAATATCCCGGAGGAAAAAATTCCAAAAAGATATTTGATAGGATATCTGCCTATAAAAATCAGTGTTATTGTCATGATAAAAATCATTATCGATGTAGATAAGTTCGACGGTAAAATGAGTAGAACTATAATAGACAATGGAAACCAGAGTGGTAAAATTGAATATTTAAACTTTATATTTTTATTTTGATTTTTAGATAGGTAAAATGCTGTATATACCATTATAATAACTGTAGCTAAAGATGATGGCTGAAAAGATAAACCAATCAAAGGTAATTTCAACCACCTGCTAGCATTTGCACCTTCAATTATTGTTCCTTGCATTGAAGTAAAAACCAAGACAACTATAATAATTGGAATTCCAATTACAGATAACCCTTTAAAATACTTGTATGGAATCATGTGAGTGAAAAACATGATTAAAAAACCAACAAATACAATTGAAACATGTTTTAACAAATTTGATAAAATCATACCATTACCAAAATTTGAACTGGCACTGTAAATAGGTAAAAATGAAAATATAGCTAGTATTGAAACAACTATCCAAATAATCTTATCTCCTTTGATTTTTTCAGAGAAATTATTTATCATAACTTTCTAACACAATCTTTAAACTGATTACCTCTATCCTCAAAATTTTCAAATAAATCAAAACTTGAGCATGCTGGTGACAATAAAACGGTATCATTAGGTCTGGCTAGTTTGTAACAAATACTCACAGCCTCCATCATTGATGAAGTTTCATGTATTGAGTCTGAGATAGAAGAGAAACTTTCAATAATTTTTTTATTGTCAATACCCAGACAAACTATAGCCTTAACTTTTTGTCTAACTAATGAAAATAAATGCTCATATTCATTCCCCTTATCTACTCCTCCAACAATCCATATTGTAGGGTTTTTCATTGAGTCGAGAGCATAGTAGACAGCATTTACGTTAGTAGCTTTAGAATCATTTATGTATTTAACTTTTTGTATTGTCAACACGTGTTCCATTCTGTGATTTATAGACTGAAAATTACTCAAGGACTCCTTAATAATATTATTCTGAATATTGAGTAATTGAGCAACAGTTGCTGCAGCCATGCTGTTTTTAGTATTATGCATTCCTTTTAAAGATAAATTCTCTATTGGTATCATAAGTTTATTATTTTTGATGTGTAAGTAAATTGTTTTTTTGTGAGTAAATACCTGGTTTTCGGACATATTTTTTCCAAATGACAGTCCGATTTTTTTTGATTTAATTGTTCTAATTTTTATCTCACTATTTGTTATAAAGTCATCTGAATCATAGACTAAATAATCTGATCCAACTTGATTTTTTGATATGTTGAATTTCGTATCAATATAATTTTGAAAGTTATAATTGTATCTTTCTAAATGATCTTTGGTGATATTTGTAATTATAGCAATTTTGGGCTTAAAGTTTTTAATATGCTCTAGCTGAAAGCTACTTATTTCAAGAACTATATAATCAAATTTTTTAAGAGCTATAAGAAACGAAAAACTATTCCCTATATTTCCTGCAACACCAACATTTAGGTTTACAGATTTAAGTATCTCATAAATCAGCGTTGTTGTAGTTGTTTTTCCATTTGAGCCTGTTACAGCAATAATATTAGCATTAGTGAACCTGTATGCAAATTCAATTTCCGAAATTATAGGTATTTTTTTACGACTAATTTTTTTAATAATGTCTAAATCATTTGGAATTCCAGGACTTTTAATGACTTCTTTTGCTTTAAGAATTATTTCATGAGAATGAATTCCTTCTTCAAAATCGATATCATTTTCTATTAATATTTTTTTAAACTTTGATTTTATAATATTCTTATCAGACAGAAATACATCTATTCCTTTTTTAAAAGCTAGAAATGCAGCGCCTACACCACTTTCTCCTCCACCCAACACAACTAATCGATCGCTCATTTATCTGATTTTTAATGTTATAATTGAAAGTATAGCAAGTAGAATACCTATAATCCAAAATCTTACTACTATTTTGCTCTCATGAATTCCTTTTTTTTGAAAATGATGATGAATAGGTGACATTAGAAAAATTCTTTTTCCTACTCCAATTTTTTTTCGTGTGTACTTAAAATAACTTACTTGAACAATTACCGAAATAACCTCAATCAAAAATATTCCACAAATCAATGGAAGAAGTAATTCTTTTCTGACAATGATGGCGATTACTGCTATTATTCCACCAATCGTAAGACTTCCAGTATCACCCATGAATACCTGTGCAGGGTATGAATTGTACCAAAGAAATCCAATCATCCCACCAATAAAAGATGAGATAAAGATCACTACCTCACTAACTTCAGGAATATACATCACATCTAAATAATCAGAGAAAATAATATTACCTGATATCCAAGCAAAAACTCCCAATGTTATTGCAATAATTACAGATGAACCAACTGCTAAACCATCAACACCATCAGTTAAATTTGCTCCATTAGAAACAGCAGAGATTATTAGAATTACAAAAAATATAAAAACAATGTAACCATAGCCAAAAGATTTTTCTTCATCAATCCAAAAAATAAAATCGGAGTAATCAAATTCGTTATTTTTTAAAAAAGGTACAGTTGTCTTTGTTGATTTATATACCTTATTTTCTAAAATATTTCCACCACTATCCTTTATTTTAACATCAGGATGAAAATATAGAGTTAACCCCACAACTAAACCTAAAATAATTTGTCCAATTATTTTAAACTTTCCTTTTAGTCCGTCCTTATTTTTTTTGAAAATTTTTATGTAATCATCTGTGAATCCTATGAAACCAAGCCATATTGTAGTAAATAACAAAATCGATATATAAATATTTGTAAAATTTGATACGACCAAAACCGGAATAATTGTTGAAAATATTATTATTATACCTCCCATCGTTGGGGTTCCAGATTTTTCTTTCTGTCCTTTTAAACCAAGATCTCGAATTGTCTCGCCAATCTGTTTATCTTTTAAGTATCTAATTATTTTATGTCCAAAACTAACAGAAATGAAAAGTGAAATAATAAATGCTAAAGCTGATCTAAATGATACATACTGGAATAATCCTGCTCCTGGGAGTTGATATTTTGCCTCTAAGTATTCGAACAAAAAATATAACATTTCAATTTTTTTTATTTAAAAAACATTCAAGAATTTTCTTGTCATCAAAATCAATTTTAGAATCACCAGAAATTTGAAACTTCTCATGTCCCTTTCCCGCAACCAATATCACATCATTCATTCCATTAATGTTACATGCAAATTCTATAGCAGTTTTTCGATCGACTATCTGGTTTACTTTGTACATATCCTTTTCACAGATCCCTTTTTTCATATGCTCTATAATCTTGTTAGGATTTTCAGATCTAGGATTATCAGAAGTCAGCACAACAATGTCACTTAATGAAGCAACTATTTTACCCATAATTGGTCTTTTATCAATGTCTCTATCTCCACCACAACCAATAACAGTTATTAGTGACTTTTTTTTCTTTATATCAATTAATGTTTTCAAAACTTTTTCAATAGAGTCAGGACTATGGGCATAATCTACTATTCCGAGTTGGTTTTTGCTATTCTCAAAAGTTTTCTCAAAACGTCCATTAACAACGTTTAATAAACTGATTTTACTTAATGTCTTTTCTAGTTCAAAATTTAGTATTTGAGCTAAAGAAAAAGTGGCCAATATATTGTATGCATTAAAATCTCCAATGAGTTTGGTCCAAATCTCATGATTGTTAATTTTCAATTTCATTCCATTTAAATCTTTCTCCAAAATTTTTAGTGAATAGTTTGAATTAGTTTTTAATGAATAACTATAAGATTTGGACCTACAATTTTGAATCATGTATGGACCGTTTTTATCATCAAAATTTACAATTGCAATTGCATCTTTTGCTAGAAAATCAAAAAACTCTTTTTTTACATCTCTGTAATTAGAAAAGTCATGATGATAGTCCAAATGATCATGTGAAAGATTTGTAAAAACACCCACTTCAAATTTTAAACCCAAAATTCTTTTTTGATCAATAGCGTGAGAAGAGACTTCCATGAAACAATATTCAATTCCTTCATTAACCATTTGATTTAAGGTCTTGTTTATTGTGACTGGATCTGGCGTAGTCAGCTCATTACCAAATTCATGCTTATCAATTACTATTTTATTAGTTGAAATTAATCCAACTTTTTTATCAAAAAGTCGAAATAACTGAAACATTAATGTAGCAGTTGTGGTCTTCCCGTTAGTTCCAGTAATTCCAATTAATTTTAATTTATTGGAGGGATTATTGTAAAAATTTGATGCTAATATTGCTAGGGCTTCCCTTGATTTTCTTACATGGATTAAAGTCACATCATCTTCAAACTTCTCAAGTTTTGTTTCGAATATGACTGCTTTTGCTCCATTTTTAATTGCCTCAATGATATATTTTTGCCCGTTATCATTATGTCCTGGAATTGCTACAAAAACATCACCTGAAGAAACTTTTCTGGAGTCAAACTCTATTTTTTTAATATCTAAATTTGTTGATCCTCTTACTGAAATTAAATTAACACCATACAAAATATCTCTCAATAAATTCATGACAACTCAATGATAATTTTTTTATTTTCAACTATATTTTCTAACCTGTAATCTTTTATATACAGTCCCTCACCAATACTCTCAACTTTAAAACCTAAATTTTCCAATAATGGGAGTACATCAAAAAGAGTTTTTCCTTTAATTTCTTTAAAATCTATTTTAATTGAATTTAAAAGATCTTCAGGTCTTGAAGCTTCAATGCTGTTTAGTTGCTCCATTTTTATTTCACCTTCAAGTTTTGGAATAGACGAAAATATTTGATCTGAGATTGATTTGAAAACAGGTGCAGCAACGATATTTCCATAGTAACCCTTTTTTTTATTTGGTTTATGTATAACAACAATACAAGAGTATTTTGGTTCATCAGCCGGAAAATATCCGACAAAACTTGAAACATATTGAACATTTTCAGTATTGTAATCAACTTGACAGGTACCTGTTTTACCGGCTATTTTATATTTGTCTGATTTGATGTTATATGCTGTCCCATTTTCCTCATTTACAACAGCTTCCAGCATATCCTGAACAGCCCTCAATGTAGTTTTGGAACATATTGACGGATTCAATACAACTTTATTAAAATTATTTTTTTTGACAAAAATTGGTTTTATAAGCTCTCCATCATTAGCAACTGCATTATAAAAAGATAAAATCTGTAAGGGAGTTAATGAAACTCCGTAACCATATGCCATCCATGGTAGAGTCAAACCATTCCAGCTTTTATCATTAGGATGAGGGATCAAAGGTCTTCCTTCACCATGAATGGATATATCCAAAGGTTGATTTACTCCCATATTAAATAATCTTTCTGAAAACCTTTTAGGATCATTTGAATATCCACCCATAACTATATCAACAATTCCTGTATTAGACGATAACTTAAAAACTTCGCGTGCTGAAATTTTTCCATAACCACCTTTTCTTGAATCTCTAACTTTATTACCGTAGAAAACTAGTTCCCCATTTTTTGTATCAATTAATGATGATGGATGAATAACGTTATCTTCTAATGCGGCCATGATGGTCATAAGCTTGAAAGTTGAACCAGGTTCATGTGATTCTCCAACGGCATAATTTAATCTTTCATAATATTTACCTTCTTCAGTCCTTGCAAGATTGGATATAGCTTTGATTGCTCCTGTTTTGGTTTCCATTATTACTACGGAACCATGATGAGCCTCAAAATCTTCCAATTGTTTTAATAATGAATGATGAGCAATGTCCTGCAATTCAATATTTATAGTAGTTTGAATATTTTTTCCTGCTTTCGGTTCAATTTGGTTTAAATTAGTCAAGGGTCTCCATTTTCCATTCGATATTTTTTGTTTTAGCTGTGAACCATTTTTCCCTCTCAAAACCTCTCCAAAAGCGTGTTCTAATCCTACCCCATAATAATTGTTTTGATTATTTTTTTTCTCATATCCGATTGTCCTCTCAGCTATTTTGTCCAAAGGATATTCCCTTGATATATTTTTTTCAATAATTAAACCACCCTTTACACCACCTAATTTGAATAATGGCATATTTTTTATTTCTTCCATTTTATTCAATGTCACATTTTTCGCAATTAAATGATATCTCTTGTTTTGTTTTTTTGCTTTCTTAAGAGAATTTTTAAAATAATCTGAAGTCTTTTCTAAAGTTTTTGATAAATCATGAGATAATTGATCAACATGATCTTGAAAAAGTTTATCTTTTACTGTAACAGCGTCAAAATAGACATCATAGTTAGTTGTTGAAAAAGCTAAAATTCCCCCGTCATCCGAATAAATATTTCCTCTTTTGGGGGTTATTATGAAATTTTGTATTGATTTTTGTTTTGCTAATGACCTATATTTATCACCGTTTAGGTATTGGATATTGAAGATCCTGTATACTATACAAAACAAAAAAATAATTAAAACAAACGTAACAAAGTAAAGTCTGTACAAAAATTGTTTTTGATTGGTCTTCATCTTTTAACTACTATTTTTTTGGGTGGATTATTAAATTTTTTTAGTCCAATTTTTTTCATCTCTGAAATAACATTAGAATGCATTTTTAATTTCATCAATTGCTTTCTTTTATTGACATAATCACTTTCTAAATTGGAAATTTCAGTTTCTAAATCACTTATTATGATTATTTTTTTATCGACTGTATGAGAAGAAAAGATCATAAAAATGGCCATTAAGAAAAGGTAAAT
>CABZAE010000009.1 GCA_902523635.1 uncultured Bacteroidota bacterium | reverse complement strand
ATGATTATAATGTATTTTTCTATTTCATGTAATAGCAACAAACAGTCCCAAAAAATTAATGATACTCAAATTAATTATAATCAGTTGGACATTTATTTTCAAGATTCGATCAAACAGCCATTAATGTTAAACCAAAGTATGATCGAAAAATACAATACTTGGGATTTGGTTGGTATAATTCAAAGTAATTCAGAGATAAAAGAAAAAGAGATAGAAACATTTCCATTTATTTTTGAATCCTTAGAGATTGAATTAAACAAGATAAAATCTGAAAATTTTCCATTTGAGTTTAGTATTCCTCAAATAATAGGTAGATATAGGGTATACAAAACTAATATTTTAAAGATCAACTCGATCGAATTAATTAATGAGAATATAAATGACTATAAAAATAATATAAAAAGTTTTATACTTTCACACGATGCGCTTGTCAATATGATTAATTTAACTTTTGAAGAATTAGTTGAAAACAACCTCATTATTAAAGAATAGGCTTTTTATAATTATATTTTAAATCCTCAATTATATTGTTATCATTGATCTTTTTATTACTTGAAATTGAAGGGTTTGAAAAATTAATTTTAGTGATTCCAAGTTTTACACATTGGGTGTTGTAATAGAACTCTTTAGTAGGATGATATGGACATACCCCCAAATACATTTTACCCCACTTTTCTTTCTTGATTATTGATTCAATTATTCCTATGCAGTCATCAATATGTATCAGGTTTATCGGGCTATTTGGGTTATGTACTATTTTTTTTGAAGATAGTATTTTAGCTGGATTTCTGTCTGGGCCTATCAGACCTCCCAACCTGAGGATGGTTGTTAACGGGTTTCTTTTTAAAATATTTTCAGCTTCAATAATTATGGATCCTCTTTTTGAGTCAGGTTTGGGTACTGTGCTGGAATTAACATTGCCTTGCATATTGCCATAAACGCTTGTACTGCTGACAAAAATCAGCTTAATTTGGTTACATTCTTTTATTTTTTTAAAAAGGTTTTTAATTACAAAGGTATAGTTCATGTTTTCTTGAGGGGGAATATTTATTATTAGAATATCCAATTTATTGAAAAACTTGTTCCATTCACCTGTGATTTTTTTTTCTGTTATATTGATTAAAAAAGGTTTGATTTTATGCTTAGATAAAACACTTAATTTGAATTTATCAGTAGTAGTGCCAAAAACGATATTTTTATTTTTTATCAAAGACTTTGAAAGAGGAAGTCCTAACCAACCACACCCTAAAACACCAATTTTATTTTTCTGAATCATTGAGTTTTTTCAATTGAAAATCAATTTCATCATCTTCAATTTTTCTAAAGATTAATTCACTTTTCTCAATCTTTACAGGTATCAATGGTTTTTCTTTTGAAAAATCTTTCCAATATATATTTTGAACATTGAATTGATTCCTTAGTTTTTTTGAAGCTGAGGGTAAAAAAGGTTCTGAAACAACTGAAAGTATGGAACATATTTGAATTGAAATATTAATAATTGTTTCCACCTTTTCTTTGTTTGAAGTTTTTATCAATTTCCATGGTTCAGAATCTGCTAAATATTTATTTCCCATTCTTGCCAAATCCATCATTGTATTTACTGCTTCTCTAAACTTAAAATTTTCAATTGAATCACTCACTTTTTTAGGGTATAAATAGGCTTTGCTAATAATGTCTTCATCATTTTTATCCATATTTGATAGTTTTGGAGTTACCCCTTGAAAATATTTTTGAGTTAAAACAGCAACTCTATTAATATAGTTTCCAAGAATTGCAACTAGTTCGTTGTTGTTTTTAGCTTGAAAATCTTTCCATGTAAAATCATTATCCTTGTTTTCTGGAGCATTGGTTGTCAAAACATATCTTAGTGAATCTTGCATGTCAGGGAAATATTTCATGTAATCATTTAACCATATTGCCCAATTTTTTGAAGTTGATATTTTTCTACCCTCTAAATTTAGAAATTCATTAGCAGGAACATTTTTTGGTAAAATATATTTTTCAGAGGCATGCAAAATACAGGGGAATATTATACAATGAAACACAATGTTATCCTTTCCAATAAAGTGAATAAGTTCCGTATCTAGATCTTGCCAGTAAGGTTCCCAATCTTTGTTGTTTTTCCTTGCCCACTCAATAGTTGAAGAAATGTATCCGATAGGAGCATCAAACCAAACATACAGTACTTTGCCTTGTGCATCTTCATGAGGAACAGGGATCCCCCAATCTAAGTCTCTGGTAATTGCTCTTGGTTTTAAACCATCATCAATCCACGATTTAACTTGACCAAAAACATTACTTTTCCATACTTTTTCATTATCATATATAAACCATTTTTTCAAAAACGAAACATAATCATTTAAAGGTAAAAACCAATGCTTAGTAGATTTTAATACGGGCTTATTTCCACTTAAAATAGACTTTGGATTTATAAGATCTGTTGCATTTAGTGTAGATCCACATTTTTCACATTGATCTCCAAAAGCTTCTTCATGACCACATTTAGGACATGAACCCGTGACAAATCTGTCTGCTAAAAATTGTTTTTCTTTTTGGTCAAAAAGTTGATCGGTAGTTTTTTCAACAAAAAGTTCTTTTTCATTCAAATTTTTAAAAAAAATTGATGCTGTTTCGTGATGAATTTTCGATGATGTTCTTGAATAGTTGTCAAAAGAAATTCCAAAATCTTCAAATGTTTTTTTTATTTCAAAATGGTATTTATCAATAATTTTTTTTGGACTTAATCCCTCTTTTTTTGCTCTAATAGGAATTGCAGCTCCGTGTTCATCACTTCCGCAAATAAAAATTATATCTTTTTTTAAAAGTCTTAGATACCTAGCGTAAATATCGGCCGGAATATATGCTCCTGCTAAATGTCCAATATGAATTGGGCCATTTGCATATGGAAGGGCGGCTGTAATAGTATGTCTTTTTTTTAAACTCAAAATTAATTGTAAAAATAGTTAATTAATGTTTTCAAAAGATAGATCTAAATTTATAAAGTATTTAGAATGTTGTAAATATAATTAAATGTTATATTTGTAACATGAAAACTATTTCTTCTGCTGTTGAAAGTTATATAACAACAAAACCTTTTTTGATTTCCGCATTATCTCAAGGAATTATTAATTTAACTTCATTATCAAGAAATATTAAACCTGAAATAGAAGTTTCATTAAAAAAGGAAATTAGGTATGGTGCTATTGTCATGGCGCTTAAAAGATTATCAAGTGAGCTAGAGTTTCGAACTACATATAAAATTGTTAAAGTAATTAAACAAATAGGTGATATAACAGTTAGGTCATCTCTTGTTGATTATAATTTTAAAGTTTCCGAATCAATTCTAGTAAACCAAGCAAAATTTCTTGCAAACTTAAACAACAGAGATGATTTTTACACCTCTTCAAGAGGTGTTAACGAATGTAATATTGTCGTAAGTGAAAATTTGTGTTCTGCTATTGAGGAAATTTTTTCAAAAGAATTCATTATTTCCAAACAGACAAACTTATCTTCCATATCCATAAAACTTCCTGTTGAAAATGTCACAATACCAGGTGTTTATTATTTTGTTTTTCAAAGATTGTCATGGGAAGGAATTAATATAAACCAGGTAATTTCTACATCAAATGAATTTACAGTTTTAGTTAATGAACATCAAGTTGACAAGGCTTTTAAAGTAATAAAAAATCTAAAAAATTTGTAACATTTTAATTGCTTTGTTAACTGAATTAACACCCTTGAATACAACTATCAATTTTTCATTAAATTGATTTTTTTTCTCCTTAAATTCACACATTGTATTGTTTTTAATAACCGAACTTAGCATTTCTTCGAATTTACCATTCTTGTAGAAGTCATTATTTTTATTAGAAATAAATTGACATATCATTTTTTTATTTTTTAGAACTATTTTTTCAAAATTTAATCTAGTTGCTAATATTTTAAGTTCCACAGTTCTCAGTAAATTCTTAGTTTCAGCAGGTAGTTTTCCAAACCTATCACGTAAATTATTCCTAAATTCTAAAAGCTCTTTTTTGTTTTGTATCGTACTTAGATTTTTATAAAGATTAAACCTTTCTTTTATGTTATTTATATAGTAGTCTGGAAATAAAACCTCAAGATCAGTGTCTAAATGAAAATTCAAAATATTATTGTCATTTGTTTTTGGACGTTCAAAAAGATCCGAAAACTCTTTAGATTTTAAATCTTCGATTGCTTCATTTAAAATTTTTTGGTAAGTTTCGAAGCCAATTTCATTTATAAAACCACTTTGATCGGCTCCTAATAAATCACCTGCACCCCTTATTTCTAAGTCTTTCATGGCAATATTAAATCCCGAACCTAAATCAGAATGTTCTTCAATCGCTTCAATTCTTTTTCTTGCCTCTTTAGTCATAGAGGAATATGGAGAACAAATAAAGTAACAAAAAGCTTTTTTATTACTTCTTCCCACCCTTCCTCTCATTTGGTGTAGATCACTTAGTCCAAAATTTTGTGCATCATTTATAAAAATTGTATTTGCGTTTGTTACATCCAATCCACTTTCTACAATAGTTGTTGAAATAAGGATGTCAAATTTCCCACCAATAAAATCAAGCATTGTTTTTTCTAATTTTTTTCCTTCAATTTTTCCATGAGCAATTGAGATATCTGCACTTGGTGCAATTCTGGAAATTAGTGAGTACATCTGAGGAATATTTTCAATTCTATTATGAATAAAGAATATTTGTCCCCCTCTTTGAAGTTCAAAATTAATTGCATCAGAAATTATTTCTTCATCAAAAGAAATAACACTACTTTCAATGGGGAATCTGTTGGGTGGAGGTGTATTAATAATCGACAAATCTCTTGCAGACATTAAACTGTATTGCAATGTTCTGGGAATTGGGGTAGCGGTTAAAGTCAATACATCGATATTTTCTTTCATTGATCTTATTTTCTCTTTAACATTTACACCAAATTTCTGCTCCTCATCTACAATCAATAATCCTAAATTTTTAAAAGTCATATTATCATTTACAATTTGATGTGTTCCGATTAACAGATCAATTTTCCCATTTTTAATTTCTGACTGAACGATTTTCTTTTCTTTGTTGGATCGGAACCGGTTTATGTAGTCCAGTGTAACTGGGAAATCATTTAGTCTTTTTGAAAATGTTTTGAAATGTTGGAAAGCCAAAACCGTGGTGGGTACCAAAACAGCTACTTGTTTTCCGTTGTCAATCGCTTTAAACGCTGCCCTAATTGCAACTTCAGTTTTACCAAAACCGACATCTCCGCAAATGAGTCTATCCATAGGCATTTCTCCTTCCATATCATTTTTTACTTCTTGAACAGACTTTACTTGGTCTGGGGTATCTTCAAAGATAAAAGATGCCTCTAATTCATGTTGCATTGAAGTGTCGATCCCATATTGAAACCCTTTTTTCAACTTTCTTTTAGCGTAGGCTTCAATTAAATTAAATGCAACCTCCTTGAGTCTTTTTTTTGTTTTTTGTTTTATTTTATTCCATGCCCCTGATCCAAGTTTATAAATTTTTGGTTTTGTTCCGTCCCTTGAATTGTATTTACAAATCTTTTGTAAAAGATGAATACTTACATAAAGAGTATCTCTATCTCCGTAAGTAAGTTTAATGGCTTCTTGCATTTTTCCATTTACATCAATTTTTTTTAATCCTCCAAAAACTCCAATCCCATGATCAATGTGAGTAACATAATCTCCAATCTGAAGCTGATTTAGTTCATTTAATTGAACACGTTTTGTTACATTGAAACTTTTTTTAATATTAAACTTGAAATATCTTTCAAATATTTCGTGATCAGTGTAACATAACGACTTTTCTTCATGATTAATAAAACCTTTGAAGATGGGCTTAGCAATGAATCTTACATTTAATTTATTATCGTTATCAATAAAAATTTGTTTTAATCTACTAGTCTGACTTTCGTTACTACAGTAGATTTTTATTTTATAATTTTTTTTGTCAAAATTTTCAAGATTTTGAAAAAGTAGATTAAATTTTCTATTGAAAGAAGGTTGAGCATTTGTCTTGAATAAAATATGTTTATTTAAACTTCCTCTGAACTCAATTATATTTAAGTCCTCTAAATCTGATTTTAATTCATTACCTGAGTAAAAAAGGTTATTTAATTTTTCAAGGCTATCAATTTTGTTAAAAGATTGTGCCTTTTTGAAATAATTTGCGAACTCATTTTCAATAAATTCAATGTTTTCAGTGATGATCAAAGAATCAACATTAAGAGTTTTTAAAAAAAACTCTCTTGAAACTGCAATTTCTTTGTTCTCTAAGTCAGCTAAAATTTCAATTTCATTGAGTTCATTAATTGAAAGCTGATTTTCCAAATTAAAGCTTCTCAAGCTTTCTATTTCATCTCCGAAAAATTCAATTCTAAATGGATGATCATTTGAAAAGGAAAAAATATCTATAATTCCACCTCTAACTGAAAAATCTCCTGGAACTGTAACGAATTCGACCCGATTAAAATTGAAATCAAATAATTTTTCATTAAGTTTTTCTAGACTGATTTTATCACCAATACAAACTTTTAAGAACTTGTTTTTTATTTCGCTTCCTATTGTAATTTTTTCAAAAATTGCACCAGGGTATGTAACAATGATATTAGGAACATTTTTTTTAGTACAATTTTTTACAATTTCTGTTCTCATAAAGGCGTTTTGAGAATCAATTTTTTCAAAACTCAGATGCCTTTTATAACTATCTGGAAAAAATACGCATGATGACCTTTCAACAAAGCTTTCCAAATCATTAAAGTGGTATGCTGCGTTTTCTTTATCATCTAAAATCCAGACAATATTTTTTTTACTTATTCTGTTTAATTCACTTACAAAAAATGATTTTGAGGATCCATATAACCCTTTAACATTAATAAGCTTTTCATTCTGGTCAATAGAATCTACTAGTTTCTGAATTTTCAGAGACTTAAAGAAAGGTAATTGGTTAGAAAAATTACCTGAAATTTTCATTTTAACAAATATCAATAAAATTGTTATAAAATGTTATTATTATTTATTTTAAAACCATTGGTTTAACTTTGAAAAAAAAATGAAAATGAATTTTGAAATAAGAGATGCCACCAAAGATGACATGAATGACGTACTATCCTTAATTAAAGAGTTGGCAAAATTTGAAAAAGAACCAGATGCAGTTGAAATTTCAGTCGAAGATCTTGTCGATCATGGATTTAGTTCTGATCCATTATTCATTTGTCATGTAGCCGTTCATGAAAATAAGACAGTAGGTATGTCACTTGGATACAAAAGATATTCAACATGGAAAGGACCTACAATGCATTTGGAGGATTTAATTGTATCAAAAAAGTATAGAAAAAAGGGTATTGGAAAAGCATTGTTATCAAATTTTATAAAAGTTGCAAACTCTTTGGGAGCCAAACGAATCGAATGGGCAGTTTTAAATTGGAATACTGATGCTATTAGTTTTTATGAATTCAACGGTGCAAAAGTTTCTAACGAGTGGTACATAACTCAAATGAATGAATCTGCAATCCAAAACTTTTTAAAAAAACACAATGGAAGTAAATAAGTTTGGGGGAGCTTCAATAAGAGACTCAAGTGGAGTTAAAAATCTTTTATCAATTTTAAAAACTAAAAAAAAAGAAAAGCTATTTATTGTTGTTTCTGCAATGGGAAAGACAACTAATAATTTCGAAAAAGTAGTTCAAAATTATTTTGATAACCAAAAAGATTTGGACTATTCTTTAAAGTTTATCTACGACTACCATTATCAAATTATAAATGAACTATTTGAAAATTCTAGACATAAAATTTTTGAAGATTTAAAATTAATTTTCAAAGCTATAAAAGATTTTTTAATGAAAAATAAATCGCCTAATTTTTCATTTGTTTATGACCAAGTTGTTTCTAATGGTGAGCTCATATCATCTAAAATAATTTATGAGTATTTAAACGAAAATGGAATTTTGATAAATTGGATTGATGCAAGAGAAATTATTAAAACAGATTCTAAACATAGAGGAGCCAAAGTTAAATGGGATGAAACCAACCAAAAAATCTCTGAGAAAATTGATTTAAAAATGGTAAATATAACTCAGGGATTCATAGCAAGTGATGATAATAATTTTACTACGACTCTCGGACGTGAGGGTTCTGATTACTCAGCCGCAATTATTGCTTATGGTTTGAATGCAAAATCATTAACAATTTGGAAAGATGTTCCAGGTGTTTTGAATGCTGATCCAAAACTTTTTGAAAATCCAGTTTTACTAAAAGATATCTCATACGGAGAAACTATAGAATTGGCATTTTACGGTGCATCAGTGATTCATCCTAAAACTCTTCAACCACTACAAAAAAAGGAAATCCCACTTTATGTGAAACCATTTTTAAATCCCAACTCACAAGGAACAAAAATAACCAGAGGAGTAGATATAAATCCAAAAGTGCCATGTTACATTGTTAAGAAAAATTTGTTTCTGTTGAGACTGTCCTCATTAGATTTTTCTTTTATTGTTGAGGAAAATATAAGTGAAATTTTTAAAGAACTACATCAAAATAAAATTAAAGTTGATTTAACACAAAATTCAGCTATAAGTATGTACTTATGCATTGAGGATAAGTATTCAAAATTAGACAATCTTATTTCCAAGTTGAAAGCAAAGTTTAAAGTAAAGTGTATTGAAAATATTGAATTGTATACGATTAGGCACTTTGACAAAAACTCCATAAAAAAAATACTTGGAAATTATGATCTCATTTTACAACAGAGAACTAATGAGGTTTTAAAGCTAGTCATCAAACAGGCTTAAAATATTTTTTTTTAAAATCTAATGCGAATTTTTTTATGTCATCTCGGCATTTATCAAACTCTAAATCAATATTATCAGAATTATTTTTTTTGGACGGGTCGTAGAAATCTTTGTGAATTCTAATAGCTTTTTTGGTTGGAAAATTTGGACAACTTTCATTTGCATGGTCACAAACTGTGATAATATAATCAAAGTCAATTTTAAGATATTCATCAGTTTGGTTTGAAGTGAAATATGAAATGTCAATTCCATCCCTTTTCATGGATTCAATTGCGTTTTTATTTAAACCGTGTTTTTCCACTCCAGCGCTGTAAATGTTTGCTTGATTTTCAAGGTAAAACAAGAAGTATCCGTGAGCAATTTGACTTCTACATGAGTTTCCCGTACAAATTATAATTATATTTTTCACTTAAGAAGTTTTTCCACTTTCTTTAAAATAACCTCCACCATTTTTATTTTGCTTTCATGTGTCCAACCTGCTATATGCGGGGTAATTACGATCTTTTTAAGATCAACAAGATTTAAAAAATTTGTCATAATTTTTTTTGATGATAAGAGGTTTTCAAACGTTTTTTTTTCATACTCAATTACATCAAGTGCTGCTCCGAGAATTTTCCCTTTTTTTAGTCCTTCAATTAAATCTTCTAACACTAAACATTGTCCTCTTGAGGTATTAATTAGCCAAAATGGTTTTTTACATTTATTAATAAAATTTTTGTTTATTAAATTAGTTGACTTTGAATTAAGTGATGTATGTATACTAATTACATCGGATTCTTCTTGAATCGTACTTAATGAAACTTGCTGAGCATATTGATCTGATAAATTCAATTTCAAGTCATTAAAAATTACTTTTACATCCATACCGGAGAGTTTTTTGGAAAAACTTTTTCCTGTATTTCCATAACCAATTATTCCTACTGTTTTATTTTTTAACTCAAACCCTCTATTGGATTCTCTATGCCAAAAGCCATCAAAGATTTCTTTTTGAGAACTGTACATATAATTAATTAAAGAAAGTAACATACCAAGAGCATGTTCACCAACCGCATTCGAATTTCCCTCTGGTGATGATATTATTTTAATTTCCTTTTTTTTTGCATAATCTACATCAATATTTTCGAGTCCTGACCCAACTCTGACTATGAATTTCAATTTGGATGCTTTGTCAATTAAATACTTATCAATTCCAATTCTGCTTCTCAAAACGATTCCATCATATCTTGAGATTGTCTTTTCAATTATTTTTTTTTCAGATTCGAAATCAAAATAATTGGAAATACCTAATTGTTTAAATCCTTGATGAAGTTTCGGATGATTTTCATCTAAATGTAGAACCTTCATATTTAAAGTAAAAATATTTTCGCTATGTAAAAGAATAAGAAAATCCCAAAAATATCATTACAAGTTGTAATGAATGGTCCTGTTGCAATAGCTGGATCAATTCCTCTGTTGTGGAGAATTATAGGTACAGAAGTTCCAATTAGTGCTGCCACACAGATTACACACAACATTGAAAAAGATATAACTATACTCAAATTTATAGGCTGATTGATTAGAATACCAAAAACTACAGTTAGTAAGCCTAAAATTGAACCGTTAATTAAACTCAAACCCAATTCTTTAATCAAACGATTAATTAAGCTTCCTTTTACTGCGTCGTTCGCCAAACCTTGAACAATTATAGCAGATGACTGCACACCAACATTACCAGCCATAGCAGCAATTAATGGGGTGAAAAAAAATAAAGCTTTGTAACTGGGGTCATTCATAAATTCTTCAAATCCCTCCAAAATAAAAACACTACCAAGACCTCCTATAAGTCCAAGAAACAACCACGGTAGTCTAGCTCTTGTCAATTCGAATATTGAATCATCTGCCTCAACATCTCCTTGAACTCCTGCAGCAATTAAATAATCTTCATCAGCTTCATCTTTAATAAAATCAACAATGTCATCAATAGTAATTCTTCCAAGAAGTTGTTTGTTTTCATCAATGACTGGGATCGCTTCTAAATCATACTTTGACATTATTTTGGCTATCTCGTCTCCTTTTTCGTTAACATCAACTGAATCTACTTTTGGAATGTAGATGTTTTTTATTAATCTATTGGAGTTTGCGGTAATAAGGTCTTTCAATGATAGTCTTCCTATCAATTTTTCGTTACCATCAACAACATAAATAGAATGTACTCTTGTCACATTTTCTCCCTGTTTTTTTATTTCTTTAAGACATTTTGAAACGGTCCAATTTTCATTTGCCTTAACTAACTCCTTAGCCATCAGACCTCCCGCGGTGTCCTCCTCGTAGGACAAAAGTTCAATTAAATCACCTGCAAGATTATCATCTTTAATTTCAGAGATAACTTCGTTTTTTCTTTTGTCTGGTAATTCGTTTAAAATGTCTACTGCGTCGTCACTGTCAAGTTCTTTTATCTCACCAGCAATTTCTTTTACGGACAGGCTTTTAAGAATTCTTTCTCTAACATTTTCATCTAATTCCGTTAAAATTTCAGATGTTTTTTCGCTATCAAAAAGCTTAATTAAGTAAATTCCATCCAACTCATTTAAAGAGTTAATTATATCAGCCATATCAGCGTAGTGAATATCCTTGACAAGATTTTTTAAATCTGAAGTATTATTTGAGGATATTAATCCAGTG
This sequence comes from uncultured Bacteroidota bacterium, assembly GCA_902523635.1. GTDB lineage: Bacteria > Bacteroidota > Bacteroidia > Flavobacteriales > Flavobacteriaceae > MAG-121220-bin8. Next base: position 19,175 of record CABZAE010000009.1, on the reverse strand, counting down.
ATATTGTTAATTAGATCTTCTGTGAGTTGGAACTGTTCCATTGTCTAAAATATTAGTTAGAAGAACAAAATCTTCAACGCTGAGTGTTTCTGGACGTTTTTCAAAGATAACATCTTCTTTAATAATTTTAGATATATTGAAATTTTTTAGACTGTTTTTGATTTTTTTTCTTCGTTGTTGAAAAGTTTGTTTGACAATTTTAAAAAACAAATCCTCATCACATTTCAAATTCTTAGTTTTATTTCGAGAAAATTTAATTACCGCAGAATCTACTTTTGGTGAAGGGTCAAAATATGAGGGATTCAAAGTAAATAAAAAATCAGTTTTAAAAAAAGCCTGAGTCAAAACAGATAAAATTCCATATACTTTAGAGCCTGGTTTTGAACAAATTCTTTCTGCCACCTCTTTTTGAAACATACCAACCATTTGATTAACGTATTTTCTGTTTTCAATTATTTTGAAAACTATTTGAGAAGAAATATTATATGGGAAATTTCCTATTATTGCTAGTGGAGGTTTAAATTTTTTGAGATTTAATTTTAAAAAATCTTGATTCAATATTGAACCTGAAATAGTAATATATTTTTTCTTCAAAAAATTGACTGCATCATTATCAATTTCAACGAAAAAGCAGTTTTTATCCAATTTTACTAGATTTTCTGTCAAAATACCCATACCAGGTCCAACCTCAACAATGGTTTGAGTGTTATTCAGATCCAACTTCTCAGTTATTTTTTTTGATATTTTTGTATCGTTTAAAAAATGTTGTCCTAGATACTTTTTGGGCCTTAGTTTTTTCAACTATAATGAAATTTTATCAAATCCAGTGTAAGATCTGAGTGCCTTGGGAATTAAAATTGAGTCTTTTTCCTGAAAGTTTTCAATGATGCAAGCCAAAACTCTAGGTAAAGCAAGAGCACTTCCATTTAAAGTATGAGCTAAAAATTTTTTACCGTTTTCATTGATTCTTAGTTTGAGGCGGTTTGATTGAAAAGTTTCAAAATTTGAAACAGAACTGACTTCAAGCCATTTTTTTTGTGCAGATGAGTAAACTTCAAAATCGTAGGTTAATGCTGACGTAAAACCAAGGTCACCACCACACAGTCTTACTATTCTAAATGGGAGTTCAAGTTCAGACAGGATGGATTTTACGTGATCTACCATTGAATCTAAAGCTTTGTATGAATATCTGGGATTTTCAATTCGAACTATTTCAACTTTATCAAATTGATGTAATCGATTCAAACCTCTAACTTGAGACCCATAACTTCCTGCCTCCCTTCTGAAGCATGGGGTGTAACTAGTTAAACATAAAGGAATTGATTTTGAATCAATTATTGAGTCTCTGAACATATTTGTAACAGGAACTTCAGCTGTTGGTGCCAAATAAAGGTTGTCATCATTAATGTAATACATTTGTCCTTCTTTGTCTGGTAATTGACCAGTGGCAATACCACTTTTTTCATTTATTAAAATAGGAACTTGAACTTCCTCATAACCGGCATCAATATTTTTATCTAGAAAGTAATTAATTAAAGCCCTTTGTAATTTGGCCCCTTTGTTTAAATAGACTGGAAAACCCGAGCCAGTAACTTTAGACCCTAAATCAAAATCAATAATATTTAGTTTTTTAGAAAGATCCCAATGAGTTAAATGAGATTTATCATATTTTGGTAGATTTTGTGAGTCGAAAATTATTTCGTTATCATCCTCAGAATCCCCTTTTTTAACTAATTCATGTGGAATATTTGGAATATCCAAAAGAACAGTATTTATTTTTTCTTTTGACTCAATTAGTTTTTTAGAAAAACTCTTTGTCTCATTTTTTAATGTATGAACCTTTTCTTTAAGGATATTTGCTTTGTCAATTTCATTTTTTTTGTATAAGCTTCCAATTTTACTTGAGAGAGTGTTTATTTCGGAAAGTAATTCGTCAAGTTTAGTTTGTGTAGCCCTTCGATCTTTATCAAATTTTATAACATCACCAAGTAGATGTTTGGCATTAAAATTTCTTTTATCTAATGAATTACAAATTGATTCAAAATTCTCAATAATTTGTGATACAATAAGCATATTTAATAAAACTTTATCAAAGTTAACTTATTATTGCTTTTCGTTCAACATTATTAAACAGTTCTCCTTGTCAATCTTTAGTTGATCGGCTAATTTATCTAATGATTTAAATTTTTTTTCCTCTCTAATAAATTTTTTCAAAAAAATATCAATTGATTTATCATAAATATTTTTTTTCCACTCAAACAAGTGTACCTCGATTGATTCCTCTTTATTTTTTATCGTTGGTTTAATTCCAATATTCATCATACCATGTATCACTTTATTTTCTAGTCTGGTGTAAACCAAGTAGACTCCACGCTTAGGAATTAATTTATCTTTATCAAATACTTGTAAATTGGCAGTTGGATAACCAATCTTGCGTCCAATAGAATTACCTTTAATTACCTTTCCAGTAATCTTGTAGTCGTAGCCTAAATAAGATTTGGCGATATTTAATTTTCCGTTAAAAAGAGCATTTCTAATTTTAGTTGAGCTTATAGAAATATTATTTTTTTCTTTTGCACTTATTTCAATAACATCAAAATTATATTTAACTCCAAGAGTCTTCAATTCTTTTATTCCCGCATCTCTATTTTTACCAAATCTGTGATCATAACCTATTAGGATCTTTTTTATTTTTAATTTATTTACCAAAATTTTTTGGACATATTTTTCCGCAGAGTATTCTGAAAAGTCTTTATTAAATTTTTGAGTTATTAAATTGTCAATTCCAGAACTTTTGAATAATTCTATTTTTTCAGGCTGTGTATTTAAAAGGCTGAGCTGAATGGATGGATTTAAAATTTTTCTAGGATGGGGAAAAAATGTTAAAACAACTGTTTCTAATTTACTTTTTTTGCCCTCACTTACAAGCTTTGATAATATTTTCTGATGTCCAAGATGTACTCCGTCAAACGTACCAATCGTTACAATTGAAGGTTTAATTATCAAAAAATCCTCAATGCCATTAATTTGGTTCATTATGAATTGTATTTATTCATTGCGAAGTTAACTCCTGATAGAATAAAAGAGCAAACCGCATCTTTAACATCTGGCATTAATTTTAATAATTTTGAGTTTTCTGAATCAGTCCACTCAGACAAAACATAATCAGATTGATTTATTTTTTTAAAATTCGAACCAATCCCGAATCTTAATCTATTGTAATTGGTCGTTTTTAATTGTTCTGTGATGCTTTTAAGTCCATTGTGACCTCCATCAGAGCCTTTACTTCGTATTCTAATCTTTCCAAATGGGATATTGATATCATCACAAATAATAATTAAGTTATCCATGTTAATTTTTTCTTTATTTAACCAATACCTAACAGACTTTCCGCTCAAATTGACATATGTATTTGGTTTTAAGAGAACAACACTCCTGCCTTTTATTGAAAATTTAGATATTTCACCTAATTTTTCTTTTTTGAACGTGCTTTCATAAAAATTGGAGATTTGGTCTAAAGCTTCAAAACCCAAGTTGTGTCTAGTTTTTAAGTACTTTATTCCAACATTCCCAATTCCAACAATTAAATATTTACTCAAATCAGTAGATCTGTTAGACTTTGAAAATAAATAATTAAAAAATTTCAATCTGAAACACTTTGTGGTAAATTTAAAAAAAGGAAGTAAGTTGTATTCCCTCTTTGATCCTAAAAAGTCAAGCTAGTTACTTTCTTTAGATTCATCCTTTTTATCATCAGGTTTAGCTTCACTACTTTTTTCTGAAGCCTCTGCTGATTTACCTTCCCCACTAGTTTCAGTTGATTCTCCAGTTTCACCTTCTTCCATTTCTTCATCTTCAACATTTTCTTCAATTGACATGGAAGCCCTTGACATTTTCACTTGGCATACCACTTGAGTGTCTGGGTGAAGAATTTTAAAATTTTCATCTGACAAATCAGCTACAGTAATACTTTCGTTGAGGTTTAAATTCGAAACATCAGCTAATAAAAAGTCGGGTAAGTTTTTGGGCAATGCTCTCACTGTTAATTTTCTTTTGTTTCTAGATAATAATCCACCTGAATCTCTAACTCCAGGTGCTGTTCCTTCAACCCTGACAGGAATTATCATGCTAATTTCTTTACCCACATGAAGTTGAAAAAAGTCAATGTGTAAAATTTTATCTGTAACAGGATGAAATTGAATGTCTTGTAATACCGCGTCAATTTTTTCACCATCTTCAAAAGCAATAACAACAGTGTGTGCGTCTGCAGTATATACTAATTTGGAGAAGGAAATTTCAGTTGCTGAAAAGTGTATGGGTTTTTCTCCTCCGTATATAACACAGGGAACCTTTCCAGCATTACGTAGAGCTTTACTTGATTTTTTGCCCACGCTTTCTCTTTTAGATCCGTTTATTGTGATTGATTTCATTATTTTATAAAAAATGGGTTAATTGATTTATTATTGTGAACGTTCTTCATTACTTCTGCAAATAATTTAGCGCAAGAAAGAACTCTAATTTTTTTTGATTGTTTTTTTGTAGGAATGCTGTCTGTGACTATAAGTTCAGATAGATTTGAATTTTCAATTCTAACATAAGCATCCCCAGAAAGTAATGGATGGGTACAAATTGCTCTGACAGATTTTGCTCCTCGCTCAATCATCAAATCAGCAGCTTTTGTAAGTGTACCAGCAGTATCAACCATATCATCGACAAGAACAACATTTTTATCTACTACATCACCAATAACTTCCATATGCGAAATAATATTTGCTTTTTCTCTTTGCTTATAGCAAATGACAACATTGCAATTTAAAAACTTTGAATATGCATATGCTCTTTTAGAACCTCCCATATCTGGAGAAGCAATTGTTAAATTATCAAGTTTTAAATTTTGAATGTATGGAATAAATATTGTTGAGGCATATAAATGATCCACAGGTTTTTCAAAAAAACCTTGAATTTGATCTGCATGTAAATCCATTGTAATTAATCTTGTAGCACCAGCAGTTTCAATTAATTTCGCAATTAATTTTGCTCCAATTGGAACTCTTGGTTTGTCTTTACGATCCTGACGTGCCCAACCAAAATATGGAATTACAGCTGTAATATGTCTTGCTGATGCTCTTTTGGCAGCGTCGATCATCAAAAGTAGCTCCATTAAATTTTCCGAATTAGGATTGGTTGATCCAATTAAAAAAATTCGACTTCCTCTAATAGTCTCTTCGAATGATGGTTGATATTCTCCATCGCTAAAATTATGAAAGCTTATTTTACCTAATTTAACTCCAAAAGCAGAGGCAATTTCTTTACCAATACTCTCACTTTGGGTGCAAGCAAATACTTTGGCTTCTATTATATTGGTTGACATTTTTTTTATTGGGCAGGCAAATTTACTAATTTATTTTAGGTATTCAATTTAATATTCAGATATTATTATATTAATTAATTAATAATTAATTTATAATTTAGCCAACATTTTGCTTCGGTGGCGGAATTGGTAGACGCGCTGGATTCAAAATCCAGTTCTGGCAACAGAGTGTGGGTTCGATTCCCACTCGAAGTACAATAATTTTTTTTTTTTTTTGTAAATTTGGAAAAATTTGAGGAAAGATTTGACTGATTGCACCCTCTAAAAAAAATGCTAAAACAGGAATGAATTCACAACATTACATCTTACATATAGACATCAAACTGATATTAAACTGTTTCATAAATAAGATTTTATTATGAATAAGTTAAACTTAAAATTTTTAAGCATATTGGCTTTGATTTTTTTAGCCGCATTCTCCAGAATAATTCCTCATATGCCTAATTTTACTCCTGTTGGAGCAATTGCATTGTTTGGAGGAGCTTATTTTACAAATAAATATTATGCTTTTTTGATTCCAATTTTTTCACTTTGGATTAGTGATTTAATTATCAATAATTTTTTATTTTCATTTTACAGTGGTTTTACATTTTTTTATCCAGGATTTGAATGGCAATATTCTTCATTTTTGTTAATTACATTAATTGGAGTCAAATACTTAAATGTGAAATCGTTTAAAAACATTTTTTTTGCAACAATATTTTCAAGCTTATTATTTTTTATAATCACCAATTTTGGTGTTTGGTTTTCTGGTTCTATGTATCCCAAAAATTTAAGTGGACTATTAATGTGTTATTTAGCTGGATTACCCTTTTACAAAGGAACAATTTTAGGGTTTGTATTTTACTCAACGTTTTTGTTTGGTTTTTATGAAACTTTAAAATACAAGAAAATTCTCCATCATTCTTAATATTCCATATGAACAACTCTATTTTTGAAATTTTGAAAAAGAGAATACTAGTTCTTGATGGTGCTATGGGAACAATGATACAGAAATATAAGTTTTCGGAGTCTGATTACAGGGGCTCAAGATTTATTAATCATTCATGTAACGTTCAGGGTAATAATGACTTATTATCTTTAACTCAACCTGAAGCAATATATAAAATTCATGAAGAGTACTTGGATTCAGGTGCCGACATCATTGAAACCAACACATTTTCATCAACCAGCATTGGTATGGCTGATTACAAAATGGAGTCACTTGTTAAAGAAATAAATTATGAATCAGCTAGACTAGCTAAAAAAGCAACCAATAAGTTCAATGAAAAACAACTAAATAAACCAAGATTTGTAGCTGGATCAATAGGTCCAACAAATAAAACTGCAAGCATGTCACCTGATGTTAACGATCCAGGTTTCAGAGCGATCACTTTTGACAACTTAGTAGAATCTTACTCTGAACAAATTAATGCTTTGATTGATGGAGGAGTTGATATTTTACTTGTAGAAACCATATTTGATACTCTAAATGCAAAAGCAGCATTATTTGCTTGTGATGTCATAAAGGAAACTAGAAAATCTGATATTCCAGTCATGGTAAGTGGAACCATCACTGATGCAAGTGGAAGAACACTTTCAGGTCAGACTGTTGAAGCATTTGTAACATCACTTTCACACATACCTCTTCTTAGCATTGGTCTGAATTGTGCCTTAGGGGCCGATTTACTTTTGCCATATATGAAAAGATTAAGTAAAATAACAGAAAATTATACATCTGCATTTCCAAATGCAGGACTACCAAATGCATTTGGAGAATATGACCAAACGCCAAATGAAATGAAATCATTAATTAAAGAGTATTTTGAAGCAAATTGCGTTAATATTATTGGCGGTTGTTGTGGAACCACCCCTGAATTTATTAAACTCATTTCTGAAGAGGCGGCTAAACATGAACCTAGGAAAATAATACAAAATGTTTAAAAAAAATAGTTTAGTTCTTTCTGGCCTAGAAACGTTGGAAATATCTGCAAATTCTACTTTCGTAAACATTGGTGAAAGAACTAATGTAACAGGTTCCAAAAAATTTCTAAAACTTATTGAAAAAGAAGACTACTCTGCTGCTCTTGAAATAGCAAGAGATCAGGTTGAGGGTGGAGCTCAAATTATTGATGTCAACATGGACGAAGGTCTAATTGACGGAGTCAAAGCCATGACCAAATTTTTGAATTTGATTGCAGCTGAGCCTGATATTTCAAGAGTTCCAGTTATGATAGACAGTTCGAAGTGGGAAATTATTGAGGAGGGTTTAAAAGTTGTACAGGGAAAATGTGTTGTAAATTCTATAAGTCTCAAAGAAGGTGAGAATGAGTTTATAAGACAAGCTAAATTGATAAAAAGATATGGAGCTGCTGTAATTATAATGGCATTTGATGAGAATGGACAAGCTGATAACTATGAAAAAAGAGTTGAAATATGTGAAAGATCATATAGAATTTTAGTTGACAAAGTACATTTCAAGCCACAAGATATCATATTTGATCCTAACATATTTCCTGTTGCAACTGGAATGGATGAGCATAAAAAAAATGCTTTAGATTTTTTCAATGCAACTAAATGGATAAGGACAAACTTACCTTTAGCTAGTGTTAGTGGAGGAGTTAGTAATGTTTCTTTTTCTTTTAGAGGAAATAATGTTGTACGCGAAGCTATGCATTCAGCATTCCTTTTCCACGCTATAAACAACGGTATGAATATGGGAATTGTAAATCCTAATTTACTTGAAATTTATGATGAAATACCAAAAGATTTATTGGATCACGTTGAAGATGTTCTTCTGGACAGGAGAGATGATGCAACCGAAAGATTACTTGAGTTTGCACAATCAGTGGCAGGAGATAAAAAACAAAAAAAATCAGTAACTAAGGAATGGAGGAAATTAAATTTACAAGAGAGGATTTCACACTCCTTAATCAATGGAATAGATGAATTTATAGATTTTGATGTAGAGGAAGCTAGACTTACTGTCAATAAACCAATAATGGTGATTGAAGGTCACTTAATGAATGGAATGAATATAGTTGGAGATTTGTTTGGCGATGGTAAAATGTTTCTTCCTCAAGTTGTTAAGTCTGCACGTGTCATGAAAAAAGCTGTTGCATATTTATTGCCATTTATTGAAGAAGAGAAATCTGATGACAAATCAAATTCTGCAGGTAAAATTTTAATGGCTACTGTAAAAGGGGATGTTCATGACATTGGTAAAAATATAGTTGGTGTGGTTCTTGCATGTAACAATTTCGAAATAATAGACTTGGGTGTAATGGTTCCCCCAGAAAAAATTATTAAAACTGCAGTCGATGAAAATGTTGACATTATAGGTCTTTCTGGATTAATCACACCCTCACTTGATGAAATGGTTTTTTTAGCAAAAGAATTGGACAGACAAAACATCAATATTCCTTTATTGATTGGAGGGGCAACAACATCCAAAGCACATACTGCCGTTAAAATACACCCTGAAACTAAATTTCCTGTTGTACATGTAAATGATGCTTCACGTGCAGTTGGTGTAGCAAGTAATTTAATTAACAAGGATTCAAAGGAAGATTATTGGAGAGAAATTGATTTAGACTACAAAAATTTTAGAGAAAAGTTTTTGAATAAAAAAACTCACAAAAAATATATAGATTACAAAGATTCTGTTAAAAACAAATTTAAAATTGATTTTAATAAACATAAACCATTAAAACCGAATATTGTAGGAGTTGAAGTAATTGATAAAATCTCACTTGAAAAGTTGGTCCCCTTTATTGACTGGTCTCCTTTTTTCAGCTCGTGGGGATTACATGGAAAATATCCAGATATTTTTGACTACGAAAAAACAGGATCTCAAGCTAAAGAATTATTTAACGATGCTCAAAGTATGCTTAAAAATATTTTAATTGAGAAATCATTAACAGCAAAAGCCATTTTTGGACTATTTCCAGCTAATTCAAATGGTGACGATATTGAGGTTTATCAGGACGAATCCAGAAAAAAAATTTTGGCAAAGTTTGTTACATTGCGTCAACAATTACAAAAGAGGGAAGATGAGCCAAATTATTCCATATCAGATTTCATTGCACCTAAAGAATCGAAAATTAAAGATTACATTGGCTGTTTTTGTGTGACAACCGGTTTTGGTGTAGATGAACTGTCAAAGAAGTTTGAGGATAAAATTGATGATTACGGATCCATCATGGTTAAGGCTTTAGCTGATAGGTTAGCTGAAGCTTTTGCTGAATATTTACATAGAGAAATAAGATTAACAAAATGGGGATACTCGCCTAATGAAAATCTAGACAATTCAGAATTAATTAGTGAATCATACCAAGGTATTAGACCAGCTCCAGGCTATCCAGCCTGTCCTGATCATCTTGAAAAAGATACAATATGGAGTTTGTTAAATGTTGAAAAATCTATAGGTGTAAGACTTACCGAAAGTCGAGCCATGTGGCCTGCATCATCAGTATCTGGTTACTATTTCTCAAATGAAAAGTCAAAATATTTTGGCCTAGGTAATATTAATGAGGATCAATTGAAAGATTATTCCCGAAGAAGAGGAATTACATTTGAAAAAGCTAAAAAGTGGTTAAGTCCAAATTTAAATTAATATGAAAGTAACAGAACACATTAAAAAAGCAAGAGGAAAAACTCAATTTACATTTGAAATTTTACCGCCTGTAAAAGGTTACCACATAAATTCAATTTTTGATAATATTGATCCCTTAATGGATTTTAATCCCCCTTTTATTGATGTAACTTATCATAGAGAGGAATATGTATACAACGAGCTTGAAAATGGGTTGTTACAAAAAAAAGTTGTTAGAAAAAGACCTGGTACAGTTGGAATATGTGCAGCAATACAAAATAAGTACGGTATTGATGCGATTCCTCATATTTTGTGTGGAGGTTTTAATAAAGAGGTAACTGAAAATTTATTAATTGATTTAGATTTTTTGGGTATCAAAAACGTTGTAGCACTTAGAGGTGATGCCATGAAGTCAGAAACATATTTCAAAGCAAATAAAGATGGACATAGTTATGCATCAGATTTAGTTAATCAAATTTCAGATTTAAATAATGGGAAATATTTGGAACAACTTGAAGTATCTACAAAAACTGATTTTTGTATTGGTGTCGCTGGCTATCCTGAAAAGCATATGGAGGCGCCTAGCTTAGAAAGTGATATACACTTCTTGAAAAAAAAAATCAAGTTGGGAGCTGATTACATAATTACCCAAATGTTTTTCGATAACTCCAAATTTTTTGAGTTTGTTGATATTTGTAGGGCTGAAGGTATAAATGTTCCAATTATCCCCGGACTGAAACCTATATCAACGAAAAAACAGCTTAATTTACTTCCCCACCGCTTCCATTGTGATTTACCGGAAGCTTTAATTAAAGAGGTTATTAAATGTAAAGATAATGATCAAGTTAAAGAAGTTGGAATAAAGTGGTGTGTAGATCAAAGCAAAGAACTTATGAAATTTGGAGTACCTTTTCTTCACTATTATTCAATGGGTAGAGCGGATAGCATTAAAAAAATTGCATCACGGGTTTTCTAAAAAATTTCATTATACATGCCGAGAAGTATGTAAAAAAAATAAAAATATTATCTTTGAAATTATGAAAACTAGATCTAGATTTCAGAGCTATTTCCCGCTTTTATACTATATAGGAGAGTTTGCTGTAATATTTATGTCAACTGAGTTAATGTTGTTTTTAACTTACACTCCCTGGTCAATTTTTAACACCATATTTATAATTTTTTGGTTTATTTTTTCAATTTCGTCTAATTCTCATGTTCTTGGAAGAGGAATAAAAAACGGTAAACTAGTTTTGTCTACATTTAAAACATTGTTTTTTTTCAGTGGATCTGTAGCAATTCTCAATATGTTATTTTTTAATCTTCAATTTCAATTCATAACAATTACAATTGCTATCGCCATTTTTTATTTTCTAAATTTATTTTACAAGTTATTTGTCAATTTTATTTTAGGCAGGTATAGAGCTTATGGTGGAAATATTATGAAATGTATGATAATTGGTATGAATTCACATGGCTTGGACTTGTATAATGAAATACTTAAATATCCTGAGTTTGGATATCGGGCCTCAGGAATTTTTGGTTTTAAAAAACATCCATCAAAAAAAAATATTGATTTCCCATATCTAGGAAAGTTAAAAGACATGTCTAATGACATTTATAAAGATTTTGATGTAATGTTTTTTTCCGAGAAACTTCCTTTCAAAATTCAATCCTTTTTGTTAGCAAGAGCTGATGAATATAATTTAAAAGCAAATGTTATCCCTGAGCTTGTTGATCATGACGTCAATAATTTCTTTATAAAAAAAATTGAAAGCGTTCCATATATTAATATTAATAAACTCCCTCTGGATGGATTATTTAATCAGGTTTTGAAGAGAAGTTTTGATATTGTTTTTTCTGTTTTATCAATTGTTCTTTTTCTTTCTTGGATGATACCAATTTTTGGTTTAATAATAAAGTTATCTTCAAAGGGGCCAATTTTTTTCACTCAAAAAAGAGAAGGGTATAAGGGATCATATTTCAATTGTTTGAAGTTCAGAACAATGGTATTAAATCCAGATGCTGACTCAGTTTGGGCTGATGACGATGATCCCAGATTAACCACCTTTGGTAAATTACTCAGAATTAGCTCACTTGATGAAATGCCTCAGTTTATAAATGTTCTATTGGGCGACATGTCTGTCGTAGGTCCACGACCACATGCTGTTCAATTAAATAAAGAATTTGAAGATAAAATATTGAGCTATAATAAAAGACATCGTTTTAAACCTGGAATCACAGGCTTAGCACAAAGTAAAGGTTACAATGGACTGGTTACTAAAACAAGTCAAATGAGAGACAGGGTAAAGATGGATATTTTCTACTTTAAGAACTGGTCTATATTTTTAGATTTAAAAATAACTTTTTTAACTGCGCTTATTTTGCTTAGAAATCCTTTTTCCATAATTAGAAAATCTGACAAAAGCAGATAAATTTTGTGATTCAACATTTTAACTTGTTTTTCATTTTTTTAAATTACATAAATAAGTCTTTAATGACTCCTCCCAATTTAAAATTTTTAAGTTAAAAGTATTTTTAATTTTGCTTTTGTCGGTTATTGTATATTGGGGTCTAACAGCAGGGGATTTAAAAAAACGCGAAGAAACCTCATGGACTTCATATTCAATATTTAAAAATTCTATTATTTTTTTGGCGAAATTACTCCAATTTGTGTATCCCAAATTTGAATAATTATAAATTTTTCCATGGTTATCCAACTTAATTCCCGAGTCAATTATTTTTAAAGTATCAAATGCTAAATCCTTGGCATTAGTTGGACAACCAAATTGATCATTTACCACAAAAATTTTTTCTCTTCTATAAATTTTTTCCAGAATAGTTTTAACAAAGTTATTTCCATAAGTTGAGTAAAGCCATGACGTCCTGATAATTACAGATTCACAACTTGATTTTTCAATAAATATTTCTCCATTTCTTTTTGAAATGCCATAGTGGTTCAATGGATTTACAGGATTGTTTTCAGTAATCGGAATTTTGTTTTTACCATCATAAACGTAATCAGTTGAATAGTGAATTAATTTGCAATTGTATTTTTCAGATAATTCAACTATATTTTTGGTTCCTATTTCATTTACTAAATCTGCTTTTTCTTTTTCAATTTCAGCATTATTAACATCAGTGTATGCAGCAGTATTTATGATAAAATCTATATCATTTTTAAAAAAGTAATTATCTAACTGACTTTTTTTTGTAATGTCTAGTTCTTTGTCTTTGAAATAAAAATTAATATTGGGTTTGAGTAAAGCAATATTTTTAAATTCAGAACCTAATTGACCTTTACTTCCGGTTACCAAAATGTTTGTCATTTTTTTAATTAAAAAAAATAGTTATTATCAAAGTGGGGATAGTTTTTATCCTTTTGATTTTGAGTAATAAATTTTTCATCAATTTCCCAATCTATATTTAGTTTAGGATCATTAAAATTAAATCCTCTTTCTGACTCTTTATTATAGTAATTATCAACCTTGTAAGACACCCTTGCAGACTTAGACAAAACAACAAATCCGTGTGCAAATCCTTTTGGAATAAACAAATGTTTACAACTAATATTATCTAATTCAATTTTAAAATTTTTGCCGTAAAACTTTGAGTCTTTTCTTAAGTCAACTACAACATCTAAAACTTTTCCTTCAACCACAGTTACAAGCTTAGATTGAGAGTGAGGAGGGATTTGAAAATGTAGTCCTCTTAGGACCCCAAAAGTTGATTTAGACAAATTTTCTTGACGAAAGGCAATTGATTTACCTAAAAATTCCTCAAATAAATCCTTTCTAAATGATTCAGTAAAAAAACCTCTTTCATCCTTTATTATCTTAGGTTCACAAATAATAATTCCTGGTATTTTGGTAGTCTTAAATTCCATTATTAATTAATTCAGAACTTTCTAATTAGATATTTTTATATTGATTCATTCTAATTGATTGTCCTTTTGTTATAGGGTATAATCCTGTTCTACTGACTCCTGCTAAAATTATTCCTATCATTCTAAAGCTTATAACTTAACATTACCCCTCCTCTATAAATTAATTCCTCTCCACTATTATTAAAAATTTTTCTTGAATCTGGATTTTCGTATATCCTGTTTTCAAATTTATTATAGTTTTTGTAATAAGATTGAGAACTTCCTCCTCCAATAAATAATTCTAAATTAAATTTCTTACTTTTTAAAGGAATTTTTTTTCCAAAAGTTATTCCATAGTATGTGTTTCTTCCAGATTGATAACTACCTTCATCTTTTGGAGCAGAATCAACAAATGAAGTAATAAATTTTGGTAAACGTAAGGTAAACATTCCATAACCCCAATGAGCACCAATGTAAAAGGACCTTTGATTTTTATTTGATTTGAGTCTTGGATAAAATCTCAACTCATTAAAAATTTGTGTAACATGCACGGGAGAACCATCCATTGAATCGTAAGATAAAGCAGTGGTATCTAATTGGTATCCTAACTTATCTGAAACCTTTACTTCAATTCCAATATTGGGAATCATAACAAGAGCTGATAGTATATTAAGTTTGATTTCTGCCTTACTGTCAAACAAGCTGTCATTTTTCTTAATATGGTTATCATTAATTTGAGAATTTAAAATTAAACACATAAATAAAAGACAAAAACAAATTTTTTTTTTCAAAGCAAAAACTAATAAATTATCACTTATGTAAAATTAAATTTATTTTTTAGCAATTAAAACAAAATTTAAATTATCGAGTTTTTCAGTATATTCGTTTTCCCATTAAACTTTTTTATGGTCAATAATTTTAAGAACAGTTTCTTTTTGCTACTTTGCTTATTGTTCAATTTTACAACTCAAAGCCAGTCAATTTCAAACTTTAATGATATTAACTTTTCTGAGCTCAAAGAAAATCAAATTGATTTATTATTAAGAAGAGCCGCTGCTCAGGGATTCAGTCAGTTTGATTTGCTGAAAATTGCAAAACAACAGGGAATGAATGAAAATGAAATAAGTGTTTTATCAAAGAAGTTTTCTACGTCCGAGACTTTATCTCGTGTGTCTGAAAGTTCAAGATCCCCAATAGAGGAATCGAGATTAAGAAAACAATACAAGGAAAAATTGGAAGTATTTAGAGAATCTAAAAGTGATGTTTTTGGCTATGACGTTTTCAAGGGAAACACACTTTTAACCTTTCAATCGAATCTAAATATACCAACTCCATTAGATTATATAATTGGGCCCGGTGATGAATTGTTCATAGATATTTATGGGGCCTCTGAAAATTATTATCAAGTTGAAGTTAACCCTGAGGGTGATGTTATTTTAGAAAACATAGGTCCTGTAAGTGTCACAGGCTTATCCCTTGAGGAGGCAAAAGTAAGACTTACATTGAGGTTAAAGTCTACATATACAGGTATTAATAATTCAACTTTTCTCAATATCTCTGTCGGTGTTCCACGAGCAATAAGAGTCAATATAGTTGGAGAAGTTAATCTTCCTGGCACATATAACTTTAGTGCATTTAATACTGTTTACAACGCTATTTATGTTGCAGGAGGAATAACTGAAAATGCTACGCTACGAGATATAAAATTATTTAGAAATAATAAACTTATTAGTTCCGTAGATGTATATAAGTTTATTTCTAAGGGTGATGGAACTTCAAATGTTAGGCTTGAAAACAATGACTTGATTTTGGTTGGGCCTTATACCAACAGGGTTTTCGTTGATGGCGAGGTCAAAATACCTGGAAGATTTGAGATCAAAAATGGTGAAAGTTTAAATGATTTGATCTCATATGCCGGAGGCCTCAATGAGAATTCTTACAAAAAATCTATAAAACTTAAAAGAATAGTTGATGATGAATACAAAACTATTGATATAAATTCTGAACAATTTGAATTCTTTCAACCAATAGCTGGAGATAGATATACAATTGAAAAAATTACTGAAAAGTACAATAATAGAGTCTTAATTACTGGGTCTGTTTACAGACCGGGTGCGTATTCGATTACAGAAAATGGCAGTATGTTTATTAATGAACTGATAGAGAAGGCCGAAGGTCTTAAAAGTGATGTTTTTCTTCGAAAAGCATATATTACAAGAACTAATAAAGACTATTCTACCACAAATATTGCTATCGATCTCGAAAAAGAATTAAATAATCCAAGCTTTGTAATTCAGGAAGATGATATCATAAATATTTTATCTAAAAACGATCTGAATGAAGAAACCTACATTGAAATTTCTGGTGAAGTTAATAATCCAGGAATCTTGCCTTTTTCAAAAAACCTTTCACTTACTGACGCTATTTTGCTCTCTGGTGGGTTTAGTGAAAATGCATCCGGAAATAATGTTCAAATAAGTAGAAGAATTTTAGATCAAAACTATGATGGTTTAAAGGTTTCGGAAGTATTAACTTTTGATATCACTACTGATTTAAATTCTTTTGATAGAGAGATTATAGAACTTAAACCTTTCGATCAAATTATTGTTAGAAAAAATCCAAACTTTTATGTTCAGAAATACATAAGAATTGAAGGTGAGATTATGTATCCTGGAAAATATGCTATTGAATCCAAAAGTGAAAGAATTTCTGATTTACTTAAAAAAGCGGGTGGACTAAAGAATTTTGCCTATCTAAAAGGTGCAACATTACTTCGCTTATCAGATTTTGTTGAAATAAATAACGACCTGGATAAAAAAATTGAAGGCTTATCCAACTTAAGAAATAAAATTACTGAAAAAGCCAATTTCTTAACAGAATCAGAAATTTTATTAATAGATAGACTAAATGAAGATCTTAAAAATCTTGAATTAATGAAAGATGATAATAAAAGTTTGGTAAATTATGCAAAAATGGAAAGATTAAATGAAATCTTTGAAAGGAACTCCATTTCAAATGAAATTTCATCTGCAAAGTTCGAATCAATTGGAATTGATTTAGAATCAATTATTAAATCACCAGGTTCAAAATCTGATCTTTTACTAAAAGAGGGTGATGTTATAATTATTCCTAAAAAAATTGAAACTGTTAGGCTTAGAGGTGAATTATTATATCCCACTACTGTCAGATTCCTTAGTAATAAAAATCTTAAATATTTTATAGATTCAGCTGGGGGCTTTGATAGTAAAGCAAAAAGATCGGGAACTTATGTAATTTACGCTAACGGAGATGTGGCGAGAACAAAAAAACTTCTTTTTTTTAATTTGTACCCCAAAGTTGAACCAGGGTGTGAGGTAATTGTTCCTAAAAAAGAGCAAAGAATTCCAGTCGGAGCAAATCAGCTTCTTAGTATTACAACCGGAATAACAACTTTAATTCTGGCAATTAATCAAATAAACTAGTTTTGACAAGTAGTAACACAGATTCTGAAAAGATTTCTTTAAGTTTCTTGATTGAAGCAGTAAAAAGTTGGATTTTATTTTTAAGTTCAAGAATTCAGTTTATAATGATTGGAACTGTCGCAATTCTTTATTTAACAATATCTTTTAATTATTTAATCAATCCAATTTATTATGCTAGAACCACATTTGTTTTGGATAATGAAAATTCGAATGGGTCAATTGCTGAGCTATCTTCGATAGCATCTTTAGCAGGGATTAACCCCTCCAGTTTTCTTGATGCATCTAGTTTATTTCAGATTGATAATATTCAAGAGCTATACAAGTCGAATTCTATGATCAAAAAAACTCTGTTGTCATCATCATCTTTTGAAGGTAAAGATTTTTTGATTCTAGATAGGTTTGTAAAATCTGAAAAATTAGAAAAAAAGTGGAATAAATTAGGTGTTCAAATAAATGATTTTCTTTCAAACAAAAAATCACGCGTTAAAGATAGTCTCTTAAAAGATTTAGTTAAGGTTATTAAAGATGATCATTTAATCGTAAATAAACCCAGTAGGAAAACTACAATCATAGAGGTAGGATTTGATCACAAAGATGAGGTATTAGCAAAAACTTTTAATGAGAATTTGGTTAGCATTGTAAATAAGTTTTATCAAGAAACTAAAACTTATAAAACAGGGGCTAACTTAAAAACCCTTCAAAGACAAGTTGATAGTGTTAAAACAGAATTGGATGCATCCATAATGATTTTGGCTACGATTGACCAAAATATACCCAATCCAAATCCATTGTCAAAAACCAATTTGGTGCCCTATCAAAAAGCCTTGATCAATACAGAAGCAAATGGTGCGATTTATAAAGAAATTTTAAAACAAGTTGAGCTAGCAAAAATTTCACACAGAAATAATATGCCTCTTATACAAATAATTGATAAACCTGAATATCCCCTTGTAAATTCTAAGTGGGAATTTATTAAAACTCTAATTAACGGATTTGTTTTTGGATTTATGCTTTCAGTTATATTTTTATCTTTAAAACGAATATCAATTACGTCATAAATTAAACCTTAGTTTTTGTATCGGTGATTAAAAATTTTACATGAGCAAAGAAGTAAATTACATTTTCTTCAAGAATTTTATTAGCTTAATTTTTAATCAAGGTATAAATATTTTAATTGCACTATTAGTTACACCCATACTATTTCAAAATTTAGGATCTATCAATTATGGTTTAATTGAACTGGCTTTCTCAATTTTCATGTTGTTATCTATTTTAATTAGTTATGGTTACCATTTAAATGGGCCAAGACGAATTTCATCTATTGATAATATTTACAATGAATTTTCTTTTATAAATGAGATTATTTCTCTCAGATTATTTATTGCATTATGTATTACATTTCTGATTATCATACTATCATATAAAATAAATTTTTTTGAAAACTATTCCTTAATAATCATTTTTTCATTACCAATATTATTATCTGAGGCAATAAACCCAATATTTTATTTACAAGGAAAAAATCAACTTCATATATTATCAAAAATTAATGCCCTTTCAAAAGTTGCATACTGTATACTAATTTTTCTATTTATAAAAAGTTATTCGGATGCTTTTTTGGTTAACTTTTTTTATGGGTCTGCTATATTTTTAGTTTATTTATTTTTTTGGTTGACTTTATTCCTTAAGAATAAATCAAAGTTTATTATATCAAACTCTTATACATTAATTAAAAAATTTAAAGAAAATTTTGAGTTTTTCTTGTCTTCTGTTGCTGGACACATTTCTTTATACAGCGGTTTAATTTTATTAAAGTTTTTTGTAGACAACAAAGAACTTGGAAAGTTTGCATTGTCAAACAGAATAGTCTTTCTTCTGAGAATGATTCCTGTTTTTATAGTTCAGTCT
>CABZAE010000008.1 GCA_902523635.1 uncultured Bacteroidota bacterium | reverse complement strand
AAGATTTGGATCTTGGTTGCCTAGAATTGTTGCGGTTTGAGAGCTTAAATCAAATGTGGAAATAAAGCCATCTTTATCATCCCCAACTGAGTTGTCATCACATTTAATAATATTACTTACAGCATTTGCATCTGGTAATTTTTCATAAACTGTCAATACCGCCTCGTCACTAATTGTTGGACATTTATATTGATCTGAACTTACAAGAGCTCTGTATCGGTTACCATTTTGTTGTATCGATACATTTTTTACAGTTAATGTGGATGTGTTGGTACCCGAATAACTATCCGATTCAACTAGATTATCCCAAGGTTCAAAATTAGTTGAATTTGCATTGTAAACCTGCCAACTAAACGAAGGGTTATCCAATGTTTCAATACTAATACTAAAATTTGTATCTAAATTTTCTTGACATGCCGTGCTAGAATTAGGAACTGAACTTATTTTTACGGGTGTACTTATTTTTTGAAAAAAATAGACATCATTTTGATCCTTTAGCGGCTCAATATTATAGTCATGGTTGGTTATTCCTCCGTCTAAATTAACACCACTATTACTGGTACTAGGTACACCAATTCCTACCAGACCATTATTATCATCATCTTTAAATCCCCCTTCTATTACATCGTTGCATCCATCATTGTCACTATCCAAGTCTAGGTAATCAGGTTCATTATCATTGTCCGTATCCAGATTAAATTCTTGAACTGAAAGTATCGCGTCAAAAGATCCGTCAGAACTGTTATTTGTTCTTTTGTGAGTGATTGAGATTCCGTTTATTTCGGTGGCTAAAAATTGAAAATTTACTGTACTATTAGCGTCGATATTTTGTTTGAATATAATTTCATTGGCAGTATATGATAAAATATTATTTTCAAAATTTTCATCAAAATCAGTGTCGACCAAAATGTTATTATTTGGATCTACGAGTGTAATGTTTTTAGTCTCGGGAAATACTTTTATTGAAAAAACATCATCATTATTTATTTGATTAATAGAGGCGTCGTCTTCGATTTTAATATTTAAATTCCTGTTGAATGACAATGTATAGTTTAGTTCAACATCAGTACCCGCGTAGACTGTGGTTTTGAAGGAACCATCATTTTTTCCTTCAATAGTGTTTTTATTTTCTGGAATGCTTTTAATTACACCTCCATTTTTTAATATCTCAGAATTGATTGAGCCATCTCTTTGGAAAATAAGCGAAGGACTATTGATATCAGTTAGGTCCACAACAGCATTTCCAAAGGATTCAATTTGATTACTTATTCCATCATTGTCTTTATCAATGTCTAAATTATCGATAATTCCATCCTCATCACTATCTGTTGGACATATACTCACAACAATCTTGTTCGAGAGAAAAGTTAGGTTTGAACATTCCAAAATTCCTTCAAGTTTGTATGAACCAGCTATAGTTGGCTTGAATACCTTGTCCGTAAAACCAGTTGGAATAAAATTTCCAAATTCATCTTCCTTTAGCCATCTAATACTGTCAAAGTTTTCAATTCTAGTTCCTGTTAAAATAATGTTGGATTCTCCGTTTTGTTTTATACAGGAGCCCAAAACTTCTAACTCAACATCGTAAATTATTTCAGGGGGCTCTGCAAAACCAGAGTAAAACCCACCTGTTGTTGCTGCACCACTGTAATTAAAGTAAGCGACATACAGTTCGTCATCACTTTTTACAGAAATATCACCAGTTAATTTTTTAACCATATAAGTAACATAGTTGTCATTTCCAATAACATCGGATGGACCTGTGACTTCAGCATAATTTTCAATTGCTGTATCATTAATTCTTATGGTTGCTCCTTTTTTGGTTATAAATGTTACTGCTCCCTCAAATACTTTATTACCTACTTTATCGATACTGGCAATATTATCAACATCTCCTTTAGCTGAGCAGTTTAAAGGTGGAACAAAAAACATTCCTTGGTTAGCAGCTGCTGCAAATCCAGAACTATATACATTTCCAGTTCCTTGATAAGCGAAAAGCTTATGATTGGGATCTTTTGTTTTAACATACATATTAGCTCCTGGCAATTCAGAGCTATAATTGTCACCCTCTAAAATAACATAACCACCTGTGTTTAAAGTTGCAATGGAAGTTCCATTAACAATAACTTCGGTATTGTCTTGGTCAGCTATCAATAATACATTTTCCCAACCATTATTACCATTTCCTCTTATAAATATATACTCTGAACCAACCAAATCAGCCCCAACAATTTGATCAATTCCATAGTCCTGACCACCAGTAGATGTTTCAAAACTCCCACTAGCTGAGCCTGAATTAACAACAATTGGCTTAGTCGATGTTATGGATGTTCCTATTAGCCCGTCTTGGAATTCTTGACTAGCTAAAATATAGCTCTCTCCTTTGTCTAATGTAACCAATAGTGGAATACCAACTTTTTTTTCTCCTCCAATTGTATTAATATCTTTGGAGAAGTTGTATGAAATAACCGTTTGATCCTCTGTTGCCATAACTGACACAAAACCAACGTGTAGTGCAGTTTGATTTTGAAGCATTCCTGCCCAAAATCTTGTTCCAAGTCCAGATTTCCCCTTGCTAACTAATGCACCTGCTTGATACTGTTGACCGTCCGAATTCATCCTTACTGAAACATAAACTTCAGACTCAGCTTCAATAATGAATCCTTTGTTTAAAATTTGTTCAGTTTGATCTAGCTCCACAAAAAGGTTACTCCACCATCCGTTTGTATTGCCAGGATCATCTGCTAAAGCAACAATTGCCGGATTAGCATTTGAAACAACTCCCTCATTGTACAGAGTTCCTGAATCGGCTGTAGCGCCCTGGATTCCTCCGATTTTTACTTGGTATTTCACATCAGTTGTACTGGGAGTGGATATGTACAACCATTGATCACCCGGATCATCTTGGGCCGTTAGTGGTGGTATGTAATGTACTTTACTTAATTGTGAGTACAACTCATTAGAAATAAGGGTGAGAAAAAAAACAAAAAACAGCTTTTTCAATATTCAAACTTTAGTTTTGC
This sequence comes from uncultured Bacteroidota bacterium, assembly GCA_902523635.1. Classification (GTDB taxonomy): domain Bacteria; phylum Bacteroidota; class Bacteroidia; order Flavobacteriales; family Flavobacteriaceae; genus MAG-121220-bin8. The sequence continues at coordinate 30,755 of CABZAE010000008.1, read as the reverse complement.
AAACTTAATGGTATTTAATTTTAATTAACAAGTATTTTGTATTTAACTTCCTGTGAGAAAATGAAATCATAATTGTTTGTTTTTTTCTAGTTGATTTGAAAATCCTTTTTATACATTTATATTAGAATTATGTAATATTTTTTTCTATGAAAAAAAATAGAGACAGACAAAAGGCCCTGGTTTATCATGCAAAACCTAGCCCTGGAAAAATTGAAATTGTTCCAACAACAAAATACAATAGTCAAAGAGATTTATCCTTAGCTTATTCACCTGGAGTCGCTTATCCGTGCTTAGAAATAAAAGAAAATAGGAATGATGTATACAAATACACATCTAAAGGAAATTTAGTTGCGGTTATTACAAATGGAACAGCAGTTTTAGGATTAGGCGACATTGGCCCTGAGGCATCCAAACCTGTTATGGAAGGTAAGGCACTCTTGTTTAAAATTTTTGCTGGTATTGATGTTTTTGATATTGAGATTAATGCAAAAGATCCTGATACATTTGTAGAAACAGTGAAAAATATATCTCCCACTTTTGGAGGTATTAATTTGGAAGATATAAAAGCTCCGGAGGCTTTCGAAATCGAAAAAAGGTTATCTAATGAATTAGATATTCCTGTAATGCATGATGACCAGCACGGTACTGCAATAATTTCAGCTGCAGCCCTTTTGAATGCTTTAGAGATAGCCAATAAAAAAATTGAAAATGTTAAAACTGTAGTTTGTGGTGCTGGAGCCGCTGCCATTTCTTGTACTAAAATGTATAAAGCTTTTGGAATGCAGTCAGAAAATATCATAATGACTGATAGTAAAGGAGTGATAAGAACAGATAGAGAAAATTTATCAGCTGAAAAAAAAGAGTTTGCAACAAAAAAAAATGTTAGAACCTTAGAACAAGCATTAAAAAAAGCTGATGTTTTTATTGGACTTTCTAAAGCAAATATGATGACTTCAAAAATGCTTTTGTCAATGTCTAAAAACCCCATCGTCTTTGCTATGGCTAATCCAAATCCGGAGATTAGATACACCTTGGCTATGAAAACAAGAGATGACGTGATAATGGCTACAGGTAGATCGGATCATCCAAATCAAGTAAACAATGTTTTAGGCTTCCCTTTTATATTTAGGGGTGCCCTTGATGTAAGAGCAACTAAAATTAATAAAGAAATGAAAATGGCTGCTGTTAAGGCTCTCGCATCACTAGCAAAAGAAACTGTTCCTGAATTTGTTAATATTGCGTATGATAAGACAAAGCTTACATTTGGGAAAAATTATATAATTCCTAAACCTTTTGATCCAAGGCTTATTACTAAAATTCCGCCAGAAGTGGCAAAAGCAGCTATGAAATCTGGAGTAGCTCAAGAGCCAATTGAGTGCTGGGAAAAATATCAAGAAAAGTTACACAATAGGTTAGGAAATGATAAAAAAATTGTAAGACTATTATTAAATAGAGCCAAAGAAAATCCAAAAAAAATAATATTTGCTGAAGCAGATCATCTTGACGTTTTAAAAGCTGCACAAATTGTCTTTGAGGAAGGAATTGGACACCCAATCCTTATGGGTGATGAGGATGTTATTGAAGATTTAAAAGTACAAATTGAATTTGATGAGAAAGTTCCTGTAATTGATCCAAAATCCTCAGATCAGCATAAAAACAGAGAAGTTTATGGGAAAAAATATTGGGAACTAAGAAGAAGAAAAGGTGTAACTCTCTTTGAGGCAATTAATAAAATGAAACAAAGAAATACTTATGCAGCCATGATGTTGTATTGTAATGATGCTGATGCATTAATTTCTGGATATTCAAGAAGTTATCCTGTTACAGTCAAACCTATGTTGGAAATTATTGGAAAAGCACAAGGAGTTAATAAGGTTGCAACAACAAACTTAATGATAACTAACAGAGGGCCAATCTTTTTGTCTGATACATCAATAAATATTGACCCAAGTGCAAAAGATCTAGCTATCATTGCAAAAATGACTGCAGACACTGTAAAAATGTTTGGAATGGAACCCAACATAGCTATGTTGTCTTATTCAAATTTTGGATCTTCTTCGCATACCATGGCTTTAAAGGTGAATCAAGCTGTAAGATATTTGCACAGAAATTTTCCAAACTTAAGCGTCGATGGAGAAGTTCAATCAGATTTCGCATTAAATAAAGAAATGTTCAAGAATAAATTTTCGTATTCCAAACTTTCAGGTAAAAATGTGAATACATTAATTTTTCCAAATTTAGATGCAGCAAATATTAATTACAAGTTAATCAAGGAGTTAGATGAAGCAATGTCAATTGGACCAATTATGATGGGAATGTCCAAAGCTGTTCACGTTATTCAATTAGGTGCGAGTGTAGATGAGATGGTTAATATGTCAGCTGTTGCTGTTGTTGATGCACAAAAGAAATCCAAACTAAAAAAATGATAACTACTATAACGGGGAGATTGGTTGAAAAATCACCAACTGAGTTGGTTGTTGAATGTAATGGATTGGGGTATTTAATTAATATTTCCTTAAACACCTTTTCTAAGTTAGGTAATGATGAAAATATTAGACTGTACACTTATTTACAAGTAAAAGAAGACTCGCATACATTGTTTGGTTTTTTTGATAAAAAAGAAAGAAACTTATTCAAAAAACTAATCTCAGTTTCAGGTATTGGTGCAAGTACCGCCAGGACGATGTTATCATCACTAACGCCTGAAGAAATACAAAATGCAATAATTTCTGGAAATGTTTCAACCATACAATCCATAAAGGGAATAGGCTTAAAAACAGCTCAAAGAGTTATTATAGACTTGAAAGACAAAGTTGGAATACTCTCTGAAAAAAATGAAATTAATAGAAATCTTTACAATACAAACCATGATGAAGCGTTATCAGCATTGGAGGTATTAGGCTATGGAAGAAAACAAACTTCTAAAATAGTTCAGATGTTGATTAATGAAGATCCAGAAATCTCTGTTGAACAGTTGATTAAAGGAGCTTTAAATAAATTGTAGGAATTGTATAGATTGCATTTAAGTAAAAAGATAAAAATATCCTTATTATTTTTATTTGTATTTAGTTATGATTTAAGTGGCCAAAAAATCATTAATCTTGACACAATAGGTGATGTCATCTATTTGGGTAAATTTAAACTGAATACTCCCTCACTATTTAAATCTGAATATACTTACGATCCATTTACTGATAAATATATTTTTAGCACAAAAGCCGGTGAAATTAATATTGGAGTTCCATTGGTTTTAAGTCCTGAAGAATACAGACAGATAATTAGAAAAAAAAATATTCAAAGTTATTTTAAAGAAAAACTAAAAATTTTGGAGGACGAAGACTCTGATGATAATAAAAAAGTGAGAAATTTACTTCCTGATCTATATTTAAATTCAAATTTTTTTCAGACAATTTTTGGTGGAGATGAGATTGAGTTAAATCCACAAGGAACAATTTCCATGGACATTGGAGCCAGATACCAAAAAAGAGATAACCCGTCTTTGTCTACAAGAAATCAAAGTAACATAAGTCTTGATTTTAATCAAGCAATTAGTTTAAGTTTAAATGGTAAAATTGGTGAAAGGTTGTCCATAACTTCAAATTATGACACCCAATCAACATTTGATTTTCAAAATTTATTAAAGCTTGATTACACTCCAACCGAAGATGATATTATCCAAAAGATAGAATTAGGAAATGTTAGCATGCCACTTAGTGGTTCTCTTGTTTCAGGTGCACAAAGTTTATTTGGGTTTAAATCTGAATTGAAATTTGGAAATACAAAAGTAACTACAGTTCTTTCCGAGCAAAGATCTCAATCACAAACTGTATTAGCAAAAGGTAGTGGAAGCTATGAGGAATTTGAAATTTCACCAATTGATTATGATGAAAATAGACACTTTTTTCTAAGTCAATATTTTAGAAACAAATATGAACTGACCTTGAAAACCATGCCTTATTTAAATACACAGGTTAATATTACCAGAATTGAGGTTTGGATAACGAATAGAACTAATCAAACCCAGAATGTAAGAAATATACTTGCCTTGCAAGACCTAGCTGAATCAGATTCGGAAAAAGTTAGAATTGATGACTTGTACCCAAACTTTATTTTAATAGCCGGTCAAAATACATATCCCGATAATTCTGTCAATTATTTTGATCCAGAAAAAATTGGAAATGGATTACTAAATAAATCCATTAGAGAGATATCAACAGTTAAAAATGGATTTGGTGTAATAGCTGGTGATGTTAATGAAGGTATCGATTATTCGGTTTTAGAAAATGCCAGAAAATTGGATCCGAACGAATATACTCTAAACAATAAATTAGGCTATATTTCCTTAAATCAATCTTTAAATAATGATGAAATTTTAGGTGTTGCTTTTCAATATACTGTAGGAGGACAGGTCTTTCAAGTTGGTGAATTTGCAAATGATGGAGTGGAATCGACTGAAGTCAACTCACAAAGCAACCAAACTCAGGTTTCGAACAACAGTCTAATAGTTAAAATGTTAAAAAGTAGTTTGACAAATATCAACCAACCCGTTTGGGATTTGATGATGAAAAATATTTACTCCATTGGATCTTATCAAATTAACAAGGATGACTTTAAATTAAATATTTTTTATTCAAATCCATCTCCCATTAATTACATCGAACCTGTTGATGTAAATATTTGGCCTGCAAATATTGATGGTAAAACTTTATTGGCATTATTCAATTTTGACAATCTTAATATGAATAATGATATTCAAAATGGTGGTGATGGTTTTTTTGATTTTGTTCCAAACTTGACAATCGATTCAAGGAACGGATTGATAATTTTTCCCTCGGTTGAACCTTTTGGTAAATTTCTGTTTGAAAAGCTAAAAAATAAAAATTCATCAAATGAGAAATATTCAGATTTATTATCATACAATGAAAACCAAAAGAAGTATGTCTACAGTGAGATATATTCAATGTCCAAAACTGGTGCTGAAGAAAAAATAGAAAAAAATAAGTTCAGTTTAAGAGGCTCGTTCAAAGTTTCTGGAGATTCAGGTGGAATTCCAATAGGACAATTTAATATACCAAGGGGATCTGTCAAGGTTTCTGCCGGAGGAAGGCAGCTTCAGGAGGGTCTTGATTACACAGTTAACTATCAAGCAGGTAGGGTAATGATTCTGGACGAAAACTTAAAAAATTCAAATACACCAATTGATATATCTACTGAAAGCAATTCTTTTTTTGATCAGCAAAAAAAAAGATTTTCAGGAATCAATATAGAACACAAATTCAATGATAATTTTTTTGTTGGAGGATCTTTAATGAACTTAAGTGAAAGATCTATCACACAAAAAGCCAATTACGGGGTTGAGCCAGTGAATAACACAATGCTTGGTTTGAATGCTGTTTTTTCATCTGAGATTCCAGTCATAACCAGATTGCTGAATAAACTTCCTAACATTAAGACCAATGTCCCATCTGTTGTTTCTTTCAAAGGGGAGTTGGCTTATTTACATGCCTCTAAGCCAAAAAGTTCTGGATATGAAAATGCTGCAACGGTTTATATTGATGATTTTGAAGGATCTGAAACAAATATTGATTTGAAGGATATATACTCTTGGACTTTATCGAGTGTTCCCTTTGGAGTTAAAGGTTCAGAGTTTCAAACAAATGATTTAAGAAAAGGTCATTACAGAGCAAAACTAGCTTGGTATAACATAGATCCAGTATTTTACACTCGTCAAAGACCTAGTGAAATCGACGACAATGAACTTTCAAAAAATGAAACGAGAAGGATATTTATTGATGAAATATTTCCACAACAAGATTTGATCGAGGGTCAATCAAGAATACAAAACACTCTAGACATAAATTTCATTCCTAATTCGAAAGGACCTTATAATAATAAAAGTGATTTTTTTAATAATGATTTAAAGGACAATTGGGCTGGAATTACAAGAAAAATTAATTCTACAAATTTTGAGCAGTCCAACGTTGAGTTCATACAATTTTGGCTATTGGATACGTTCAGCGATAGTCAATCAATAGAAAACGATTTGGGGAGTCTGGTGATAAATTTGGGGAATATTTCTGAGGATATATTAAGTGATGGAAAAAAATTGTATGAAAATGGTTTACCCTCCACAAATTCCCAACAATTGGTCAACACATCAAATTGGGGTAAATCTCCAGTCACACAATCTTTAGTATACTCCTTTGATTCAGATCCAAATAATCGAATATTACAAGATTTGGGTTATGATGGATTGAACGATTCTGATGAATTAAATATTTATACAAATGGATCTATTGACGATCCAGCTGGAGATAATTATGAATATTATTTAAATGCTAATGGAGGCATTCAAGACAGGTACTTAAATTACAATGGTGTTCAGGGCAACTCTCCTGTATCAACAACCGATAGTAATAGAGGGTCCACAACAATTCCTGACTCAGAGGATGCAAATCAGGACAACACCATGAATACGATTGACAGCTATTTTCAATATAGAATACCAATAAAAAAAATCATGAATGTCAATAATCATCCATTTGTAAGTGATGTTAGAGAAAATGTAAATGTGGACCTTCCTAATGGACAGAAATTAAATACACGATGGATACAATTCAAAATTCCTGTCTTTCAGCAATTTTACAAAAATAGCAGGTACGCTAACTATTTTGAAGCAATTAATGGCATAGACAATTTACGATCGATTCGTTTTATGAGAATTTTTTTAAAAGATTTTACAAGCCCAGTTACATTTAGATTTGGAACTCTGGACTTAGTAAGAACTGATTGGAAGAGATATTCAAAAAATTTAAATAAACAAAACATTACCTACAACAATACTTCTTTTGACATTGGGTCAGTTAATATTTTGGAAAATGAAAATAGAATTCCAGTTAATTACGTTTTACCGCCAGGTGTTCAAAGAGAGGAAATCAATGCTAATAGCTCAATAATAAGACAAAATGAGCAATCATTATCGTTAAAAGTTAAAGACTTGAACCCTGGAGATTCCAGAGCAGTTTACAAAAACTTAGATTTTGATATGCGACAATATAAAAAATTAAAAATGTACATACATGCAGAATCGATTGAAGGAAGTTCAGATCTTCCTGGAACCGGATTGGATGAGGAATATGACAGACGTCTTGTTGGTTTTTTAAGAATAGGTTCTGATTTCAGCGAAAACTATTACCAAATTGAAGTTCCTCTTAAGCCAACTGCTTACAAAAAAGGCACTACCAATAGGTTATCCTCTGAAGCAGTATGGGAACCCGAATCCAATTCAATTGATTTTTTATTAGAAAAGCTGACTAAATTAAAAGCCTTAACGTTAGATGGTGGGGTAAACTCAATTAACACAGTATATTTTGATGAAAACTTAGATATTATTGATGAATTCGCTCCTATTTCATCATTACCGGGAAACAAAAAATATAAATTTGCTATCAAAGGAAATCCGTCAATTGGAAGTATAAAAAGTTTAATGATTGGTGTTAAAAACCCTTCTTTAAATCCGGGAGATTTACTTTCCGCAGAAGTTTGGTTTAATGAGCTTAGGCTGTCTGATATTGAAGGAAAAGGAGGGTGGGCAGCTATGGGTTCAATTGATGCAAATTTGGCAGATATTGGAAATGTGTCAGTATCAGGTAAAATGTCAACCGTTGGATTTGGATCAATAGATAAAACTCCAAATCAAAGAAGCAGGGAGGACATGAATCAATATGGTTTTGTTGGAAGTATTAACTTTGGGAAATTTTTACCTGTTAAATGGGGATTACAAATTCCTATTGCTTACTCTATCAATAATCAAACATCCACCCCCGAGTATGATCCATATTACCAGGATATAAAATTAAATGACAGATTGCTTTCCAGTACAAGAAAATCACAAAGAGATTCTATTAAAAACCAAGCGGTTTCATTTAGACAGTCTAAAAATATTAGTTTGATAGGTTTACGTAAAAACAGGTCTGAAGGTCAAAAGCAAAGGGTTTATGACATAGAAAATTTTGATTTTTCATATAGTTATAATCAAGAAATTGAGCATGATTTTGAAATTGAAAATCTCACTAAAAAAACTGTTAGGACTGGATTGCAATATAGCTTTGATTTGAACCCATTTGTTATCACTCCTTTCAAAAGTTTAAGTTTCCTGAGTGAAAAATCATATTTGAAGTGGCTAAGTGAGTTCAATCTTAACCCATTGATTTCAAGTATTTCTTTTAACTCGAACATTAATAGAGCTTTTAATAGTCAAAGATTCAGAGAGGTGTACATTGAAGGTGCTGATGCATCAAAACAAATTGGACTTCCCGAGATACAACAAAGAAATTTTATGTTTGATTGGGATCTTAGTTTAAGTCAAAATTTAACGAATTCTTTTAGAATTGATTTCTCTGCATCAAATAATAGTATTGTTAAAAATTATCTAAAGAAAGATGAAAATGGTGACTTAATTGTTGACAAGGATTTTGAAATTTGGGATGGATTTTGGAATACAGGTGAAACATATTCACACAATCAATCCTTGAGATTAAATTATGATATTCCATTCAAACTGTTTCCTTTTATTGATTTTATTTCCTCAAATTACAGTTATAATGGAGATTTCAGTTGGGAAAGAGGTTCAGATGCTATGTCTCAAGTTCAAGATGAAAATGGAAATGTTTTAGGCAGAGTAAATACTATTCAAAATGCAAATACTCAATCCATTAATACATCTTTTAATTTATCAAAGCTTTATAGAAACTTAGGTCTTGTTAAAAAAAGTAAACCATCAACAACATCACAAAAAATAAAAAATACATTAATAGGATTTGCATCTGGAATATCAAGATTAAGGTTTAATTATTCAGAAAATAATGGTCAAGTATTACCAGGATATACAGAATCACTGGGTTTTTTTGGAACTACGAAGCCTTCATTAGGCTTCGTTTTCGGAAGTCAATCAGATATCAGATTTGAAGCTGCAAAAAATGGGTGGCTTACTGAATTTCCAAGCTTTAATGAACAATATACAATGGTCCATAATAATAAATTTGATTTGGTTGCTGAAATAAATTGGATTGATGATTTTAGTATTGACATCAATGCGAACAGGTCTTTTTCTGAAAACTTCTTTGAAAATTTTTCTGTTATCAATAATGAATATAATTCTTTGAATCCATACAGATCTGGGAATTTTTCAATTTCAACAATTATGATTGGAACCTCATTTGAAAAGAGTGATCAGTATAATTCTAAAAACTTCGAAACTTTTCAAAAAAACCGACTAATTATTGCAAAAAGACTTGCCTTATTAAATGGAAATTCAAATGGCCAATTTGATGAATTTGGGTTTCCCAAAGGATATGGAAAAAATAACCAAGCAGTTTTAATACCTTCATTTGTTGCTGCATATACTGGATCAGATCCAAATAATATTTCCCTTAATGCAATAAAAAGTACCCCACTACCGAATTGGTCAATTCAATATACAGGATTTTTAAATTTTGAATTTTTTAAAGACAGGTTCAAAAGATTCAGTTTGAGCCACTCATACAGATCAAGCTATACACTAAACAGTTTTAAATCAAATTTAGAATTTGATACAGAAAATAATATGCTAACTGATCAGTCTGGAAATTTTTTAAATGAGACACTTTACACAAATGTAAACTTAGTTGAACAATTCAATCCGCTTTTGAAAATCGATATGGAATTCAAAAGTTCTATTAGAGTCTTAATGGAGTTGAAAAAAGACCGTGCTTTATCTCTTAGTTTAGACAATAATTTACTAACTGAGTCGTCTGGAATGGATTATTCAATTGGTTTTGGATACAGAGTTAAGGATTTAAAGTTTAGAAATAATATTAGAGGAAGACAATCTGTTTCTAGTGGTGACTTAAATATTAAGGCAGATTTAAATTACAGAGATAATATCACGATTATAAGGAATTTAGATCTTCTAGAAAACAGAGTTACTGCTGGTCAATCTATTTGGTCATTCAAGCTTTCAGCTGATTATGCTTTAAGCAAAAATTTTAATGCAGTATTTTTCTATGACCATTTATTTTCGGAATTTGCAATTTCAACTGCATTTCCACAAACAACAATAAGATCAGGATTAACTTTAAGGTACAATTTTGGTGATTAATTTTATGAAAAAATGTATTTAAAACTTACATTTACTGAACAAATTTCTCAATATGAATATTAAATCTGAATTAAAGTATACTAAGGACCACGAATGGATTGAAATAAACGGAAATACTGCTACTGTTGGTATTACTGATTATGCTCAAGGAGAGCTTGGAGACATAGTTTATGTAGAGGTAGAGACTGTTGATGAAAGTCTTAAACAGGAAGAAGTTTTTGGGTCTGTAGAAGCAGTTAAAACCGTTTCAGATTTATTTATTCCAGTTTCTGGAAAGGTTATTGAAGTAAATCAAAAAATTGAAGATAGTCCAGAAATCATAAATGAGGATCCGTATGGAGATGGTTGGATTATTAAAATGGAAATAGATGATGATAATGAATTGAATGATTTACTTGATGCAGATGCATATGCAAAATTAATTGGAGCTTAATTGTTAAAAAAAACAGCAATCTTTTTCACCATATTTGTTATTGTTGTCTCCCTTATTCCAATTCCAGAGTTGCCAAAGAAAATTTTCAGCTTAAATGATAAGTTAATGCATTTCTTGGTTTACATTATTATGTCAGGATTCTGGATAAAGGTCGGTTTTGATGAAAAATTTCACTTATTTAACAAATACATATACATGGTTATAGGTATTGGTTTTTTTTCAGAGATTTTACAGGGAATTCTTCCAATTAATCGACATTTTGAAATATTTGATATGCTAGCGAATCTCACTGGAATTGTTATGTCTTTATCGTTAGGCTATGCCCTTTACTATAAAAATAATTCAAACTAGCTTTTTATAAAAAAAAAAATTACTTTAACTTTATATCGAGTTTTATGCAAAAAAAGAAAAATCCTAAAGCCGATTTAAGAAAATACAGTGGACTGTTTTTAGCTGCTGGTTTGTGCCTTATATTATTTATTTCATGGCAGGCAATTGAGTTTAAATCATACGAAAGACAATATGACCTTGAGTCATTAAATGTTGAGGATGACGATGATGAGGAAATACCAATTACGGAACAAATAAAAACACCACCTCCACCCCCACCCCCTCCAGCTCCTGAAATTATTGAAGTTGTTGAAGATGAGGAAGAAATCGAGGAAACAATAATCGAGTCAACCGAGACTGATCAAGAGGAGGTTGTCGAAGAGGTAGAGGTTCTTGAGGAAGAGGTTGATGTTGATGTTCCTTTTGCAATCATTGAAGATGTTCCTTTATTTCCTGGATGTGAAAGAGTTCCAAAATCTGACAGAAGAAAATGTTTTCAAGAGCAGATACAAAAACACATAAGTAAAAATTTCAGATACCCTGAAATAGCTCAAGAAATGGGTATTCAAGGTAGAGTTTTTGTTCAGTTTATGATTGGAAAAGATGGAAACATTAGCGGAATTCGAACAAGAGGTCCTGATAAAAATTTAGAAAAAGAAGCAAATAGGATTATCTCAAAACTTCCTAGGATGACACCTGGAAAGCAAAGAGGAAGACCTGTAAGAGTTCCTTTCAGCATTCCAATTACTTTCAGATTGCAATAATCGAATAGATAATTACTTTACTATTGTTTATTTTCATAATTACATTAATTTTGCGTGCTCATATTTATGGCAACAAGTTTACAGGAACATAATACTATAAGTAGTCCTCTAAAGTCAATTTTTTCAGATTTTTTTGAACTAACCAAAGCAAGATTGGCTTTAAGTGTTGTATTCTCATCCTTGGCTGGTTTTCTAATTGCCGCTGACGAAATTAATTTTGATGTCATTTTTTTATTGGTTATAGGAGGCTATTGTATGGTCGGTTCTTCTAACATATTCAATCAAATTATCGAGAAAGATTCTGATGCTGTTATGAATAGAACAAAAAACAGACCAATTCCCTCTGGAAGAGTTTCGATTTCAGTTGCCTTTTTAGTTGCTGTTTTTTTAACAATGATTGGAGTTGTTGTATTGTACAGAATTAATGCAACTACTGCCCTTTTCGGTTCAATATCTATTTTCATTTATGCTTGTATTTACACACCTTTAAAGCAGAAAACACCTCTTTCAGTATTTGTTGGAGCAATTCCCGGTGCAATTCCATTCATGTTAGGTTGGATTGCAGCAACGAATGAATTTGGTATTGAGGCAATAACATTGTTCTCAATACAGTTCTTTTGGCAATTTCCACACTTTTGGGCACTAGGGTGGATGTTACAAGAGGATTATGAAAAGGCTGGAATTAATTTACTGCCAACAAAGAAAAAAGATAAATCTTCTGCATTGCAAACAGTTTTGTACACAATTTGGATGATTATGATCTGTTTACTTCCCGTAAGTGGATTTACTGGAGGTCTACATTTATCTGTTTTTTCGGCAATTTTGATTGGAATTATTGGAATAGTAATGCTATATTTTTCTATTCAACTTTACAGCCAAATGAGTACAAACTCAGCAAAAAAACTTTTTAATGCAAGTGTAATTTGTTTGACACTTGTACAAACTATTTTTGTTTTAGATAAATACGTTTTATGGATTTAGAGAAGAATGAATTGCGCTTGAAAACAATTAAGGCAAAAAAAATGATGTTGCTTTTTTCTCTCTTAAGTATAGCAATGACTTTTGCTGGTTTAACAAGTGCCTACATTGTTAGTAAAGCCCGTCCTGATTGGCTAAAGAACTTCGATTTACCAATTAGCTTCTCTATTAGTACACTAGTTATTACCCTAAGTAGTTTGACTATTTGGCTTGCTAAGAAATATTTATTTAAAAATGAAATAAAGAATACTAATAAATGGTTAACTGTAACATTTTTACTTGGAATTTTTTTTGTAGCCTTACAGATATATGGTTTTAATTCAATTATTAATCAAGGTTATTTTTTCACTGGTGCCCAAAGTACAGTAACAACATCTTTTTTATATGTATTAACTGCTTTACATTTGGTTCACTTATTTGCAGGATTAGTTGTATTGAGCGTTGTTATAATAAATAATCTCAAAAACAAATATTTAAAAGAAAAATTAGGTTTTGAGCTAGCTGTTACTTTTTGGCATTTTTTAGGCGGACTTTGGTTATATTTATTTGTGTTTTTATATTTCTTTAGATAGTAAAATTGTGTAAATTTGTTATGATAATTTAACTAAGTGAGCACTTCAATTTCATCATCATTACAAGAAGAAGATTTATGGGAGGGTGGTAACAAGCCATTCAAGGCTAGTTATGGAAAGTTGATGATGTGGTTTTTTATAGTTTCCGATGCGCTAACATTCTCAGGTTTTCTTGTTGCTTATGGATTTTCAAGATTCAAGAATATCGATTCATGGCCCATAGCTGATGAGGTTTTTACACATTTTCCGTTCTTACATGGTGTTGATGCCCCGATGTATTATGTGGCCCTGATGACATTCATTTTAATTTTTTCTTCAGTTACTATGGTTTTAGCTGTCGATGCAGGACATCACATGGATAAAAAAAAGGTTACTTTTTATATGGCTTTGACCATTGTTGGTGGAGCAGTTTTTGTGGGGTCTCAAGCTTGGGAATGGAATAATTTTATCAGAGGAGAATATGGTGCAGTTGAAACTAGAGGTGGTCAAATTTACCAATTTGAAAACCAAATCACTGGTAAAAGAGTTGCACTCAGGGATTTTTCTATGAGTCAGCCGAAGGATAGAACGCAAAATCTAAGAAAAAAAGGGATTTGGTTCACAAGTGAATCTAGTTTGCCAACATTCACTGTTGATGAAGTCATAACTGGTTTTCGTTCAAATAATGATTTGATAATTAAAACTGAAAAACTTGATGAAAAGGGTCACAAAATTAGATTGAGTAGAGAGGAGTCCTTAAAAAAGATTCAACAAGCTAAATATGTTGTTGAAGGTGCTAATTTAATTCGAAATGAATATGGGAACAGATTATTTGCTGATTTCTTTTTTTTCATTACTGGATTTCATGGATTTCATGTATTGTCAGGAGTTATCATTAATATAATAATTTTCTTTAATGTACTTATTGGCACATATGAAAGGAGAGGTCATTATGAAATGGTGGAAAAAGTTGGATTATACTGGCATTTTGTGGATTTAGTCTGGGTATTTGTTTTTACGTTTTTCTATCTTGTTTAAATAATACTATTTATGGAACACAAAGCACATAAATTAGAAATTTTTAGAGGTTTATGGAAGTTTAAATCAAACCAGCAAAAGATTTGGGGGGTTTTATTTTTCCTCTCAGTCGTGACCATAATTGAAGTTGCTCTTGGAATTTTGAAACCTGAAATATTGATGAATACTTTTCTATCAACAAAACTTATCAATTGGATTTTTATCATTTTAACTTTGATAAAAGCGTATTACATTGCTTGGGATTTTATGCATTTAAGAGATGAGAAAAGTGGTTTGCAAGCATCAATTGTGATTACTCTTATTTTTCTTATTGCATACTTGGTTTTCATATTACTAGTGGAGGGAAATTACATCTATGATGTTTTGTACGAAGGTTTTGTCAGTTGGAATTTCTAGTTAAATTATTTTTCTTTCAATAATGAGAAAGTATATAGTACTTACTACACTTTTTGTCCTTCCACTTATTGTTTACCTTTTTTTTGCCTCAGGTATTAACAATTTTGCAAAACTTCCTGTTGTAACAAGAAATATCATGGAGATTTCTGAGTTGTCAAACGAAAGTTTAAAAAATAAAATTACAATTCTAGGTTTTTTTGGAAAAAATATAGGAGATAGGTATGGAGATGCCGGTAACCTAAATCAAGAAATTTACAAAAGATTCCATGAGTTTGCAGATTTTCAGTTTTTGATATTACAACCTCCTGGAACAGAAAAATCGTCTGCCGATTTACTTTTTGAGCTTAACCGTTTGACAAAAACAAATTTTAAAAATTGGAAATTTATTACCCTTCAGGAGAATGATTTGTTAAGTGTTTTTAAAAGTCTCAAAACGAATTTGACGTTAGACTCAGAACTTGGAACATCTCATGTGTTTATAATTGACAGAGATGGAAATCTTAGGGGAAGAGATGACGGAGAAGAAAAAAAATTTGGCTATGATTCTAGGTTCGTTGCAGATATCAACAATAACATGGTAGATGATGTTAAAGTCATTCTTGCTGAATACAGAATGGCATTAAAGAAAAATAATATCTATAAAGGCAAACTTTAAATGAAGAAATATTCATATGTGGGAATTTCTTTTGTTGTACTAATTTTCGGAATTTGGTTTTTTCCAAAAATAATGGACAGAATTGATCAACGTGAAGTAAGTTACGACACAAGATTAGATAACTTTAATGAACTCAGTTACGTTAAGTTAAATGATGTTAAAAGGAAAGTACCGGGTTTTGTTTTTCTAAATCAAGATAGCCTATACGTAAGTAATGAGGATTTTTTGGGCAAGGTTTTTGTGGTTGAGTTTTTTTTTACGCGGTGTCCTTCAATTTGTATTGAAATGAATAAAAACATGAAAATTCTCGATGAGGAATTTGGATCCAGAAATGATTTTGGAATTGCTTCATTTACTATAGATCCAGAAAACGATACCCCTAAAGTTTTGAAGCAGTACTCTGAACTTATTGATGTTAAGTCAAAAAATTGGCATTTTCTAACAGGAAATATCAATGATATATATGATCTTTCTAACTCAGGATTTAATATTTTTTCCTCCGTCAATCCCAATGTGGCAGGCGGATTTGAACATCAAGGCTTTTTTGCATTAATTGACAAAGAAGGCTACATTAGATCTAGGGAGAATGGTTTGGGCTCACCAATTGTATATTATTTAGGTATAAATGATGAAAGCACTTCTCTGCAAGGTATTGATATGATAAGAAATGACATTAAAAAATTATTAGATTATGAGTAAAGACTCAAAATTATACAACATATTGATTTGGTTCGTATCCATATTGGTTCCATTAGTTGTCGCATTATTACTTTTTATTAAATGGGAAAATGATCAATTGGTTTTTAACATGCGTATGCCAAATTATGATCCAATTATATTGTTAGAAAATTTACCAATTGTAAAACCATTAACTTTTTTGCCTCCAATCTATGCAACTATTAATGGAATCACAGCGTTATTGTTAGTCTTTGCTGTGTATTTTATTAAAAAAGGTAAAAGACAAATACATGAGAATCTGATTAAAGTTTGTATTACACTTTCACTTTCATTCTTGGTAATGTATATTGCCTATCATATAACCTCTGACCCTACACCATTTGGGGGCAAGGGATATGTAGCATTTATTTATTTTTTTATTTTAATTACTCATATTTTATTGTCAATAATTGTAATACCCTTAGTATTAGTAAGTTATTTAAGAGCATCTCAGTCAAATTTTTCTTCACACAGAAAAATCGCTAAAATTACTTTTCCAGTTTGGTTGTATGTTGCTGTAACTGGGGTCATCGTATACTTAATGATATCTCCTTATTATTAATGATTAACCATCTAACATATATTATTCAATGTGCAATGTGTAGAGCAGTGCTTGAATCGGGTGCTGATCAAAAAACAGCTGAAAGTCTTAACGACGGAATTGTTTACTTAATGATTATCCCCTATGTTTTGGGATTTATAACTGTTGTTTTTCTTTATTTGAGATTTTTTAAAAAATAATTTTTTTATATTAGTATTCTGTATAACCAGGTTCTATGCAATATTATATATATGAAAAAACTAATCTTCTCTTTGTGTCTCTTTCTTTTGTTCATTTCGTGTGGAGTGGATGTAAAGCCAAATGTTACTGTAAATAACGACATAAATCTTACAATTGATGGTGAAAATGTTGATGGGGTTCAGGGTGAATGGATAATAACATCTGAAACAAAAAATGAGGATGGTAAAGAGGTTATAACTATAACTGTAAAAAAAAATGAATTGTAATAAATAAATCTATTTGAATACGGAAAATTTTAATATTCAGATTAAAAAAGGTCTTTTAGAATTTTGTGTTTTACAAATTATTTCAAAAGAAGAAGTATTTACATCAGAGATTATCAAAGAGTTGTATAAATCAAAGATAATAGCTGTCGAAGGAACGATTTATCCTCTTTTGAATAGACTAAAAAAAAAAGGATATATAAATCATAATTGGAGGGAATCAAGACTTGGTCCTCCTCGAAAATATTATTCCATATCATATGAGGGCACTCTTCAACTTAAAAATTTAAAAATTTCATGGAAAGAAATTAAGTCATCAGTCGATAAGCTAATAAAAAATTAAAAAATATTCTAAGCACTATTATGTCCAAATAAATATGTTAATCTAACTTTTTTTTAACTGAAATTTTTCAATAATCACAGTCAACTAATAATTTTTTACATTTGTGCCCTTGAATCATTTTAAACATTTTTTGATTTCAAATGTCTAAAATGTCACAGTAATACACTTTGATAAAATTGATTTTGAATGATTAGTATTAAGAATTTACATAAATCTTACAAAATGGGTTCCAATTCACTTCATGTTCTGAAGGGAATTAATTTCGATGTTAACGAAGGAGAATTGGTAGCAATAATGGGTTCATCAGGTTCTGGAAAATCAACTTTATTAAATATTTTAGGAATGTTAGACCTTCTTGATAAAGGAAGTTATGATTTAGATGGTGTGCCAATAAAAAACTTAGATGAGACCAAAGCAGCAAATTATCGAAATAAATTCCTTGGATTTGTTTTTCAATCATTTAATTTAATTAATTACAAAACTGCACTTGAAAATGTTACACTCCCACTTTATTATCAAGGTATGAATAGAAAAGAAAGAGAGAATCTAGCAATTGAATATTTAGATCAAGTTGGTTTAAAAGATTGGGCTGCACATCTTCCTAGTGAACTCTCTGGTGGACAAAAACAGAGAGTTGCCATAGCTCGGGCTATGGTATCGCAACCTAAAGTTTTATTAGCTGATGAGCCTACTGGAGCTTTGGACTCACAGACTTCTAAAGAGGTAATGGCCTTGATTCAAGAAATTAATAGTAAAGGTAAAACGATACTAATTGTTACCCATGAAGAGGATATTGCACAAATGTGTTCTAGAATAGTAAGACTCAAGGATGGTATTATAATGGAAGACAAAAAAAATAAAATGAAAAAAGCAATCTAATGTTTAGTAGAGATAGATGGTTTGAAATTTTTGATTCAATAAAAAAGAATAAACTAAGAACTTTTCTTTCTGGATTTACTGTAGCTCTAGGTATACTAATATTTGTAGTTTTATTTGGCTTTGGTAATGGACTAGATAACACGTTTGAAAAATTCTTTAAAGATGATGCTCTCAATACAATGAGGATTATTCCATCTAGAACTTCAAAACCCTACATGGGTTATAAGGCCAACAGAAGAATTGAGTTTATTAATGAAGATTTAGAAGATATTTCAAAACGTTTTGAGTTTTACATTGATGGCATAACTCCCAGAATCTCTGAAAGTGGAGATATCGGATATAAATTAAAATCTAACAACTATTCTATAAGAGGTGTTGCTCCCTCTCACCAAAAAAATGAAATGACAATTATGATGGAAGGACGATATATCAATGGACTAGATGTAGAAAATAAAGAGAGAAATGTTGTTTTGGGAAGGCTAGTAGCTCAAGATTTATTTGGAGATGAAGAGCCCATCGGAAAATTTGTTTCTGGTAGTGGAAGATCTTGGAAAGTTATTGGAGTTTATCAGGACGATGGTGGAGATAATGAAGAAAGAATTGTCTATGTTCCTTACACAACTCTACAATTAATTAAAAAAAATAATGATGATATTGGTCAAATAATTATTACTTATAAGCCTGAAATTGGATATGGTGGAGCTGTTGCTTTTGAAGATCAAATAAAAAAATATTTGAAACAAAAAAAATTCATCGATCCTAAAGACAGAAGGGGAATATATATTAGAAGTGCCGCCAAAGATTTGAAAGAAAACGACCAGTTTTCGACCGCATTATCTTCGATTATATTATTTGTCGGTATTGGGACTTTGATAGCAGGAATTATTGGAATATCTAATATCATGGTATTTGTTGTCAAGGAAAGAACCAAAGAGCTGGGAATCAGAAAAGCAATTGGCGCAACGCCTAGGTCAATCATAGGTATGATATTACAAGAAGCAATATTTATAACCACAATTTCAGGATATGTTGGGTTATTTGTGGGAATAGGTATTTTAAAATTGGTTGGTAATACTCTCGAAGAAGATTACTACATCACCGATCCATTCGTTGATTTGAATACTGCTATTACTGCAACTATTTTACTGATTGGATTTGGTGCATTTGCTGGATATCTTCCTGCCAAAAGAGCGGCTGAGATTAAACCTATAGAAGCCATGAGAGATAATTGATATGAAAAAAATTTTTGATAAAGATACCTGGCAAGAAATATTTGGATCTATTCAAAAGAATAGAACAAGGACAGTTATTACTATGATTGGTGTGCTTTGGGGGATATTCATATATATCGCCTTAGCAGGTTCATCCAAAGGATTGGATAACGGTTTTGAAAGAGCTTTCCAATCAATT
This sequence comes from uncultured Bacteroidota bacterium, assembly GCA_902523635.1. Classification (GTDB taxonomy): domain Bacteria; phylum Bacteroidota; class Bacteroidia; order Flavobacteriales; family Flavobacteriaceae; genus MAG-121220-bin8. The sequence goes on along the minus strand of CABZAE010000008.1, from coordinate 11,118 downwards.
GCATCTAACAGTATTTTTGTTTGGGGGAGCTATACAGAGTTGCCATATGCTGGTTTTAAAGCACAGCGCGCCATTCAATTAAAGTTAGGTGATGTTGAAATATTAAAAAAACGGGTTAAGGGTATCAAATTCATAGCTCCAAGAAATGTGAATGGTGTTTTTGGCTCAGTAGGAGGCAATATTGTAAGAGGAAACAAGACAGGCACATATGCCATTTATGGTGAGTTTCCTGAATATATCAAGATTGCTACTTCAAAAATTTATGAAGGAGGAAGGTTTATCAATGATAAAGACATTATTGACGAGAGAAAGGTGTGTGTCATTGGTGAAAGAACTCAATTGGAGTTATTTGAGGAAGATGAGGATCCAATTGGAAAATTTATAAGTATTAACAAAATCAATTTTAGAGTAATAGGAGTTCACAAGTTTGTTCAAGGTGGTGGATTTGGTGACGATGGCGATATTTACATTCCTTTTGCAACATTTAAAAGAATATTTAATACTGGAGACCGAGTCAATTTTTTTATGATTGCTGCAGACGAAAATATTGATGGTGTTCAAGTTGAAAAGGATATAAAAGCAACTCTAAAGCAAATTCATAAAGTTGATCCTAAAGATGAAAGAGCAATTGCAGGTTTTAATTTAGGAGAAATTTTTAGAAAAACTATGAATTTTGCAAGTGGCTTAACCTTTTTATCTCTTATTGTTGGAATTGCAACTATTATCGCGGGTGTAATCGGAATTGGAAATATTTTGTTAATTTCTGTTAAAGAGAGAACAAAAGAAATTGGAATTAGAAGGGCTCTAGGTGCAACTCCATCTGAAGTCAGATCACAAATCATTTTGGAATCAGTTTTTTTAACTGTTCTAGCAGGTTTGATAGGTATAATCTTAGGAGCACTTGTTTTGTATGGAATTAATGCTGCGACTGTAGATATGACTGACTTTCCATACACGAATCCAACTGTTCCCATTCCTTATGTCCTTGGAGCATTGTTTTTGATGATATTACTGGGAACAATAATAGGAATCATACCAGCACAAAAAGCAGTTAGTATTAAACCAATAGAAGCATTAAGAGAAGAATAACAAACAATTATTACCATGAATTACTTAAAAAAAATAGGAATCGGATTACTAATTTTAGGAGTTTTATTTGCCAGTGCCTTTTTTATAAAATCAAATAGCAAATCATCCATCGTATACGAAACTGAAACTTTAAAAACAGAAACTATTGAAGAAAAAATAGTTGCAACTGGAAAAGTTCTTCCAGAGGATGAAGTTAATGTAGTGCCTCAAATTGCAGGCATTATTGAGGAAATATTCGTGGAAGAGGGCGATGAAGTTTTTGCAGGAGATCTTATTGCCAAAATAAAAGTTGTTCCAAACGAACAAACACTTAATTCCGCTGAAGGTAGAGTCAAAAGTTCACAAATTGTAATGAAAAATTCAAAAATAGAATTTGAAAGAAATAAGGTTCTTTATGAGAAAGAAATTATATCAGAACAAGAATTCAATTCCTCTGAGCTTCGATACAATCAAGATATGCAAAATCTTGATAATGCTAAAAGTGATTTACAAATAATAAAACTTGGTTCAGCTGGTGGCTCTACAATAACTAATACAAACATTAGAGCGACTGTTTCAGGAACAATTCTTGAAATTCCAGTTAAAGAGGGTGACCAAGTTATTCAAGCCAATTCTTTTAATTCAGGAACCCCCATAGCTACAATCGCAGACCTTAACAAAATGATTTTTGAAGGTCAAGTCGATGAAGGTGAGGTTGGTAAATTAGAAATAGGGATGCCATTGGTAGTAACTCTGGGAGCCATTGAAGATAAAGAATATGAGGCAAAGTTAAGACTAATTTCTCCAAAAGGTACAGAAATTGCGGGGGCTATACAATTTAAAATTGAGGGTGATGTTTATCTTGATGATGAATTTGTTGTTAGAGCTGGTTACAGCGCAAACGCTTCAATTGTTACAGAAAAAAAAGTTGATGTCATATCAATAAGCGAAGCTTTGCTACAATATGATTCAAAATCTAAAAAACCATACGTTGAAATTGAAATTTCAGATCAAAAGTTTGAGAAAAGAGAAGTTAAATTGGGTATATCTGATGGTGTGAACGCTGAGTTAATCAGTGGAGTTAAACAATCAGAAAAAATTAAAGTGTGGAATAAAACTGAGCCTATTAAAAGAGGTGAAGATGATAATGATTTAGATAAATAAAAAAAAATGAGGCTATTTAAGTTTATAATTATAATAATCATCCCAAATGTTCTAATTTCTCAGAACTATTGGACTCTTCAAGAGTGTGTTGACAGGGCTTTAGAAATGAATATTTCGATAAAGCAATCTGAATTAGACTATGCTGGGTCAGAAATTGATAAAAAAGGTGCAATTGGAAATTTTCTTCCAAATGTTAATGTGAGTAGTAGTCATTCATGGAATATTGGTCTAAACCAAAACATAACTACAGGTATACTTGAGAATGTGACCACGCAATTTTCCTCAATGAACCTAAGTTTAAATGTTAATTTATACAGCGGTTTGCAGAACATCAAAAGGCTTCACAGGGCTAATTTGGCAATATTGGCTAGACAGTATCAATTGGAAGACATGAGTGAGAACGTTGCGCTTTTAGTTGCTAACTCATATTTGCAAATTTTATTTAGCAAAGAGAATTTAGCGATTCAAGATCTTCAACTTGAACTGACTAAGAATGAGCTAACAAGAATTAAAGATCTTGTTGATTCGGGTGTTGTTCCAAAAGGTGATCTTTATGAGATAGAGGCTAATTTAGCTTCCCAAGAAAAAAACCTTGTAGATGCTAAAAATGCATATTATCTTTCAAAGATATCACTTGCCCAATTACTACTAATTGATGATTTTCAAAATTTTGAAATTGCAAATGAGACTTACGACATTCCGATTTCTGATGTAATGACTAAAACTCCTGAAGAAATTTTTAGTTATGCTGTTTCCAATAAAAAAGAAATTAAGATTTTTGAAACCAATTTAGAAATAGCAAAAAAAGATCTTGAAATATCTAAGGCCTTGCTTAAACCAACACTTTCGGCATTTTATTCGTACAGTTCTAGAATTGGTTACTCAGATAGGCTTATTCCATCTGATGAAATTGAATTTACCCCCATTGGAGTTGTTGAAGGAACTGGCGAAAGGGTTGTGGCTCCATACAATAAAATGAAAGTCGTAAGTCCATTATCATTTTCAGATCAGTTTGATCTTAATGATGGTCAAAATTTTGGATTAAGTCTGTCGATACCTATTCTTAATAATTTTGCAAGAAGAAATAATGTTAGTCAGACAAAAATAAACATTATGAGAAGTGAGAACAACCTGCTTCAAAGGAAATTAGATCTTGAGAATACAGTTAACCAATCTTATAATGATGCAGATGGTGCTTTTAAGGCCTATCAGGCCTCTTTGAAACTGGTTCAAGCAAGGGAATTAGCCTTTAATTACGCAAAAGACAAGTTTGATGTGGGCGCTATGAATGCCTTTGATTTTACGCAAGCCAAACAAAGATATGAATTGTCTCAATCTGAGCTAATTAGAACCAAATACGATTATATTTTTAAACTTAAGGTTTTAGAGTTTTATTTTGGGGTTCCTATTTCTATTAACTGATTGATTGCATGTCTTACATTATAAATATAGAAACATCTACAACTAATTGTTCTGTTTCTATTTCAAATAAGGGAAACCTTATACTTGAAAATGAAATTAATGATAAGAATTACACGCATTCAACTAAATTGCATTCTTTGATTAGTAATCTGATTGAAAAATCAAAAATTTCTTTATCGAAAATTTCTGCAATTGCAATAAGTAAGGGGCCAGGCTCATATACTGGGCTCAGAATTGGAACAGCGGCTGCAAAAGGACTTTGTTATGCTCTAGATATACCATTAATCGGTATTTCTACATTAAAAATTCTTGCTAACAAACTGAAAGTTCAAAATGGTTTGATTGTACCCGTTATGGATGCTCGACGAGATGAGGTATACTCAGCTGTATTTGACAGTGAGCTTAATATTATAAAAAACCCTAAACCAGAGTTAATCCATAATAATTCTTTTTTAGAAATGTCTCGTGATGAGAAAATATACTTGGTTGGTAACGGTCAAGAAAAATGTAAAAGAATAATTAATGAAAACCAAAATTTGATTTACTCTGAAGATAAAATTTTTCCTAGTTCACTAGAAATGGTTGACTTATCACATGATATGTTACTGGATATGAATTTTGAGGATATTGCATATTTTAAACCTGATTATTTAAAAGATTTTCAAACCAGCTAGTTAACTGTTAATTGCATTCACTTCGTGTATCATTCCGGGAAGCATTTGTTTAAGCATATTTTCGATACCATTTTTTAGAGTAACGGTTGATGAGGGGCAACCACTGCATGCACCTTGAAGAATAACATTTACATTTTTTGTATCCTTTTCGTAAGATTCGAAAACTATATTTCCGCCATCTGATGCCACTGCAGGTTTAACGTGTTTTTCAATTATCTCAATGATTTGTTTAGAAATATCGTCCAGCTTTTCAATATTTAAATCTAGTTTTGATGGAATGTTTTTAATTGAATTTTCATCAATAATATTGTTGCCATCTTGAATATAAGATCTTATAAACTCTCTTATTTCCATTACATTTTCGTTCCAGTCGTATTTGGAATTTAGAGTTATTGATATAAAATTAAAATCTAAAAAAACTTCTTTAACAAAAGGAAAATTAAATAGAGATTGGGCAATTGGAGCATTTTTAGTATCGTCCACATTTTTAAACTCATGAACTTCTTTAAATAGTTGTTTATTAAGAACAAATTTCATGACATTAGGATTGGGAGTGCTTTCAGCATAAACTGTGATCGGGATGTTAGTTTTATTTTCGATGTTTGAAACTTTACCTCCATTATTTAAAAATTCAGAAAGTTGTTTAGACAACTCATCTTGAACTTCTTCCCATTTTAATATATTTAATTTTTCTATATATACAGATTTTTTGTTTAAAACGACTTTTTTTACAAATGGTAAATAAAAAATTTGTTGTACCAAAGGAAAGTTTTTTGCCTCATCAATTGTATTAAAAGTATGTCTTTCGTCAATTAAGAGTTTGTTCGAGTAAAATTCTAATTCTTCCTCTCTACTTGTTTCCCTGAATTTAATAATGTGAGTATTCATTTTATAATTTGATAATTTCAAATTTATGATTTAAAATATTATTTAATGTTTTTGTTGAACCGTTACAGTAAAAAACTTTTTTTCCAGATCCCAATTGATTAATAAAATTGAATTTTTCAATAACAGCTTTAGTTTGAATTGCAACAGCTTTGCTGCTTTCTAAAACATTAATTCCTTTGGGAAGGATTTTTTTAATTTCTTTGATAACTAATGGAAAATGAGTGCAACCTAAAACCAATTGATCAATTCCCATTTCAATCATGGGATTTAGATGTTTCTTAAGAACAGAATTTAACTTTTCACCCTCCATTATGCCACTTTCAATAAGCTTAACTAATTCATCCGCATTTTCTTCAATTACACTTATATCATTTGTATGTTTATTTGATGTAATACTAAATAATTTACTTTTGAGAGTCCCTTTCGTGGCTAAAATTCCAATTTTCCCAGATTTTGTTTTCAAAGATGCAGGTTTTATTGCAGGTTCAACTCCCACAAAAGGTACTTTAAAGTCAAATCTTAGTTTTTTTATACAGTTTGTTGTTGCTGTATTACATGCGACAACTATCAGCTTGCATTTTTTTTGAATTAGAAATTTACTATTATCGTAACAAATTTTTTCTATTTTTTCGTTTGATTTTTCTCCGTAAGGTGAATTAATGTTATCTGATAAATAGATGATATTTTCATTTGGTAAAACTTGACTGATAGAATTTAGGATAGTTAATCCTCCTACACCTGAATCAAAAATTCCAATTGGAAGTTCACTCATTTTTTAAATATAAAAAAACTACCAAAATTTACTTTGGTAGTTCCTTTAAGTAAAAAACCGGTTTCTTTTAAAAACCAAGCTCAACTTTAACATCTTCCATCAAATCTTTTCCACCAGGGTAAATCAGGCTTCCACCTTCAGTGGCATCAATTACGTAATCAAAACCTTGAGCTTTTGCAACTTTTTGGATTGCAGCTCTTGCTTTATCTATTAACGGTTTTAGCAGGTCAGCCTGTTTTTTTTGAATGTCCTGAGCAGCTTGTTGTTGATATTGTTGAAGATTTTGTTCCATCCCAGCTAATTCTTTTTGGCGAGCTTGGTTAGTGACTTCAGTTTGATTCTGTGCATCGGCTGAATATGTTTGCAATTTTGTCTGGTATTCCTTCATAGATGCTTCAATCTCAGTTTGATATGTTTTTTGAAGCTTCTCCAATTGAGCTTGTGCCTCCTTTACTTCAGGCATTTCGCTAATTAGTGCCTGAGAGTTAATATGTGCAATTTTTGATTGAGCACTCATGGTTGCACCTACAACCAAAAATAATATTGTCGTAATTAAATTTTTAAAAGTTTTCATTTTTTAACTTTTTTTAGATTGTTTTTTTTCTTTTCTTAATTTTAAAATACTGTCTCTTCTTTTAAGATAAGCCTTTCTTTTCTCATCTCTTTGTTTTAATAGTAATTCTCTTTTTTTGTTAACTTCTTGAATTCTTTGGGTTTTTTGTATCTCTAATAATTCTTTTTTCCTTTCATATAAACTATCTTTTTTTTCATCATCAAATTCAATTTCAAGTTTTTCAATTTTTTCATTTCGTAGAATACTTTTTAAAACCAGGTCGCTAATATCGTATTTTTTTTCGGAATAAAACATAATTGCATCTGCAGATTCATCAAAAATCTTATCAAATTTTTTTTGTTTAGATATTGCTTCAACTACGTTTAGCACTTTGTCTTGAATAGGTTGTATTAACATATATTCTTGAGCAACCCAATCTCCGTTTACACCAAATCTTTTTGTCTGGTAGTCATATAAACTTTTTTCCTCAAACTCAATTTCAGATTGTCTGTAATTTATTATACTTTCCGATAGGAGTGGCCTCTCTAATTCTAAACTATCTTTAAGTTTTTTAATTTCATTTTTCTTTAATTCAATTTCACTTTTCCATTTATTAACTTTTTCTTCAAGCTGTGCACTTGCTGTTTTGTAATCCTCCATTTGTGAGAGTATGTATTCCATGTTCACATAACCGATTCTTTCACTTCTTTGCCCAAAAGCGATGTTTACCAAGAATAATATTAAAAAATAAATTATAATTTTTTTCATATTGAGTTAATAACGTTATAATCTTAAAATTGTTGTCCGATTACGAAATGAGTCTCCCAACCATTTGCATTAATATTTCCCTCGTTGGGGCTATCTAAACCATATGCAAAATCAATTCCTAGTAGACCAAATGCAGGCATAAAAATTCTAATACCAAGTCCGAGAGACCTTTTTCCGTAGAAGGGATTGAACTCTCTAAAACTATTAAATCCGTCACCTGATTCTAAAAATGTCAATGCAAATATGGATGCAGAGGGTTTTAAAGTTATTGGATATCTGAGTTCAATTGAAAATTTATTGTAAATAGTTGAACCCTCAAAGCTTGATAGTGAATTGTCAGGGTAACCTCTCAAACTAACAGATTCTCTTCCGTCCATAGCATACTGTGACATCATGCCACTACCACCCAAATAAAATCTGTCAAAGGGAATAATACCTCTATCTTGATTGTAGGCACCTAAAAATCCGAATTCAGCGTGGGTTTTTAAAACTAATTTATCTATGATTCTTGTATACCAGCTTCCAGTAAAATTAATTTTATAAAACTCTAACCATTTAAATTTCTCTTGATCAATTTTCTCCTGATTTGGGGTGCCATCATCATTTTGAAATTCAGTTTGATTTTGGAGATTTGCATAATCAACACCATTGAACATCGAATAAGGAAGTGTGAATTTTCCCTTTAGTTCAAACATAGAACCTCCTAGTGGGAAAACAGGGTTAGTATAAGTATTATCTCTTCTTAGTGAAGCAGTATAAGCTATGTTATTAGATTTTCCGTTTCCAAAGGTGAAAAGCCCTGTATAATAGTTGTTCATATCATAGTATTGATAACTTAAAGCTTGAGAGAAAATAAAATAGTCATCTGGCACTCTTAATCGCTTGGCTAAACCAATTGAGGCACCAGAGATTTTAAAATATTGGTCTTTGTTGGAACGACCAGTGAAATAGTTATATCTAAACTGTTTGGTTTGAGAAATTGAGAAAGAGAATTGCGTTGGTTCTTTACCGCCTAACCACGGATCAGAGAATGAAAAACTTTGGGTGTTATAGAATCTATTTGCTTGTAAACGTAAAGCAAAACTTTGTCCATCACCCATTGGCACTGGTTTATATTTTTCAGGAAAGTCTTTCAAACCTTTCATTGAAAAGTTATTAAATGATAATCCAAGCGTTCCTATAAATCCACCACCTCCATATCCGCCCTGCAGTTCAACTTGACTTGCTCCTTTCTCAACTAAACCATACTCAATATCTACAGTTCCGTTGTTAGGGTCTACATTTTTGAAGTCAGGACTTATTTGTTCGGGATCAAAAAATCCAGTCTGCCCTAACTCTCTAACAGTTCTGACAACCTTGTCTTTACTGTAAAGCTCACCTGGCTTAGTTCTTAGCTCTCTGTAAATTACATGATCATTTGTTCTGGTGTTACCAACGACGGTTATTTTGTTAAAATATGCTGGCTTACCCTCAATTATACGAATCTCAAAATTTATGGTGTCATTTTTGGCAGATACCTCAACAGGATTGATAGTTGAAAATAGGTATCCGTTATTTTGATATAAGTTTGTTAAATCATCTCCATCAGGCTTGCTATTATCAGCAATTCGTTTTTTTAATAAAACTCCATTATAGGTGTCACCTTTGAACAAACCCAGCACACTGGACAATTGTTCATTGGAGTAGACAGTATTACCTAAAAATGAAATATCACCAAAATAATATTTATTACCCTCTTCGATGTCAAAGTCAAGTGTAATATTATTTTTGTCAACTATTACTGTATCTTTTTTAATTCTCGCATCTCGGTAACCTTTTTCTTTGTAAAAGTCTAATATTGAAACCAAATCCTCTTTATAATCTTTTTCAATAAATTTTGATTTTTTCCAAAACCGTCCTGGAATTTTGGTTTTGGTATTTTTCATCTGTTTTTTTAATTTTTTTGATGGGAAGACCTCATTTCCAAAAAAATTTATTTTTTTTATTTTTACTCTATCACCTCGATCAACTTTAATAGACATCTTACTATAATTTTGTTCAGTTGAATCAGGTTCAATATTTATGTTAACCTTCGTGTTAAGAAACCCCTCCTTTTTAAATTTATTTATTATGTAGTTTCTGGTTGTTTTTATAAAATTTTGAGTTAATTTTTTTCCTTTTTTTATTTCGGTATCGGAGACTATCGTTTCTACTTTAGATTTTTTAAGACCTGTAATTTTGAAATCTGACAATGTTGGTAGTTCCTCTATAAAAATTTCAATACTAGCATTTTCCCCATCAATTTTTTTTAAATAAAAGTTTATGTCGCTAAATAAATCTAACTTCCAAAGCTTATTTATTATGGCACTTATTTCTTCACCGGGTATTCTTACTTTCTGGCCTTTTCTTAATCCTGTATAAGTAATTACAGTTTGTTCGTTAAATGTTTTAAGACCTTTGACAGTAATTTCATCAATGATGTACTCATTTCCTTTTTGAAATGAGTCCACTTGTCCGTTTAAATGAAAACAAATAAAAATAAAAAGCAGACTAAATGTTTCTTTAATGTAAGTCAAATTTGTGGTTTCTTTGTTCTTCAATTCTGTTTAATCATTCCAAATCTTCTTTCTCTATTTTGAAAACTAGCAATAGCATCAAAAAAATCTTCTTTTCTAAAGTCAGGCCAAAGAACATCAGTAAAATAAAGTTCAGCGTATGCTGCTTGCCACAACAAAAAATTACTTAGCCTGAATTCTCCTCCTGTTCTAATCAAAAGATCAACCGGTGGTAAATTTCGGGTGTAAAGATGATCATTTATTATCTTATGATCAATATTTTTAATAGAAATTAAGTTATTTTTAACTTTATCAGAAATTTTCCTAACAGCTTGACTAATTTCCTGTAAAGACCCATAACTGATAGCTAAAGTGAGTGTTAATTCATTATTATTTGCCGTTTGATTTATAACTTCACATAACTTATTATAACAATTATCGTTTAAGTTTTTGATATTACCGATAGCATTCAACTTAATTCTATTTTCCATTAAGCTAGGTTTTTCTTTTTCTAAAGAACTAACCAACAAGTTCATCAGTGAGTTAATTTCGAATTTTGGACGTTTCCAATTTTCAGTTGAAAAAACAAAAAGTGTAATATTTTTTACACCTAGTTCAATACATCCCTCTATACAATCACTAACTGATCTGGTTCCATTTTGATGACCATAAACTCTTTTTTTTCCAAGTTTTCTTGCCCACCTTCCATTACCATCCATAATTATAGCAACATGATGGGGGATTTTGTATTTCAATAGTTCTTTTTTCATCACATCTAATTTGGACAATAACACGGTTCAGAACCAAATATATACGTTATAGTTAGTCCTGAAAACACATACCAATCTTGGCTTAGATTGCTTCCAAATGGTTTTTGAGAATAAAATTGCATATTTTCAAAATTTGGATAGCTTCCGTCCAAATTATCAGTAAATGTATGTTTTGCAGAAATTTCAAAACCTAAAATAAAGTCTCTTGTAGGTTTTATCTTATAACCGACAGTAATGGGAATTGAAAATGTAGTTTCACTAGCATATTTCACAGCAGTATTAACTCCATTGGGATAATGCAATGCATCAAACCTGAGAAAATTAAAACCCGTGTGAACATAGGGTGTTTTTTGAAAATCTTCACTTTTTAAATCAAATTCAAAAAAATTAAAATCAATACCAATTCCAATCTCACCAGAAATTTTATTAGAGAAACTTTTTCCTCTTTGTTTTCTAAATTTTTCACTCCCATTCCAATTATCATTACTTCCAATTTGAGCATAGT
>CABZAE010000007.1 GCA_902523635.1 uncultured Bacteroidota bacterium | reverse complement strand
TTCGCTGTCTAATGATCCATCATTAACTTTAAATGTAAAGCTATCAGATCCAAAATAACCTGCATTAGGAGTATAAGTTGCTTTTGATCCGTCAAGTGCAACAGTCCCACTTGTTGGATTGTCTACAACAGAGTAAGTCAACGCATCCCCATCAGCATCTGTACCAGTTAAAGTAATTTCGAGTGGTATGTCCTCAACTGTGGTTACGGTTTGAGCATTGGCTACTGGAGTGCTATTTTCGCAAACATCACCAACTCCATTACCATCTGAATCTTTTTGATCAGCATTTGCAACATCTGGACAATTATCTTTATCATTATCTATACCATCTCCATCTTTATCATTATCACAAACGTCGCCAATTCCATCACCATCCATATCAGACTGGTCAGCATTCGGAACTTTAGGACAATTATCATAAAGATCAATAATCCCATCACCATCAGAATCATCACATGCATCACCAATTCCATTAAAGTTTAAGTCTTCTTGACCAGGGTTGGGTATTAAAGGGCAAATGTCTTGTTTATCCAAAATTCCATCACCATCGGAATCTTCACAAGCATCTCCCTCACCATTACTATCAAAATCTCTCTGATTTGCATTGGATACATTTGGACAATTATCCAAAGAGTCAATTATCCCGTCACCATCAATGTCACTGGCTGGTCCCGTTACAATTGAAGTCATAGTTAAAGCATCTGATGACCCCTCTTTGATAGAAACTGTTTTCTCAGATGTCACTGTTGGTTTGTCATCAGAAACGTCATTTACGACAGTTGTTTTAACAGTAAGTTCATATAAGTTGTTTTTGTCAGAGTCTTTGGGATCTGAATAACTTGGAGCGGTAACAAATGTTATTTTTCCTGAGGAATCAATTGAAAACTGATCTTTGTCATTACCGGAGTGTATTTCATAAATAACCTCATTTCCAGCAGAAGAGGAACGAATATCATTGTCATCATCTAAATCAATAACACCCCCTAAATTATAATCCTTATAAACATTAACTGTCAAGTTATCTAAAACGAATTGGTTTGGAATATCAGTTACATTAATTTTTATGGTCTCCTCAGCACTAGTCTCGAATCCATCTGAGACCGTCACTCCAATATTGAAAACTGTTTTTGTCTCATAATCAATATTTTGAGGTTTAATTACATACAAATCTCCTGTTTCAGAAACAATCCCAAAAGTTCCATCATCATTTCCACTTGTAATTTTGTAATCATCAAGGAAGTTATTTGCATCCGCATCACTAGCCTTAACTTTGTAAAAGTACGTATTCACTGCAGGGTTTTCTCTCACATAAGCTTCTTGATTTGGATCAATAACAGGGTCAAATTCACTCGCCCCACCAATCACAAAAGTTCCAGTTGAGGTTTCTTCAGAAGCGATGTTCCTGTTATCATTTCCTGAAATTACTATGTTATCAATTTCCAAATTGTAGGATCCATCTACAATATCCATTGATAGATTCGGAATATTGTAAATTACAAGAGGAAGGTTCAGTAAATCACCTCTGTTACCTGTAATTTTTGAATTATTATTAGAGTAAATTAAAACCCTATATTTCCTTGCACCAACTGCGGCTTGAGTTAAAACAAAATTATTTGTTCTGTCAGCCACTAAATTATCAGTTTTTGCATCAATTGCAAATTTTGGTAATACTTTGATTTCACCCTTCATGGATTTGTGAGTCCCACAAACGTAATAGTATGTTCCAGGTGCAACCTCAGAAAGGTCTACTTTGACAGTACCATTAGTTGCTCCTTGATTGGTCACGCCTGTCAGTTGCTTTGTAGTATCATAGGCTCCATTGGCATCAAAACCAGTAACAATAAATAAAGGATGACTTCCTCCTGAATTATTAATAAAATTGATTTCATCACCAACGTAATGTGTCAAGCCAGGATCCTTTGCATTACTAAGTTCTGTAACAGAGAAGTCATCATTTGAATCTGCAGTAAGAGTCCAATTAAACGACTTTGATTCCTTAGGAAGTGTGACATCAAATTGCAACCCTTTTATTTCGTTTGAATTTAAAAGAGAAATAGGAATTGTATTTACTTCTGCTCTTTTTGCATTAATATTCTTTGGAACCAGAATATTTCTGTTTTTTAAAGCACCAGTAATTTTAACTGAATTTTCTTTTGATCCACCATCATGAATGATTTTTACAATTGAAGCAAACGTAGGTGTTTGCTTTGAGGGAATAATATTAAATTCAATTTTCTTTGAACCGCCCGGATCAATTTCGATGGGAAATGATGTCTTAAATGTGAAATCGGTATCATCCGTGGTTGCAGCAGAAATGATAATTTTTTTATTACCTGCATTGGTAACTGTAAAATCTTTATCATTAAAGCTATTCCTAAACAGTTCACCTAAGTATAATGTTTCAACACCATCAATGTTTTCAAATGGAGATGGAAATCCAAGCTTTCCTGTTTTAAGATTAATACTTCCATTTTCATAGGATGAGGATACATTAGTAAGCGCTGCATTAGTAAGTACAACACCACTGATATTTAAATTGTATGAACCTGGTTCAACAATCCCCTCAGGTCTGACGTCAAACTCAACAATATCTCCAATGGGCTGACTCAAAAGTGCATTGGTTGGTGAATAGGATACAACTCTAAGAAATTCATTGTTATTACTGTCAGTTTGAACACTGGAACTAATGACATGATCGGTTGACGATTTCAATAGCTTAGCACTACCGGCAACCATTTTTATTCTTTGATCGGGAATAATATCAAACTGAAAACTAGTAATGTTTTCATCTCCATTGATGGAAACTTTTACTTTAGAGGTCTTGTTGTTTTCTGCATCCGCATTGGATTGTACGATAACTTTATTTTCATTGAAAATTTCAGCTTTAAACTTAAATTCTTTTACCCCTTTTCTTGTTTCATCGGGATCATTTGATTCTAGAAATAAAGATTCCTCAAACGTAGTAATTTTTGAAGTATTGATGGCAACATCTATATCATATCTAGAGCCAGCTGCAACTTCAACTGGCCAAGAAATTGGATTACCATCTTTAGTCAAAGTAAAATTGGTCAACTCATTTTTGTTTAATGAGATAGTGAGTTTGTCATTTCCTCTGTTATAAAGTTGAATCCAACTTTGGCTAAAATTTTGATCTTTATAAATTTTACCATAATCAGTTACATAAGGTACTCCATTGCTTTCTCGCTCATAATCCCAAAAAGCTGCTAAAATCGTTATTACACCATTAACCAAATCTAAAGTCTGATTTGTATTGTCTTCTTTTGAAGCAATAACACTCATAAGTTCAAAGCTAAAATCTCCGTAACTAGCCTTATTTGTTTTGAAATCAACACCAAAAAGTTTACCATCACCAGTTGGGATGATCTTATTAGTAGGTGAGTAAATAAGTATTCTGAGTTTATCAGTCTGGGAATCAGATGTAGTGATTTTTTTTATGGTCATTACATGGTCTGATTCGGAACCACCAAGACGATCCTTATTTAAATTGTAAGATGATTTGTAAGTGAAGTTTTGCTCATCGAATTTGATATCCAACTGTAAAGCTTTGATTGCAGTATCGGTCTTGAGGTTGACGTCAAGGGAAAAATCCGTTTCATAACCATACCCCCCATCAACAATTGACAGGGAGTTTTGACCATAAACCGCTACTCCAATAAAGAGTAATAAGAGCTTTACAAGTTTTTTCATCTAATCTATTTCTTGATTAGCTTATGTACGCTCTTTATTTCTTCTTTACCTTTTGTTATCATCTTCACTTGAACAGTGTAGACACCAGATGCCAACATACTTACATCCAAATCGTTTAATCTACCCATTGACTCAATTGTGGTTTGATAAACTGAAACCCCAAGTACATTGTAAATATTAACGCTCAACGTTTCTAACTCAGTTGTTACATCAGTCAAGATATTTACATTTGAACTTGCTGGATTTGGATACATTTTAATTGGATCCGCTAAAGCGTCAAAGAAGGACTCATCCAAGAATTTAACATCCAATACCAATCCTCCAGCAGTACCTGATCGCATGTTAGTGATTTCAAAATTGTCATTTTCATTTACATCAATATATTCAAATATAACATCAGTTAACTGGTCAATTGGTTTGTTATCATAGCTATATATCAAGAATGTTCTCTTACCATCCTCTACAAAATCTACAATATTGAGACCTTCAAGTTTTGATGACAATTCATAATCAACAGTTGCATCCATTGAGAATTGTAGTGATGTTACTGGCTTGTCATTTTCTAAATAAACCCTACCCTTTGTGAGTACTAGAGAAGCATCCCCAATTGGTTTGTTAGAGTAATACTCCCAATCATATGGGTCATAATTAGAATCTTTGGAAATACCAGCGTTACCATTCAGTATAATATTGACAATCGCTGAAATATCCGTTACATCGATGTTTCCATCATCATTAACATCTGCAACCTCACTAACAAACACAGACGGATTGTTTCCGAGGATGTAATCCAAATTGGTAGTCAAGTCCAACACATTGACACCATCATCTCCGTTGGAATCTCCAAGCTTGAAGGCAGATGTAACAGTATATTTCTGTTCCTCAGTAAACTTAGAACCAACAAAACTAGCATCAATTGATTGAATTGCAACATAGTAATCACCTTGTGGAACATTGATCTTCCATTGTAAGTTGTTTTCAACGTTTCCTGGATCAGCAGCTGCTTTAACTCCATCAACATCAGCTCCTGGAGCCATTATATCCGAAGCACCTGGAGATGTTCCAATTCGCATTGAATAGGTTAGACCCTCAGCCGGTGTTTGTTGACCATCTAAAGCAATGTCTACAGCTCCTCTCCAACTGATAACCATTTCAAACAATCCTTCCTCATAATTTGAATTCTCAGAGGATTCAGCTCTAGATGACGTTAAGTTTCCATCTCCATTGTCATCAACAGGGTTGAATGCCTGAAGCCTTGATCTTTGGAATTCAACGTTGGTTGGTGGAAGAGGTCTGGCGTTTAATCCATAAACCTTTTTGCTACCAACGGACTTTTTAAGTGGTCCACTTTCAAGTGCATCACCTGAGCCGTCATTAGCAATACCTCCACTACTGTCATCTGGTCCTGCAAAACCTCTAACATTAATGAGAATATCAGAAATATATTGATCCATCCAACTTCCGTTGTTGTTCCAATTGCTATTTTTTCCGGTGATTACAACATCAGCATCCAAATCACCATCAAAATCTGCAACTCCCATATTGGCTTGTTCATAATCAGAAAGATCATATCCTGAATCTATCATTTTACCTGTTTCGGGTATCCAAGTGTTGATCTTGGTAACTTTTCCAACTCCACTGACTGTTCCAGAGTAAAGGACATCTTTGAATCCATTACTGTCAAAGTCTCCAAACACAAATCGACCATTTCTAACTGCAGGTAATCCCACATCAAGGTCAACATATCCGTTATCAGTATTTGAATAAGCTTTAACTAAATCTCCGTTTGAAGATTGTCCGCTGAACAAAACATCCAATTTACCATCAGCATCAAAGTCTACAAAATCAGCAGTTCCCTCTTTCACAGAAACAAAATCATTATCAACTTCTTCATAATAAACCTCAACAGGAACAACAGCAACTCCATTCTCGTCTTTTTTCCTTTTATTTTCAAAAAGAAGAGTTTTGTAACCATCAAACGAGTATCCAGAAATTAAGAAGTCATAATCTCCATCATTATCAATATCACCAAAATCGTAGGATGCAAAGCTTAGATTATCCAGCATACCTTCATCAACAACGCTTCTTTTTTCGGACATTTTAAAATCACTAAATCCAATTCCAGGTTGATCGTCTACATCCTCAACTGAAACCATCGTCATTACAGTGGTTGCTTCGTTCGCTAGCTTCGAATTTTGACCTGCTGTAATTATTTCAACAAGGCCATCATTGTCAAGATCTTTAATTGCAAACTTAATGTTGTAAACGCTTTGCAAAAAGTCTTCACCATTGTTGTTATCAAATGGATAAACTTCATCCCAAAATTCTCTGTAAACACTTTCGTCTTGTGGTGTATCAGGATCGTCCTGTCTCTCATCATCTCTAATTCTGGTATTTAAGAACATTCTGAGCCTGGTTCCACTATTTTCTTCAATCGCAACAATAACATCTTGCTGACCATCATTGTTGAAATCACCAAATTCAAAATTAGACTCTCCATAGTGAGCAGAATAAACAGGAACAAATACCTCATTGTCAAAAGCATAAACATTTATTGCTTGTTGTTGCACATCATTACCTCCTCTTTCTCTGTTTGGCACCATTCCGAGATTTGTTGCTATCAAATCCTTATCTCCATCTCCATCCATATCCATGAAATCGAGCTGAGTTGAGGCACTTGGAATCAACCTTCTATCAATTATTCCACCCAGGTTAAGTAGTTTCCACTCATAATCTAGTGTGATACTAATTGTGTCTGAGAATGGTCCACCCATGTTACCACCATCAATTGCTTGAACAGCAGCATAGTAGGTGCCAGGATTCAATATAACTTCTCTACTGTTTTGAGTAGATAGTGAAGGTATATTAATTAAAGTTGAACCTGTTTCTGCATTACTATTTGAATAGATGATGTTGTCTAGGAAATATTCACCATAGGTTGGCGAATCTTCATCTTTGTCCTCACCAGTTCCAATTTTAATACTGTACCTGAACTCAGAAGATGAGTTGTCGGTTGGTTTATCCCACTTGAACTCAACGGTACCAAACTCATCAGCTGTTGCTGTTAGATTGGTAATTTTGCTAGGTGGTGTATTTAAATTGTTGGTGTTATCAGCCTTGTAAAGCATAGCTTTTGCTAAACCATTATCGTCTAGTCCAGTTAAGAACAGATCCAAATCGCCGTCTTTATCATAATCAATCCAATCAACACTACTTTCTCTAAGTCCTTGAATTTGAAGATCAGATTTGATAATTCCATACTGATTTCCAAAGTAAGCAGGATATGTTGTAAAAAGCATAGTTTTTGCTTCACCAGTATTTGGATCTTCCCCTGCGATTATCATGTCACTCTGACCATCGTTATTGTAATCTGCAAAATCAAAGTCTACATTTTTTAGCTTAAAAATATTTATATTAAGCGTAGCTAAATTGGTTTGCAACTCAATGTTTCCACTCTCATCCTCTCCAATTGCAAGGAAGTCCAGTTCACCGTCTCCATCTAAATCGGCATACTCTGCATTTCCATTCATATACCCAGAATTGACATTGAATCCATAATTGTTGTAATCAACATCCTCATCATATCCCTCACGGTAATAAGTGTTTTTTATTCTTCCACTGTGGAACTGCCTGTTTTGAGTACTACCCTTAGTTCCAGTAGAAAATAAATCATTATCACCATCTTGATCAGCATCAACAATGTCAATTTCTCCATTGATCATTCCAACTTCATTGAATAATCCTTCGTTTAAAAAGTTAAAATCACCAAGGTTTGTATAGTAATAAGTTTGGAACTCATTATTTTTATCAATTCCAGCAATGATCAAGTCAGGATCTCCATCGTTGTCTAGGTCACCCCATTCCATATCAGATTGAGATAGACCTTCAACATTGTAATCATCCATTTTTGAGAAGAAATTACCTTCCTCATTAATGTACAATTCCGCTTTTCTTACATTTCCTTCAGCATTACCAGCAACAGCTACATCCAGATAACCGTCTTGATTGACATCAACAAACTCAATATCTCCACCAATAAACTTTGTAAAGTTTTGATTGGTATTTTCAAATGTTCCATTGTTATTGACATATACATTAGTTATGGTCCCAGTTGACGATTGACCCATAAGGGCAAGGTCCATATCTCCATCTTTGTCATAATCACCCCAACTAACTTTACCATTCTCAACTCCTTCAAACGGTGCGTCTTGAACCAATGTTAGTTTTGTTGACTCAAGTATTGTGACTACTTCAATATCGTTTGACTCAACAGTCGCATTTGATAAGTTGGCAACTTTGATATCTATGGTCTCATCTTCCTCAAACCATGGATCCTTGAAGGCATCTAAAGTAATTTCACCCAGGTATTGTTGAGCTGGGATTTCAATAGTTGCTCCAAGTCCAACTTTATCTACTGTGAATCCATAGTAATTGGAAACGTAAAGTGATCCATTACTGACTGCTACTGAAGATGGCCATGCCATATTTTGATCTGTGATAATAGCTCCCAAATAATACATGCCATTTTGATTTGGGCTCAATTTGTAAATTGCATTTAGATTCATTGCTGGAATATACATGTTCCCTTGCGAATCAAAATCTACTTTTCCAAACATTGGCCACTGACCAGTTGCATCCTCAACATACCTTCGGAATCCAGGCATATCACGGACTGTGCCTTCATTGAAATCCACTATAGAGATTCTACCCAATTGATCCCAGTTCCACTCAGGTTCTCCATAATTAACAACTATTCTGTTATTGGATTCATCTGCAGTCAACCAAGTTGGTTGATCAAAATTAGGTTCGAGAAGAGTTCTTGGCTGATTGGTGTTGAAATTCCACATACTCGCATATTGGTTAGATTGACCTGCTACAACAACAGACTCATAAGAGCTACCATTCCAAAGTAATTTACTAATTGTATGTTTATCCCTATCTGAATAATAGATTTCATCTTTTAGTACCGTTATCCCCCCAACATTTGCGATGTCTCCATTATTACCATCGAAAATTATGGATACCTGTCCAGTGTTAGGACTGTAGCCCATAATTTGTCTGTCTCGTCCCCAATACACATTACCTTGGCTATCAACTGCGACTTGTTTAGGATCACAAATACCTACCTCATCTGCACTTCCAACTTCATCTCTACAATTGTAAGTCCTTCCCAAAAGCTTACTGACAGTCCCATCGAGAGCAATGGAGTTAATTACGTGGGCATTTCTGTCAGTTACTAACAGTGAGCCATCAACGTTTCTTGCAAGCATGAGTGGAGAAGTAAAACGTGACTCCAATCCAACACCTTCTCTAGCTCCAGGCACATCTAATTTTCCAGTAAATCTAGAGTATTTGAAGATCGATGAAATGTTGTAATCTTCAAGTGGTGTTGAAGTTCCTTCGAGTCCCAAAGTAATTGTAGTTGGATCTAGTTTAGCGTTCGAAAGATTGGCTTGAATTACTACTTTTCCACCATTCTCAGATATTTGATCAGAAGAAGCTTCAAAATAAACAACAGGCTTCTCATCGTCCTTGACCTGAATTTCAAGAGCGGTTTGTGCTCCAAGCTCAACATTTGAAGGTGAAGCAATCGAAACTTTTATAACCTCAATAGGTTCCTCATTTGTGTCTTGAAGTCCAGTTAGTGTAACTGTGGCAGTTTGAGCTCCAGCTGGAATTGTAAACGTTTCAGCTGAGGATTTGTAATCAGCAGTTCCATCGGCTGTATCACCTTTGGTTGCCGTACTGTCATCAGCAAACACAATGTTTACAGTAGATGGTAGTTCTGAGGATGTTACAGGACCATACTCCAAAATGAAATGTCTGTAATCATCAGGTCCATGAACATACCATTTATTACCATAAGTCAATGCGTATCCAGTGTTGTTCGTATAACCATTATTATTTTCAAAGTTGGTGTAATCAAGTGTTCCATAGACATTGGACCAAGAAGCATCTCCGTCCTCTCTCTTGGTTCCAAGCCATGTACCATTATGAATCATAATAGAGCTAATAAACTCATTCTCTTCTTTACTGTCTATGACAAGTAACTGTCCACCAACATCCTGAGCATTCTGGTTGGCATCTTTCCACTTGTAGCTGTATCTAGAGAAATAGTACTTGTGACCTTCAAACTCACCCATAAACTGATAATCATTTGCTGCTTCGGCAGGCAGTTCAGTTTCTTTCCAATAACTGGTTGCTCCACCCGCATCGGTAAGGTACACTTCAAGTTCAAGTGTTCCATCCGCTTCGTTTAGAACTAAATTTTCGGCATCCAGCTCAATTTTTGGGATCAATTCATCACTTTTTAGTGTTAGAGTGACAGGATCCGTTGTTCCAAGAGTTCCACCAACAATTGTGTTGGAAGTAAATTTAATGGTTTCGTCATTTTCGTATACAACATCATCAATTGCCTCTAAATTGTATGTTACAGAGTTTTGTCCACTTGGAATTGTCATTTTTGGTGTCAATTGGACTTTTCTAATTCTGTTATCATCAGAATCCACCACATACAGTGATCCTGCATGGTAGGCTACATACATCGGTCTTCTGTAGGCAGCTTCGTCAGCAGTTCCGTCCTGATAATCATACTCATCAATTCCAGAAATTGTCTCAACCTTGGGTCCTTGAGAAACATTTCCTAATTCAGACATTTTTCTAATCCTGTTGTTACCTTGGTCAGCTATATAAATATTATCATTTTCATCAATAGCCAAACCATGAGGATCTCTAAATCTGGCATTTCTTCCATATCCATCGGAAAAGTCATGCCACTCACCAGCCACCGTGGTTACAGTTGATCCATCAGCAGAAATTTTTCTTACCCTATTCCATGTAGTAACATAGATATTATCATTTGAATCAATTACTATACTTTGTAGTCCACCGAGCTCAGCACTTAAGGCATCACCGTCCCTATCACCCCAGTTTCCATTACCTGCATAATCGGTAACAATTCGGTTGGTACCATTATCTACAACTTTTCTAATCTTGGTGTTGTCATGATCAAGTACATACATTTGGTTGTCTGAATCAAAAGCTATATCTACAGGCCCATTAAATTTAGCCTCTGTCTCATTTCCGTTATCATCACCATTTTCATGTCGTTTTCCAACATATCTGGAAAGCACACCCGTACTCATGTTTATTCTTGAAATCTGATGAGCATCTCTCTCAACAACATACATGTAAGATCCGTTAATTTTTACGGAGTAAGGTCTACTTAAACTTCTTTCTAGCTTATTGCCAGGAGTCAATTCAACATCACCATTGCCCCAGTGCTGGCCTGTTCCAGCGTAAGTGGACACTTCACCGTCAGTTGAAACTTTTCTGATAACGTTGTTATGTCCATCAGCGATATAAAGGTTTCCTGCAGCATCAACGGTTGCATTTTTCATATCATCTGAAAATTCAGCTTCTTCAGCATCACCATCCAAATAACCGTGATTTCCATCACCTGCATAAGTAGTGACTCTATTCAAATCATTGGATCCAAAGTCAGCTCCAAATGATGCAATACCAGATCCTGAGGATGTAAAATCAAGTGAAATATCAACTGGATTTAGTTTTGCGTTTTGAATCGTTGCTGTAATGGTAGTACTTGTGCTGATACTATTTTGAGCATCCGCTACCTCACCAATGGTGTTACTAGCTACAGCTAGCGTGACTGCTGGTAATTCATCGTCACTGATCGATATGGTAGCTGTATTATTAATTGGATTCGAATTTGAATCAGCACCAATTACGGCCTCAGATGGAGTTTTCATCGTAGCAGTTATGGTTTCAATCGCTTCATCAAGATTGTCATCTACGCCAGTAACAGTTATAGTAGCTGTAGACTGACCTTTTGGAATTGTCACTGTTCGATCAGCATTTGGTACTCCGATACTTGTTGTATAGTCAGTTCCATCATTTGCACTGGTTCCTCCAAACTCAATGACTGCACTTGCATTGATATCTGAAACAGCGGAAGAGAATTCAATTACATACTGAGAATGCCAATTGCTTTCGCGGTTAAACCAAAGTCCTCTTTCTCGAATTTGAGTATAATATCTATCTATGTAGTCTTCATTGTACTCCCATCCCCAGTTTGTATAATCACTAACCGCACCGTTTGTCCACTCCCATTTTTCAGATGAGTTATTGTACTTATGACCTATCCAGTGATTCAACCATTCTCTGTTGTCGTAGTTGTATTCAGGATCTTTTTCATAAATTTTTGAAGTAATAAAATCATTTTCACCAGCAGAAGTGATTACAGCCAATTGGCCTCCTAAAGTATTAGCAGTGCTTAATGCATCAGAATATGATTTTCTCCCTGAATCTTGGTTTTTAGATGCGTAGTACTTAGAGCCATTGTATTCACCTAAATAGTAGTAATCAGCTTTATCAGATCCGTTCATGTCTGACTTGGCACTTGAAAATGCATCAGCAAGGCTAACAACTAGTTGAACAGTTCCACCTTTCTCATCAACCACGTCATCATTGGCAGTCAATTTAATTGTTGGTGCAGACTCGTCACTTATTACTTTAGTGACTATATCACTGAAAGAATTCACTGCACTTGAAACATTAGAAACGGACTGGACAGCTATTGTAAATGCCTCATCATTACTTTCATATAATTGATCATCTAGTCCTGTTACAGTTAATGATCCTGTAGTTGAGCCAGCAGGAATTGTGATAGATGGTAAAAGATCTATTTTTCTAATTTTATGATTCCAAGTGTCCGCAATATGAATTCCATTGGAATTAATTGCTATCCCCTTAGGTTCTCTAAACTTGGCAGAAGCAAAGGCTCCGTCGGCATAACCATAATCACCACCTGCTAGAGTCTCAACCCCGTCGTTAGTCACCTTTTTTAGTTTGTTTTCATCCACGATATACAATGTTAACGAAGATGCTGAGGCGTCAATAGAAATTGCCTTTATATTTTGCATTTGAGCAGATGCTAATGTACCATCGTTATCACCCCAGTTTCTATTGGTGTTTGCCCACGTTGTTACTTCGCCACCAGGCAAAGTCACTTTTCTTATTGAATTTTCATCAGCAACATACATCACATCGTCGTTACCAGACTTGTCAATAACGATCCCTCTTATTCCTCTAAAACTTGCGTTCTCTCCGGTACCATCTTGTTCACCGTATGATCCAGAACCTATAAAATATTCTGATGTCCAATTACCTGATCCATCTACAACTAGTTTCTTAACTCTCTGCCATTCTGCAACATACAAGTTTCCAGCGCTGTCAAAAGCAAGACTAGAGGGGTCATCGTACCTAGAGGAATTCTTATTACCAACTCCATCTCCGTGTTGACCGTTTCCAGAGATTACAGATACATTTCCAGAAGCATCAATTTTGGTAATTCTTTGTCTTCCCGTTTCTGTAAAATACAGTTCATTTCCAGCATTGTTAAATGTAATTCCCATTGGGTGAGATAAACGTACATCCGCCTTGTTTCCAGATGGTTCATCATGCCCCCACTCTCCATTTCCAGCATAAGTTGAAACAACACCAGCAGGTGTAATTTTTCTAATTACTCTATTTTCATGGTCAGCAACATATAAGTTTCCACTCGCATCTGAAACCATTCCGTGAGGTCTATCAAACTTTGCATCACTACCCTCACCATCTTTAAACCCTGATGATCCACCGGCCAAAGTATTAACTTTTTGTAACTCACTGACTACATAGTCTAGATTCTGAGTTGCACCGCTATCAGTAATGGTTAAGTTTAATTTACTAGCTGTTGTTTTTGCTTTATCACTGGTTGCAGTTATTGTTTCCATCTCCATTGTCATCAACAGGGTTGAATGCCCATGTAACAGCGGGAGCCTCATCATCGATAATGCTTATCGTTGCCGTTGAGGATGCCTCATCATAAGTACCATCTGTAATGTTGTCCGTGATTGTATATGTGATTGTTTCTGTATCCTCATTTTCCGAATCATTTACGGCGGTCACTGTCAAATCAACTTTACTTTGTCCAGCTGGAATCGTAACAGTTCCGCTTCCAGTAAATGTAGCATCCGTTCCGCTTGTTGTTGAAAAACCAGAAGAGTTGGATACAACATAAGGAATTACAACATCTTTAGCTGAAATGGTTCCACTAAATTCAATAATATAGAATCTCCCGTCATTAGAATTTAAGTCATTCCACTTTCCGCTGTAAGCATTGAACTCAACGACATCTTCATCTCCTGCATTATTTGGTTCTCCATCATACCAATTTGTGTAAGTTGAATCACTACCATTGGCCCAAACAAAGGTTCCCTCCTCAGCAGTGTCAGAAAACCCAATCCAATATGAGTCCCATTTGTAATTATCTCCAATGTTATTTTGAATAAAATTATTCTCTGCTGCACTGTTGATTGTTAAAAGATATCCACCTAGATCAATTGCATTTTGTCTTGCCGTTTCCCACGACACCCAATCTTGCACAATGTAGTATTTATGATCTTGGAAATTTCCAATGAATGGGTATTCTCCTTTCAATCCGTCGTCTAAATCCATCTTGGATCCTGATTCAGATGCTCCTCCAATGGTAAATGAAACTTTGGAAACACCACCATTTTCAGCAATTGTTGACTCACTGGCAACAATTTGTACAGTCGGAGCTGAATCATCACTGACCAAAATTATTCCATTGGTTCCGTCAGTCGCATTTTCAGATTTTGCAGTTGTACTATCAAAACTTAAGTAGTCAGTAGAGGATTCGGTTATAAGATTTTTAGAATTTATTGAAACATTAGATCCAGTTGCAACAAACTTTATTGTCTCATTGTCCTCATAAAAAGACTCATCTTTAATGTTGAGTGTGTATGATCCTGTTGTTTCCCCAGCAAAAATCCTTATTTTCTTAGAAAAGTCAACTTCCCTTACTTTTTTCTCATTTTCCTCAATAAATACTAGATTACCTGTAGAAGGGTGCAGTGCTAAATCGGTAGGTCTTGAAATTTGAGCTACGGACAGATCACCATCTACAGAGCCACTTCCATTATCAACCACAGAAAGCAAACTTCCAGTTGAAGAATTATACTTGTATATGTAGTCTCTGTCTCTTCCACTGAAGTATACATTGTTTGAACCATCGACTACCAGTCCTCTTTTGTCACTCCAACCCTTTTGAATAATGTTAGTCACTTGTGGATTTCCTGACTGAGTTCCCACAGTAAGTTTTTTCAAATATTCGTGATCAGCAATGTAAAGGTCCCCGTTGGAATCAAAGTCCAAGGATCCAGGTCCGTTAAATCCAGCAGATGCTGCATCTCCCTCGTTATTCTCCCAGGTATTATCTACATTGGCAACGTTAACTACTTTGATTTTATTAAACGATTCCTCAGATGAATGCTTAAATAGTGTTTGACCGTCTGTTGTATATATTTTTTTGATCATGTTATCATCCACTACATAAATTTCCTTACCATCTGATTTTACAGCCAAAGCTCTAAGTCCCCATGAAAATCGAGCGTCAGTCGCAATTACAGCAGCATTGGATCCACTTGGGACAGTAGAATTATTGTCTACATAATCAGTTGTACTACCCGCAATAAAATAAAATCTTTCGTTACTTGGATCAAACATTCTAACAGCAAATGCATCGATGAAATAAATTTTATTATTGCTATCAATATCCATATCTTTCAGGTCTCTGAACTTAGTTGAAGATGCTGTCGAAGGTGAAGTTGAAAAATCACAACAGTTACCACTACCAATTTGAGTAATCGTCCCCCCTGAGGTCATCTTCCATATTTTTCTTGAATCTCTGTCGGCTACATAGTAGTTGCCGTTAGAGTCAACAGTAACTCCATTTACTCTGTTCATTCCACTCATTGATTTGGTGGTTAAGTATGCATCATCATTTGAAGAATAATCCACCCCAGAAGTTGCGGTACCAGAAATTGTTAAACCAATTGCAGAATCAAATGATTTTGCAAAATCAAGGGTGGCTACAATTTGTATTGATGAGTCTGTGCCTTCAGTATAGGAAACCTTATTGGCAGAAGTTGACATCGTAGCAATGGCAGCTTCATTATCTTGTATTGTTATCGTAGCTGACTTTTCACTGCCTTTGACTCTTGCCACACTGTTGTCTGCAGATGTTGCAGTCACCACAATGGGTTCATTGCCTTCAGGAGTTGTATCATTGACAACTGTAATCGTTGCTGTAGCAGAGGATGATCCGTTAGCAATGGTGATTGAATTGGCATTGATTGTCCAGTCGTCACCTGAATCAGCTGTTGAATCGCCATTTGTATTTTGAGCAGAACCAGAGTAGGCTAAGTTTACAGTTGTATTTGCAGAAGCATTTACACTATTATCAAATTCGATGATGTAACCATGCGTGTTATTTGTTTCTTGAGCATTTTGCCAACCATAAATAGAACCATTACCCGACCAATCTCTAACCGCTTTATTGTTTTCAGAATCGTTGGGATAACTATTGGATGTCCAAGCCTTATAACTGCTGTTATCATAGGTAGCACCATTGATCCATTTCCAAGCATCTCCAGTCAGCTTGTAGTTCAATCCAATCCAAAACCATCTTTGGGTCCAATTTGCTGCCCCAGAGGC
Source organism: uncultured Bacteroidota bacterium (assembly GCA_902523635.1). GTDB lineage: Bacteria > Bacteroidota > Bacteroidia > Flavobacteriales > Flavobacteriaceae > MAG-121220-bin8. The sequence goes on along the minus strand of CABZAE010000007.1, from coordinate 24,048 downwards.
CAATTGATCAATTACCCAATCATGCTCAGCTTGTGATTCATAAACTACCAAATAACCTCCTTTAGCCAAGGCATCAGCTTTCGCTTCACTGTAATTATATTCGGAGTCGTTGCTTTTTTTAAGATAATATTTATGACCTCCATAGTCCCCAAGAAAAACGTAATCTAATGAGTTAGTCGCATGTTGACTGACCGGAGCTGCATCCATATCTCTTTTAGCAGAGTAAAAAGTATTACTAACCAAACTAGCGGTTAATGTAACAGTACCTACATCTTCAGAAACTGTATTTGCACTTGCAGTTAAAACAACCTGAGGCTTTGTTTCATCAATTGCAGTAATCGTTATGTTGATTGTAGCAGTGGCGCTATCTGCGGAACCATCATTTGCCTTTATTTGAAAAGAATCTGTTCCATTAGAACTTAATGCAGCAGTTGATACATATGTTATCACATTGTTTGAAATTGTATTTCCAGTAGATAGATCCGCACCATCAGAATTTCTTAAAACTCCATTTGAGGGAGTAGCGACAATTGTGTAAGTAAGAGTTGAAGAATCTACGTCAGAACCTAAAATGGTAATATCCACTTGATCCTTCTCATCAACAGCAACAGTTCCGGATGCGTCTATAGTAGGAATGTCATTGACAGCTGTTACTGCTATTGTTGAGGTTGAAGTATTACTATCAGAGTTTCCATCGTTCACCTTGAAAGTAAATGAATCCTTAGTAGTTTCTCCTCCATTGTGCGTGTATGTTATTTGCGTTCCCGAAAGTTGACCGCCTGCAGAAACTGCAGCGTTTGAATTACTTGGATCAGTGATCGAACCATTGGTTGGAGCGGTAACCAAAATATATTTAAGATTCGTAGCATTTGTATCTGAGTCACTTGAATTTGTAGATAAATCATAAGTTGCTGCAGCTCCCTCGTTTAGAGATATGGTAACTGCGGTTGTTTTAGGTGATGTATTAACTGGATTAATTGTTACAATTACATTAGCAGGTGCACCATTTTCAGTGCCATCGTTTGCAGAGTAAGTAAAAGTGTCAGATGTAGTTTCCGTTCCATTGTGTGTGTAAGTTAGTTGTCCATTACTAATCGAGGCCTTACCATTGCTCGGCTCAGATTCTAATTTAAAAGTTAACTTGGGTCCTGGAGTTTCTACATCGTCCGCCTCTAGATAAACCGAGATTGATCCACCCTCTGATACAGTTAGGGGCTGGTCATAAACAACTGGTAAATCATTTACTGGATTTACAGTAATTGAGACAGTAGCAGGACTAGAAAGTGATAACTCACCGTCACTAACAGAGTATGTGAATGAGTCAGAAGTGGTTTCACTTCCATTGTGGATATATCGAATACTTCCATTTCCAAGATCAATTATATTTCCGTTTGTTGGTTGTGATGATATGGTAAACTGAATTGCATTAGCTGCTGTGTCACTATCAGAGTAAAGTAAAGAAAATGTCTTTTCAGAACCTTCGTTTACAGTTACTTTAGTTCCAGTTGACGTGGGTGCATCATTTACATTAGCTGCAAATAGATTAACCAAAGCCTTTTCAGATTTATCACCATCAGTATTTTTTATTTTATACTCAAAAGCGTCTTGAAGATTCTCAGAACCATCGTGTTGATAAGAAAAACCACCCTTGAAGTCTGTATTGACAGTAACCGTTCCATACTTGGGTTGCGTAACTACCCATAAACTATCGATGGCAAAATTGTTTAAGTCAACATCATTTGAAAGAAGACCTGTGGCATCATCTACTTGCAAGTTTTCTCCCTCCTTGAGGTCATAAAAATCAGGAATCGGTATAAGTGTGGCCGCGTTTAATGTAACAGTAGCTGTATTTCCTTGAGATTGCGATTCATCAACAGGAGCGTAGGTGAATGAATCTGTAACAAAAGCACCAGTTGTACTTACCTGTGGAATGAACATAAAAGTTCCATCGGCATTCAATGTCAACTCACCATTTTGAGGATTACTAACAAGTTCCGCAGTAAAATTATTTTTTTCTGGGTCGGAGTCGTTTCCGAGTACACCAACTCCAGGATTGTTGATTATGATTGTATCTGTCGCAGATATGTAATATACATCATCAACTGCAATTGGAGCATCGTTCGTTGGGTTGACCGCTACAGTAATGGTAGCAGAGGAACTAAGTGCACCATCATTTACGTTGAAAGTGAATTCATCAGTGACAGTTTCACTTCCGTCATGAGTATATGTGTATGAAGCAGGATTATCTGCAGAAATTGTCACAGTTCCATTTGATGGTTGTGTAGTAACAGAGGTTGTAACGGATTGAGAATCAGAATCAGTAAAAGCAAAAGTACCATTTGTTGATCCACCTTCATTAACATCTAACAAAGAAGCCAATGCTACAGGTGCATCATTAACAGCCGTAATCGTAATTTGAACCGTTTTGGTTCCAGATAATAAATTCAAACCGTTGTTTTGGGTGTTTGCCAGCTCAGTAGCTGTCAAAACAAAAGAATCGGAAGTAGTATCCGATCCGTCATGAGTATATGTGAAAACGCCAGTTGTTGCATCTTTGGTAACCGTACCATTTGAAGCATTCCCCGCAGTTACAGTAACTTCAGTATTTTCTGCATCCTTTGCGATAGGTGAAATTTCAACTGAGGAACCCTCATCCACAGTTGCTGAAATATCATCTATAGTTGGTGCGTCATTTATGTTTGTAATACTAATTGTTATAGTCGAAATATTACTCTCATCATTACCACTCTTTGCCTTAAAGGTAAATGAGTCGCTAGGTGCTTCTGAACCATTGTGTGTGTAGGTGTATGTACCTCCACCAATGTGAACAAAACCATTATTTGTTGCTTTGTGCACAGGTTGAGTTATGATTTCATATTCATCGATACTTCCACTTGAAATAGTGGCGTAATCGCTCAAGTTGATTTGAACCGTAGCACCCTCATTAATTGTAATTGTAGCAGAGGAGGTTTCCGGAGCAACAATTTTAGAGGCCGAGATGGGATTGGGATTAGAATAGATTAGAATCGAAAAAATTAAAAAAAATAATGAGAATATATTTTTCATATCACATATATTGATGTAACAATAATAGGCATGCATTGATCAGCAATGATGAACTACTAATAATCGCTACAGAGGGTTAAAATTGTTTAATAGGCGTTTTTTTTTAACTAGTTAAAAAAAAGGCAATAATGCCTTTTTGTATGTTTTAAATATAAAAAAATAAAAAACTATGAGCAATAGTTTTTGAGTCTAATATGTGTTTTTAAGATGTATCGTGCAAAACAAGATTGAAAAGTGATAGAAATAATAGTTCATTTTTGTAAAAAAAATAAAATAATTAGTTCACTTTACAGAGTAAAATTTAAAGAAAATATAAGAATTTTAAAAAAACTATCTATTCCACAAATCTTGCTCGAAATCAAGTATCTCCTTTTTGATTCGTTGAGATTCTAATATGGATTCAAGCCCTTTTAATTTATAGGCAGAGATCGGTCGATCTCCGTAAATATTATCCTCTTTGTATATGTAGGAAGAAAATCTTCTAGAAATCAATAACTGGTCAAAAGAAATTTGATTGGCATTACTTCTGTCATTAAATACAAGCTCTTTATGTAATATTTTTCTGATACTTGGATACCAAACCCAAAAGAAAGTTGTATTCATTTCCTCATCAAAAGGATCCTCAATATTTTTTCCAACGGGCATAATAGCCAATAGTCTATACATCAGCTCCCCTCTTCTTTTGTCAAAATACCACATACCTTTAAGATAGTACCCTGTTATGTCAGCTGAGGTGATTTCAATGGTTTGAAAGTCCGGATCATTTTCATCACCATAATTTTTACTAATTTTTAGTGAAGCCATAGCTTGATCATAAGTCAAAAGCTCTTTAAAGTTGTCATTATTAGCATTATATATTAAAGTAATATTTTTATTAATAATGTTTTCTTTTAAAACTCTCCATAGTGATTTTCTGGTATCCACATATTGATTATCGTCAATTGGAAAAAGAAGGGGGAAATTTAAACGCTCGCTCAAATCTATCTTTTCATAGACAATTTTAGACCACAGAATATCTCTATCATCAATGAACTCGTATTCCAAATAAGAGTCTAAATCAGATTGGATTTGATCTATGTTCTTTTTACCAATTTCACTAGGGTTATTAGCATTTAAAATATTGGATTGACCATATCCTAAAACTAAACCTACCAGCAAAAATAAAAATGTAAATACTTTTCTAATCATAAATTAACGCGTTATAAGAATAAATGGATCAACAGCATAGTTTGGCGTTACAACATCACCATCTTTTGAACTCGCTTTTATGTTGGTGATTACAACCACAGTACCCCTACTGGCACTTCTTACATCGGATGATGCTGCAGCATTTCCACTAACTTTATTTCCTGAAACAGTTTTCTGAGGAAGGTTACCAACTTTGATATCAAATCCATTGACAATAATTTCGTAGTCATAGAAGAAATCCTTTGGCTTTGCACCTTTGACCCGTCCATTTAGTAGTAAATCTTTATTGATTTGTTCAGCATTAGCAACTACTTGTCCTAAACCAGTAATTGAACCCTTCCCTGGGGGTGGTGGTAAAATTCGAAAGGTTCCTCCATCAAAATTCTTTCTAACTCCATTTAAAACACCAGAAACATTAATTTTCATTTCTGAGGCTTTAGCATTTGTAGGTTGGGCAGCCCAACCACTACTAGTTTTGGTAAACTTAGCATTGGCACTTGATGGAACGATCGTTCCTGAAGCAACCCCTGGAATAGATATTGATGTAGGATTTCGAAGACCTCTATAAAAAACCCTCATGTTATCAGCAGACACAACAGCTGAATTAGGTTCTCTGATTACAACCACTTTTTGGTTGACAGGAATTGAAACCAATTCTTGCGTATCTGCATTTTTCTTGGATAGCGTTCCTGTTAATTCATAAGTTCCTGGTGATCCGACCCTTTTCTTTAATACAACCTTACCATTTTCTATAAAGTATTCATCTTCAGAAAGTGGATTACCATTTAAGAACAGTTCAACTCCGTCAGGCTTAAAACCTTCATCTTTTTTTCCCATTACAATAGCTGCATCAATTACATCAGTAGTGTAATAGACAGGTTTTGTTGTCTCAAGTAAGGTTTGGAATGTACTAAAGTTCAATCCTTTTCCTTGAATAGAGCTTAAAATTTCCGTCAAAACCTTGTTTTCTATGTATCTAATGTCTGCCTGTATTTTAGTGAGTTTTGCTAAAGAAGCGACCACTGGAAAACCGTAAAAGTTATAACTTAAAAATTCTTGAGAAGTTCCTTCACTATTGACAACCATAGGAGTATAATTGAATCTGTTTTTTAAATCATTTTTTGAAGATTCAAAATCATACTCAATTTGTACACCATCTTCACCCTTGGTTCCGTCAAGAGCAGTCCTAGCAATTTTAGCCTCCTCTTCCATAAACACTATTGTCTCAAGTACTTTAGTTATGTTTGAGGGGAAAGCCTTGTATAAATCTAAAAATTCTTGTCCTTTTGGTGTTAGCATATCTCCTTCAAAAAACATATTATCGAGAACTTCCGACTTATCCATCTCTTGGTAAGCGGTTACAGTAATTACTGAATCGGTTCCTTTAACATTAACTTCTTTCAAGTATTTATTTGCTACTCCGTCTTCGCCAATGATAAGAGTGTCTTTAATCTGTTGAACATAGCTGAAAAATTTATCAGCTTCTTCTTTCATATCCAATACTTGGCTCGCTGCAATCATGTAATCAGCGGAGGTTGCGTTGGATTCAATTTGAGCATAACTAGCGGCAGATGACGCTTCAAGCTCAGTAATTGAAGACTCCAAATCATTATTTAAAATTCCCAAAGTAGCTAGAACTTCTTTTCCAATATTCAAAGCTAACATTGCAATAAACACGAGGTACATCATGTTTATCATTTTCTGTCTTGAATCTAATTTTCCAGCCATAATAAATTAGTTGTTTTTGTTAATTTAATTGTTAATTATTGAATGCGTTCAGTACACCTTTGTATTTAGCATTCAATTGAGTAACCTTGTTTTTCATCTTAGCTAATTCTTCATTTAATCCATCAGGTACATGCATTTCGCTGGTTGAAGAATTGACTTCAATCAAATGGCTACTCAAAGACTCGTAAAGCTTGTTAATTTCATCGAGCTTGGTTGCACCGGCGTGAATGTTAGCATTGTAATCACTCATGTGAGCATTCATATCATGAGGAATGTGAAGTGAACCAATTGATTTACTAGCCATCGATAAATCTTCATTCAACTTGGTTATTTTCTTGATTGAAGTTGCAACAGCTTTTGCAAGTTCATGTGTCTCAACCTCAAGGGTTTCAATATCATCCCCACTTTCAAAGCCATCAGGGTCAATGGTCATATAGCCTTTAAGACCAGAGATACCAAAAATGATCGCTTCGGTTACCAAACCTGCTGTTAACCACACATTACCAGGAAAGATAAAATCAGCGTGTGTTATTTTTAAAAGTGCCCCAATAATTACGACAGAGGCTCCAAGACCAAAAAATAGTTCTAATATATTGTCTGGAATAAAAAATCTTTTGTGTTTAATTGTTTTCATGATTGTTAAGTTTTATTTCTATTTTGATTTATTGTTTTATTTTGTTTTAAAATACTTTATTTGGATTATCGTTAATTCCAATGTCTTCGCCTAAATAATCCTGGACTGTTCTAAATCCAATGTAGGATCTTTTTTCGTCCTTATACTCGTAGTCTCTTGCACTAACACGCAGAAAATAAGCAATATCTTTCCAAGATCCTCCTCTAATCACTTTTCTCAGGTTTGTTGAATCGGCAACATTTGGATTAAGGCCTGCATCAAAAGTGTAAGCCCCTTTATCATATGCGGAGTCAGTCCACTCAGAAACATTTCCAGCCATGTTGTACAAACCATAATCATTTGGCCAATAAGATTCTGCTTCAACAGTATACAAAGCGTTATCGGAAGCATAATCTCCTCTGTTGGGCTTAAAATTAGCTAAAAAACAGCCCTCTCCATCAATGGTGTAAGGACCACCCCACGGATATGTCGCAGACTCTAGACCACCACGAGCAGCATACTCCCACTCAGCTTCGTTTGGTAATCTAAAATTTGGTACATCTTGTCCGTTCTTCTTTTTAGACCTTACATACTGATTTTTGTACATCGTTCTCCAGTGAGCAAAAGCTTTTGCTTGTTCCCAAGAAACACCTACAACAGGATAGTCATTATAAGCATCATGCCAAAAATAATCGTTGTGCATTGGATCGTTATAACTGTAATTAAAATCCTTTATCCAAGCGGTCGTGTCAGGATAAATTGGAATTGTTTTTTCCTTGAAAAAATTTTTTCTTGAGTCACTGTCTGATTTTATAGCGGCTTCAGCATCAAAGACGGTAAAAGTATATTCAATTTTTTTTGTGTTAAAAGTTCTTTCACCATTGAAAGATTCCTCTTTAGGAAGGAAAAAACCTTCACCAGGAAATACTCCCTCCATTACCTCAGCGTATGCCAAATCAGGATAATCCTCACGATCCCAAAGTAAATCCACATCATAATTCAAATTGTAAGTACTTTTATCAAACTCACTGATTTCCAAATCTAAATTTTGCTCTTTATATAATTGATAACCACCCTTTTCTTCATCGCTTACATCCTCGGGAACTTCATATAGGGGGAAATAGCTATTGATACTGTTATCCAAATCTAAATCTTCTTCAGTTGGAGTTGAGCCAATTTCAGCTATTGCTCTTTTGGCTAACGCATCCCTTACAACAGAGTCTCTGACCCAATTAACAAATTGTTTGTACTCACCATTGGTAATTTCTGTTTCATCCATATAAAATGCCTTGATGGAAACTGTGCTAACAGGTGCATTCTGAAGCTGAACGTAATCGTCATCAGCCATACCCATTAAAAATGATCCACTAGGAATTAAAACCATACCAGAGGGTTGAGAATTAAAAAATTTCATGGCGTCATAACCAACTAATTCACCCTTGTCAGATTTACCGCACGAATAAATTACAACAAAACAGAGTATAGTTAGTAAAAGATTTTTCACTGTTGTTTGTATTGAGTTTTAACTTGTAAAATTAACATAAAATTTAAGCTAAAGTAAAATTTTGTACAAATTATATAAAAATTATTTTCAAACATAATAAAATTCTTTCAGATTAAATCTTGTAAATTTTGTATTTAGAATTTAGTTAAGTAACGTTATTTCCTTAGTTTTATTTTAACACTATTGTTAATATAAGTCATCAAAGTTCAAATTTCTAATCAGTTCGATTCTTTATAATTAAACCTTCTTAGACTTTTTCTTTGTAAAAAAAGAAGAAACTTTATCGAGAGTTAATTTGTTAACATCTGTTTCTTTAGGTAATTCAATCTTTTTCGTGCCTTTAATTACATTAAACCTTCCCCACCTAGCCTTTTCAATTCTGATTCCTGCGTCCTCCCAAACTTTGAGAATTTTTTCAGCTTCTTTTTTCTTTTTTGATTCGATAAGCTCTTCAATTTGAGATTTATTTAAATTTTCAAAATCGTAAGATTTATTAACATTTATAAAAAGGCCATTCCATTTTATGAATGGTCCGAAACGGCCTTTTCCTTTTGTCACATCGAATCCTTCATAATTTGCAATTGGTGCATCAACTTTTCTTTTTTCATTAATTAGTTCAATGGCCATTTCAATTGACACATCAAGAGGATTCAACCCTTTAGGGAGTGAGACAAAATTATTTTTATGCCTAATATATGGTCCAAATCGTCCAATATTTGTCTCTACCTTTTCATTCTCAAAATCCCCAACGTAAAATGGAAGTTTAAATAACTCCAAACTTTCTTCAAGAGTGATTTTTCCAATTTTTTGGTTTGGAAGCAAGCCGGCATATAAAGGTTTTTCATTATCATCTTGAGAACCAATTTGAACCATAGGTCCAAATTTCCCAAGCCTTACAATAACTTTTCTCCCATTTTCAGGATGCAATCCCAGTAATCTCTCACCTGTCTCTCTAGCTGCGTTTTCTTTAACATCAAGAACATTGGGATGAAAAGCACCATAAAAATCATTTAAAATACTTGTCCAATCTTGATTACCATTTGCAATACTATCAAAGTCTTTTTCTACGCTCGCTGTAAAATTGTAATCTAAAATGTTTGAAAAATTATTAACTAAAAAATCAGTAACAATTGTTCCAACTTCAGTTGGTACAAGCTTTCCTTTTTCTGATGCTGTATTTTCAGTTAACTTTTTAGTAAAAATTTGATCATTATCTAAAGATATTTCAGTAAAAAACCGCTCGTGTCCTTCATAAGTGCCTTTTTCAACATACTTTCTGTTTTGAATTGTTGTAATAGTTGGAGCATATGTTGAAGGTCTTCCTATGCCCAATTCCTCCATCTTTTTCACCAATGCAGCCTCAGTATATCGGGATGGTGGTCTTGAAAATCGTTCAGTAGCCTTTACAAATTTATATTTAAGTTCTTCACCCACGCTGATCTGAGGTAAAATTCCCAAACTATCATCCTCAATTTTATCAGATCCAGCTATGTAGACACTTAAAAATCCGTCGAAAACTATTACTTCACCCTTTGCCTTAAATTGACTTTTAAATTTGTCTGATTCAATTGCTATAGTGGTTCTTTCAAGTATTGCATCACTCATTTGTGAGGAAACGGTTCGATTCCAAATTAATTTATACAATTTTATTGCATCAATTTCTAAACTCACTTCTCTGTTTTGAACCTTAGTCGGTCTTATTGCTTCGTGAGCCTCTTGTGCCCCTTTATTTTTGTTACTATACCTTCTTACTTGAGAATAGTTTTCACCATAACTATTTTTAATCACTTCTTTTATTGAATCAATTGCTTCGTTCGATAAACTAACGCTGTCGGTTCTCATGTATGTGATTTGTCCAGCCTCGTAAAGCTTTTGTGCTGCAGACATTGTTCTACTAACGGAAAATCCTAGTTTTCTGGATGCTTCTTGCTGTAAAGTTGATGTAGTAAAAGGGGGTGATGGAGATTTTTTAAATGGTTTTTTTTCAATCTTTGCAACTTTAAAGGTTGATTTGGTACATAATTGAAAGAAATTTTCAACATCCGATTTAAATTCCAGTGATTCAGACAACTCCGTTTGTACCAGCCCTTCTTCTTCGCTTATAAAATCAGCTTTTATTTTAAAACTTGACTGAGCCTTAAAATCATTGATTTCATTTTCTCTGTCAACCAAAATTCGGACAGCAACAGATTGAACTCTTCCAGCTGATAATCCTCCCTTAACCTTTCTCCATAAAATGGGAGAAATCTCAAATCCGACTAGTCGATCGATAACTCTTCTTGCCTGTTGAGCATTAACCAAATTCTGATTGATTTCTCTAGGATTTTCAATTGCGTTTAGGATAGCTTTTTTGGTAATTTCTCTAAAAACAATTCTTTTGGTTCTTTCTTTTTCAAGACTTAAACTCTCAAAAAGATGCCAAGCAATAGCTTCACCCTCTCTATCCTCATCACTGGCCAACCAAATTGTTTCAGATTTATTCACACTTTTCTTAAGAGAGTTTACAATTTCTTTTTTTTCCTTAGATATGATGTATTCGGGTTTAAAATTATTTTCAACATCAACACCAAGTTCCTTTGAGGGTAAATCTGATATATGTCCATAACTTGAAACAACTTTATAGTCTTCGCCCAAGAATTTTTCAATGGTTTTGGCTTTAGCGGGGGATTCGACTATAACAAGATTTTTTGACATTTATTTAAAATTTGAGATCACAAAAGTATATTTTTTTTTTTATCATCATAAAATTTGCATTTTGTTTAGATACAAATGTATGGGAAATTATTACTGACAAATTGTCATAAATTACTTTTAAATATTATATTTGCAAAAAAAAAGTCATTATTTGGAAAGCCAGGTTAAGTTCAAAAATAAATCGAGTTTAAACATATCAAAAAGTTTAAAAAAATTTTACATTGAAAGTTATGGATGTCAGATGAACTTTTCAGACAGTGAGGTTGTTTCATCAATAATTTCTAAAGAAGGTTACGTGCCCACAACCACCCTAATTGAGGCAGATTTAATATTACTGAATACCTGCTCAATTAGAGAAAAAGCTGAAACAACAGTTAGAAAAAGGTTAAAAGACTTAAATAGATTAAAAACAAATAATAAGAATTTAAAAGTTGGTGTACTAGGTTGTATGGCGGAAAGACTAAAAAACAAATTTTTAGAGCAGGAAAAAATTGTTGACTTAGTTGTTGGGCCTGACGCTTACCGTGACATTCCCAATCTTTTAAAAGATATTGAAATTGGAAAAAATGCAGTCAATGTTATTTTATCCAAGGAAGAAACCTATGGCGACATATCCCCTGTAAGAATCGCATCTAATGGAGTAACTGCTTTTGTATCAATAACCAGGGGGTGTGATAACATGTGTACATTTTGTGTTGTTCCTTTTACTAGAGGAAGAGAAAGAAGCAGAGACCCAATAAGTATTTTGGATGAGATACAAGAACTTGTTGAAAATAATTTTAAAGAAATTACTCTATTGGGTCAAAACGTAGATAGTTATTTATGGTATGGAGGGGGATTAAAAAAGGATTTCAAAAAAATAAGTGATTTAAGAAAAAAAACCGCGATAAATTTTGCAAAACTTTTAAAATTAATAGCTAGAACATTCCCCAAGCTTAGGGTCAGGTTTTCAACATCAAACCCACAAGACATGAGTTTAGATGTTTTAAAGACCATGTCTGAGCACTCAAACATATGCAAGCACATACATCTTCCTGTACAGTCTGGGAGTGATAAAATACTGGGCTTGATGAATCGCAAACATTCTAGACAAGAATATTTAAACTTAATACAAAAAATCAGAGAATATATGCCTGATTGTTCGATTTCTCACGATATGATTGCGGGTTTTCCAGGTGAAAATGAGAAAGATCACCAACTGACTCTAGATTTAATGGAGCAAGTAAAATATGAATTTGGATATATGTTCAAATATTCTGAAAGGCCTGGCACCCTAGCTTACAGAAAACTTAAAGATGATGTTTCCGAAATCACAAAGAAAAGAAGACTTCAAGAAATTGTTGATCTTCAACAAAAACATAGCCTTTACAGAACACGCTCATACATAGGAAAAACCGTAAAAGTTTTAATTGAAAAGGAGTCAAAAAAATCAAAAAATCAGTGGTGTGGAAGAAATGAACAAAACACAGTAGTAGTTTTTGACAAAAAAAATTTTAAAATTGGAGATTTTGTTGATGTACTAATATCAAATTGTACATCTGCAACATTAATTGGAAATGCCGTTAAATAAGACATTATGGATATCACAACTCAATCAATAAAACAAAGATTTGGAATAATTGGAAATCATTTTTTATTAAACAGATCCATTGAAAAAGCCTTAAGAGTGGCTCCAACAGACATTTCAGTTCTTGTAACTGGTGAAAGTGGAGTGGGAAAAGAAAGTTTTCCAAAAATCATTCACCAATTATCCCACAGGAAACATAATAAATATATTGCTGTAAATTGTGGAGCAATTCCTGAGGGTACAATTGATTCCGAACTTTTTGGACATGAAAAAGGAGCTTTTACAGGTGCTACAAGTTCAAGAAAAGGTTACTTTGAAGTTGCAGACGGTGGGACAATTTTTTTGGATGAAGTTGGTGAATTACCACTTACAACTCAAGTTCGATTACTTAGAATTCTTGAAAATGGAGAATATATCAAGGTTGGTTCATCAGATGTTAAAAAAACAAACGTTCGAATTGTGGCTGCAACTAATTTAGATATGGAAGATGCCATTAAAAAAGGAAAGTTTAGAGAGGACCTTTTTTACAGATTGAGTACTGTTGAAATTAAAGTTCCTCCACTCAGATCTAGAAAAGATGACATTCACTTACTTTTCAGAAAATTTGCTTCAGATTTTGCAAAAAAGTATAATATGCCTACTGTTCGATTGGATGAAGATGCACAGGACCTTCTAAACAATCACAACTGGTCAGGTAACGTTAGACAACTTAGGAATATTGCTGAGCAACTTTCTGTATTAGAGGAGAAAAGAGAAATCCCCCCCTCCATTCTAAACACTTATTTAACTGATGTCAAAATTTCTTTACCTGCACTTGTAAATGAAAGAAAAGAGCAAAATGATTTTTCAAACGAGAGGGAAATCATGTACAAGATTTTGTTTGACATGAAAAAGGATTTGAATGACCTAAAAAAAATAACCAAACACTTGAATACTGATACTCAAAATTTAAATTCTAGTGAAAAAAGTAATCTCGAAAAGTTATTTGAAATTAAAGCTAGTAATGAAGAAGTTATTAATAAAAAATCCTCTTACGAAGATGAACAAATAAAGCAGGACAAATACCATTTTGCAGAAGAGATTAGTGAGGAAGAAACCCTTTCAATTCATGACAAAGAATTGGAGCTTATAATAAAAGCTCTAGAAAGAAATAATGGCAAAAGAAAAGCTGCAGCCAAAGAACTTGGTATTTCTGAGAGAACTTTATATAGAAAAATAAAACAACATGATATTGAACTTTAAAAAAATATTGATTTTATTTTTCTTAACATCAAGTCTAGGATGTGGTAGTTATTCATTTACTGGTGCCTCAATCCCAGCCGGGACAGAAACTTTTCAGGTAAATTTTTTTGAAAATAATGCAGGAAACGATATGGGATCTATTTTTGAACCAGGGCTTGATAGAAATTTTACAACATCTTTACAAAACATACTTCAAAATCAAACAAATTTACAACTAGTTTCACAGGACGCAGATCTAATATACGAGGGTGAGATTATTGAGTATCGCGTGAGTCCAATGACTGCAACTTCCGAATTGACTGCGGCACAAAACAGATTGACAATTTCAATTAATGTGAGATTTATTAATGTCAAAAATGAGGATGATGACTTTGAAAACAGATTCTCGTTTTATTATGATTACCCAGCAGAAGTTCAATTAGTAAGTATAAAATCTGAGGCTCATGATGCTATTTTTGAAAGAATAACTCAAGATATTTTTAATGCTTCACTCGCAAAATGGTAGATATTAGCAAAACAAAATTTATTGAATTTTTAGTTTACCCCAATTCTATAAGCTTGGATGAGGCTAACGCAATTGAAAAAATTATTAATCAATATCCATATTTTAATGTTGCCAAAGTTGTTCAATCAATCGCTTTCAAAAATCATAACAGCACAAAGTTTACTTCATCATTAAAAAGGTGTTCAAGTAGCTCTCATGATAGATCCCTGCTAAGAGAATTGACAACGTTAGAAAAGTATACATCAAGTGAAAAAATTGAAGAATTTAAGGAAGATCTTGACCTACTAACAACACATAATAAAAACTCCTTTTTATCTTGGTTAAAAAAAACTAAATCTGTCAATTATGAATCGAAAACAAGTAATGATAGTTTAATTGATAAATTTCTCCAATCTGATCAAAAACTGAATTTGAATAAAGAAATTGAAGATATAGACATTACAAAGAATTCTAAAATTTCAAAAAATGAATTTATGACTGAAACTCTTGCAAAAATATACTTCAAACAAGAAAAATTTTCAGAAGCAATAAAGGCTTATGAAATTTTAAGTTTGAAATATCCAGAAAAAATCATTTTATTTGCAAACCAAATTAAAAAGATTAAAAAGATATTAAATAATAACAAATGAGTAGCTTTTCAATTTTTGTTTTTCTGATAATAGCTGTGTGTTTTCTATTAGTTCTTGTAATTATGGTTCAGAATCCGAAGGGAGGTGGCCTTTCCTCAAGTTTTGGGGGAGACACACAACAAATTGGAGGTGTAAAAAAAACAACTGATTTTTTAGACAACAGTACATGGGTTTTAGCATCATTACTTTTAGTATTAATCTTGTTATCAAACTTGACAATTGAGAGAAGCTCCTCTAATATTGACTCAAAATTACTTGATCCATCTCAATCCCAAAATCAAGAAAGTATTCTTGACGAAAATGAACTTGAAATCCCTGTTGAAATACCCGTTGAGGATTAATAATAATGACATGCTGTCACAAAAAATTTTTAACAATTATCAATATGTCATATTGTTTCGTTTGGCATGGTTGATGCAAAACACTTAATAAAATTAAAAAACATGAGCAAATTAAAAATCAAACCACTCGCTGACAGAATTATGATATTACCGCTAGAGGCAGAAACAAAAACAGCATCGGGAATTATAATTCCAGACTCTGCAAAAGAAAAACCTCAGAAAGGCAATGTAGTTGCTGTTGGACCAGGAACTAAAGATAACCCTGTTACACTCAAAGTTGGTGATACAGTTTTATATGGAAAATATTCCGGAACCGAACTTAAGTTTGAAAATAACGATTATTTAATTATGCGAGAAAGCGATATCCTCGCAATAGTATAACACATAATATTTAAAACAATGGCGAAAAAAATTCAATTTGACGTAGAGGCCAGAGAGGGCCTAAAAAAAGGAGTTGATGCTTTAGCAAATGCTGTTAAAGTCACATTAGGTCCAAAGGGTAGAAATGTAATAATTGGTAAATCTTTTGGAGGCCCTCAGGTTACTAAAGATGGTGTAACAGTAGCTAAAGAGATAGAACTTGAAGATGCCTTAGAAAACATGGGTGCTCAAATGGTAAAAGAAGTTGCTTCGAAAACCAATGATTTGGCAGGAGATGGAACGACAACAGCTACCATTTTGGCACAGTCTGTTGTAAAAGAAGGTCTCAAGAATGTTACTGCTGGAGCTAATCCGATGGATTTAAAAAGAGGGGTAGATAAGGCTGTTGATACAGTAGTTGACGAATTAAATAAACAATCTAAAACAGTTGGTAACTCATCTGAGAAAATAAAGCAAATTGCTTCTATATCTGCCAATAATGATGAAACAATTGGTGAATTAATTACCGAAGCGTTTGAAAAAGTTGGAAAAGAGGGTGTAATAACAGTCGAAGAGGCAAAGGGCACAGACACTTATGTAGATGTAGTCGAAGGAATGCAATTTGACAGAGGATACTTGTCTCCTTATTTTGTTACTAATAGTGAAAAAATGGAATCAGACCTTGAGTCTCCATACATCCTTTTATACGACAAAAAAATTTCCGCAATGAAAGATTTATTACCAGTATTGGAGCCAGTAGCTCAAACTGGAAAACCTTTGCTAGTCATCGCTGAAGATGTTGATGGAGAAGCGCTTGCCACTCTTGTAGTAAATAAATTAAGAGGATCACTAAAAATTGCAGCTGTAAAAGCTCCTGGTTTCGGTGACAGAAGAAAGGCTATGCTCGAGGATATTGCAATATTAACAGGAGGTACAGTAATATCTGAGGATAGAGGTTTTACTCTGGAAAACACTACTATTGAAATGTTAGGAAGTGCTGAAAGAGTTACTATTGACAAAGATAATACTACTATTGTTAATGGTTCAGGAGATAAAAAAAGCATTTCCGACAGAGTCAATCAAATCAAATCTCAAATCGAAACAACCACTTCCGATTACGATAAGGAGAAGTTACAAGAACGGCTAGCCAAACTAGCGGGTGGTGTTGCCGTATTATATGTTGGTGCTGCATCTGAGGTTGAAATGAAAGAAAAAAAAGACAGAGTTGACGATGCTTTACATGCAACACGAGCTGCAGTTGAAGAAGGTATTGTAGCAGGTGGGGGTGTTGCCTTATTAAGAACAAGAAAAGCTTTGGAAAAGTTAACTAGTGATAATGTAGATGAACTAACAGGCATCCAAATTATATCAAGAGCAATTGAATCACCCCTTAGAACCATTGTTGAGAATGCCGGTGGTGAAGGATCCGTTGTTGTTGCAAAAGTTATTGATGGTAAAGGAAACTTTGGATATGACGCAAAGTCTGAAAAGTTTGTAGACTTGCTCAAAGAAGGTATCATCGATCCTAAAAAGGTGACAAGAATTGCGTTAGAGAATGCTGCATCTGTTGCAGGAATGATTCTAACAACTGAATGTGCTCTTGTAGATATCAAAGAGGAAACACCACCTATGCCACCTATGGGAGGAGGAGGCGGAATGCCTGGTATGATGTAAATGAAATTATTTTGTATGTAACTGCCCTTAGGGGCAGTTTTTTTATGGAAAAAATAATTTTAAAAAAAATAATCAATCAAATAAATGAATACCATGATTTGGTATCAGCACTTCAATTCATTTGTGAAACACTTTTGTCAGAAATCGATGGATATGACTGGGTTGGATTTTACTTTCATGATGAACAAAAAAAAGAATTAAAGCTTTTAGCGTTTGCAGGTCTTGAAACGGAACACAAAAACATTCAATTCGGAAAAGGGATTTGTGGACAAACTGCTGAATCAAATAAACCTTATATCTCAGGGGATGTTTCAAAAGAATCAAACTACATTTCCTGTAATATTTTAGTCAAGTCTGAAATTGTAGTTCCAATATTTAATGGAAATAAAGTTAATATTGGTCAAATTGATATCGATTCAAATAATTATAATCAATTTTCAAAAAAAGATTTAGTTTTTTTGGAAAAAATTAATCACAGTCTTTCAAAAAAGTTTTTTAAATAAAATATCAACTTTGAATGTACGTATTAATTTAAATAATTAATTTTAAGTTAATTATATTCCTAGTTGACATGTTAAAAATTAAATCAGCATTAATTTCAGTCTTTGATAAAAAAGGAATTACTGAAATTGCGAAAAAGCTTGATTCATTAGATGTGAAAATTTACTCAACTGGAGGTACTGAATCTTTTTTATCTGATTTAAATATAAATGTAATTAAGGTTGAAGATATTACTTCTTATCCATCGATTCTAGGAGGAAGAGTAAAAACATTACATCCGAAAATTTTTGGAGGCATTTTAAATAGAAGCTCAAATGAAAAAGACAATTTTGAAATGGTGAAATATGACATTCCTAACATAGACTTAGTCATTGTCGACTTGTATCCTTTTGAAAAAACTGTTGAATTAAGCAAAGATGAAACTGAAATCATTGAGAAAATTGATATTGGAGGAATATCGTTAATTAGAGCTGCTGCAAAAAATTTTACTGATGTTTTAACAATTTCGTCAAAGGACCAATATCAACCATTTTTGAATATTTTAAATAAATATCAAGGAAAAACAAGCTTGGAAATTAGAAGAGAGTACAGTGCGAAAGCTTTTAATATTTCATCACACTACGATACTGCAATATTTAATTATTTCAACACTAATAATTTATCTTTTAAATCAAGCTTCAGAAATGGAAAAGTACTTAGATACGGAGAAAATCCTCATCAAGATGGATTTTTCTTTGGTAAACTGAATGAGATGTTTGTCCAGTTAAGTGGCAAAGAACTTTCATTTAATAACCTATTAGATATTGACTCAGCTATTAACTTAATACAAGAGTTTAAACCCAAATCATTAGCTTTTGCAATTTTTAAACACAATAACGCTTGTGGATTATCGGTTAGAAGTTCAGTTAAAGAAGCTTACCTTGACGCCCTGGCCGGTGATCCTATCTCAGCTTTTGGAGGAGTTTTAATTACTAATCAAGAAATAAATCTTGAAGTTGCAACTGAAATTGATAAGTTATTTTTTGAAATTGTACTTGCCAAAAACTATAAAGAATCTGCCTTAGAAATATTGAAAAAGAAAAAAAATAGAATAGTTCTGAAATACAATGATATTCAATTACCCAAAAAAAATATTAGGACATGCTTGAATGGTCTTTTGGTTCAAGATAAAGACCTTAAAACGGATAATGAGCATGATTTAAAAATAGTAACCAAAAAAAATCCAGAAAAAAAAGAAATTGAAGATTTACTTTTTGCATCCAAAATATGCAAACACACAAAATCTAATACAATAGTTTTAGTTAAAAACAAACAATTGATAAGTTCGGGCACGGGACAAACTTCCAGAGTAGATGCCCTAAAACATGCAATTCAAAAAGCCAATAATTTTAAATTTGATCTTTCTGGGGCAGTTATGGCAAGTGATGCGTTTTTTCCATTTCCAGATTGTGTTGAAATTGCTCATAATCACGGCATTTCTTCAGTTATTCAACCCGGAGGATCAATAAAGGACAACCTGTCAATTGATTTTTGCGATAAGAATAATATTTCAATGGTTCACACAGGAATTCGTCATTTTAAACATTAATTTTTATTAACTTGTAGATTCTTAAAAAAAATGGCATTTTTTGATTTTTTATCGGAATCTATTGCAATCGATCTTGGGACTGCTAATACCTTAATCATTCACAATGATAAAGTAGTTGTTGACAGTCCATCTATTGTTGCAATCGATAAAAAAACTGATAAAATTATTGCTGTTGGTGCTGAGGCAAGTTTGATGCAAGGTAAAACACACGAAAACATTAAGACTGTTCGACCTCTCAAAGATGGTGTAATTGCGGATTTTAATGCCTCGGAGCAGATGATAAGTTTACTAATTAAAAGTATTCCCGCATTGAAAAAGAGGTTTTTTACACCAGCATTAAAAATGGTCATATGTATTCCCTCAGGTATAACTGAAGTTGAAATGAGAGCGGTAAGAGAATCTGCTGAAAGAGTAAATGGTAAGGAAGTTTATTTAATTCATGAACCAATGGCAGCGGCAATTGGAATTGGTGTTGATATAATGCAACCTAAAGGAAATATGGTTGTTGACATAGGTGGAGGAACAACTGAAATTGCAGTTATAGCTCTTTCTGGAATTGTTTGTGACAAATCAGTAAAAGTTGCAGGTGATGTTTTTACTGGAGATATCATTTATTACATGAGAACACAACACAACCTTTTCATTGGTGAAAGAACAGCAGAAAAAATCAAAATAACAATAGGGTCAGCATCAGATGAACTAGAGAGCCCCCCTGATGATATTTCTGTTCAAGGAAGAGACCTGTTAACTGGAAAGCCAAAAGAAGCTTTAATTTCTTTCAGAGAAATTGCGAAAGCACTTGACAAATCAATAATCAGGATTGAAGACTCTGTGATGGAAACCCTTTCTCAAACACCTCCCGAGCTAGCTGCAGATATATATAATACAGGTATTTATTTAGCTGGTGGTGGATCAATGTTAAGAGGTTTGGATAAACGATTATCTAAAAAAACTGACCTTCCAGTTTTTATTGCAGAAGACCCTTTGAGGGCTGTTGTTCGTGGAACAGGTATCACACTTAAAAATATTGAAAGATACAAAAGTGTTTTGGTAAAATAGCTGTTACATGTCATGCAAAAAGTCATTGATTTTTTAATAAGGAAAAAAGATTTTTTTGTTTTCTTTATATTATTGATCATTTCTTTTCTACTCATCTTTAATTCAAGTTTTTTTCATAAATCTAAAGTGATAGTTTTTTCTAATGGCATTGCTAACATGACAAAAGAAAACATTAAAAATTTTAATAGTTATTTTGAACTAAAAAAACTAAATACAAAGTTGGTTGAAGAAAACCTTTCTTTAAGAAACATGTTAGAAAATGCTAGTGATAATTATACTTTAGATTCTCTAACTAATGCTACTTTTCAATATAAGAATGCTAGGGTGATCTCTAATAATTTATCATCTCTTAAAAATCAATTGGTTCTAGATATTGGAACCAGTAATGGGATTGATAAAGAAATGGGTGTTATTTCTCAAAATGGTATTGTTGGAATAATTAATAATTCTTCATTAAACTATTCAAGCGTAATGTCTGTTTTAAATTTGAATACAAAAATTAATGCAAAAATTAAACGATCATCCCATTTTGGAACTTTGGAATGGAACGGTGTTAGCACTAGACATTTGATTTTAAATGACATTGCTGAAACTGCTGACATTAAAGTTGGTGATTCGATAATTACTGGCGGAATGTCATTGATTTTCCCAGAGGGAATCGACGTCGGGGTTGTATCTAAAATAATTAACCAGAATAAATTTAGAGATACTCTACATAAGCTTAACATTGAAAAAAACAGAATAAAATACTCAGATTTTATTGGAAATTATTTAAATATTGAAGTAAGATTACATACAGATATGAGTAGTATAAATAATGTTTATGTTATTAAAAGTCTAAATCGAGAAGAATTTAAAACTATTAGTAAATAATGGATCGTATTTATTTTTTGGTGATTAAAAGATTTGTTTTTTTTATTCTTTTACAAGGACTAGTTTTTAATAATTTTGATTTATTCGGAATGTACGATCCCCTTATATATCTTACCTTTATTTTAACTTTTCCAACTAAAATAAATAAGATAACTTTTATGTCTATCAGTTTTATCTTTGGATTAACACTAGATCTATTTTCTAATTCATTGGGGTTTAATGCTGCCGCATGTTTAACGATTGCGTTTTCAAGATCATATATTATGGCGTTTATTTTTGGAAGTTTTTTTGACCCAGTTGGTCTTAAATTAATTAGGAATTATATATCTGAATCTTCTTTTTCACAAAAATTCTTATACATGATATCAATGATTTTGATTCATCATTTTTTTCTTTTTTCTATTGAAAGCTTGAGTTTCAAATATATTTTTTTAGTCACGCAAAAAACACTAATGACATCACTATTAACTATTATTTTTTGTTACGCGTCAATACTATTTATGATTTCAAATGAAAAATAAGTTACTTCCAATTTTAATTATTTTTTCGTCAATAATATTCATAATTCGACTATTTTACATACAAATAATTAATATTAACGATGTTACACTTTCCAATAAAAATTCCGTGGAGAAGGTTTATAATTTTCCTGAAAGAGGGTACATATATGACAGGAACAACAAATTAATTGTTGGTAATGAAATTTTTTACGACCTAATGATTGTACCATCTAAATTAAATTTGATTGATACTACTGAATTTTGTAATATTTTAAAAATTGACAAAATAACATTGCTGGATAAAATAGAAAAAGCAATGAAATATTCGAATATAAAACCATCGGTATTCTTATCTCAAATTTCAAAAAATGACTTTGCCATAATACAGGAGAAACTTTGGAAATATGAAGGGTTCTCTGTCAGAAAAAAATCTAACAGAAATTATTTATCAAATTCTGCCTCCAATATTTTGGGTTACATAAGTGAGGTGAATGATTATGAACTTAAAGATAACTCATACTATGAGTCAGGAGAGCTAATTGGCCGACAAGGTGTGGAAAAATCTTACGAAAAAAAATTAAGAGGATTAAAAGGTGTCAGCTATTTTCAGAAAGACAAGTACAATCGAACAACTGGACCTTACAAAGATGGTATTTATGATACACTTTTTAAGCCAGCCAAAAATATCAATCTTACAATTGATTTCGATCTTCAGGTTTATGGAGATTCGTTAATGTCAAACAAATTTGGAAGTATAATTGCAATTGAGCCCGAAACTGGTGAAATCTTATCATTAATTAATGCTCCGAATTTTGATCCAAATCTATTAATTGGAAGGAAAAGATCCGAGAATTTCCTGAAGCTAAAAAATGACACCATTGGAAAACCTCTTTTTGACAGAGGGCTTCAAGGCATGTATCCACCCGGTTCAACCTTTAAATTAGTTAATGGTTTAATAGCACTACAAGAGGGGGTAATTTTTCCTGAAACTAAAATCGGATGTAACGGCGGACATTTCTATGCAAAAAATAGATTTATGAAGTGTCACAATAAAACAGGAACTGTAAGTGACTTAAATTCTGCTATTTATAATTCATGTAACACTTATTTTGCTAGTATTTACAAAAAAACAATTGAAAAATTCGATAATCCGAAAATTGGAATTAATGTATGGAAAAATCACTTAAAAAGTTTTGGATTTGGAAACTATTTGGGTTATGATCATCCAACTGGACAGCCAGGTTTAATTCCCGGGTCTGATTATTATGATAGATGGTATGCTAATGATAGTTGGAAGGCAGTCACTACAATTTCAAATGGAATTGGCCAGGGAGAAATTCTAACTACTCCAATTCAATTAGCTAACATGACTGCTGCGATTGCAAATAGAGGTTGGTTTATTACACCACACTTTGTAAAAAAAATTTCTAATGATAGTATTCTTTCTAAATACAAAGAAAAAAAACACACTACCATCGATGAAAAACATTTTGAAACAGTAATAGAGGGCATGTTAAATGTAATTGAAAAAGGAACCGCTCAGAATTCCAAAATTAAGAATTTAGAATTGGTAGGTAAAACGGGTACAGCTGAAAATTTTATTAAAATTAATGGAGTTAGAAAACAGCTTACAGATCATTCGATTTTCGTGGGATTCGCACCAAAAGATAATCCAAAAATAGCAGTTGCGGTATTTATTGAAAATGGATATTGGGGAACTCGATGGGCAGCACCAATTGCTAGTTTAATTGTAGAAAAATACATAAATAAAAAAGTTAAAAGAAAATATTTGGAACGGTATATTAAAAATGGAAATCTAATGAATGAGTATTACAAACCATACACAAAAAATAATTTTGTAATAAATGAATGATATCAATCTTATTAAAATTGACTGGATTAGTATATTAAGTTTCGGATTACTAATATTACTTGGTTTAGGAAATATTTTTTCTTCATCTCAGGCTTATTCCTTAGATTCGATTTTTTCATTAAACCCCTTTTCAAAACAATTAATTTTTGTAATCCTATCAATATTTATTTTTGTATTTGTTCAACTATTACCAATTAATTTTTTTATAAAATACTCAAGCATACTATACGTATTTTCTATATTAACATTATTAGGCTTATTTTTTATTGGAAAAGAAATTAATGGTGCAACAGCTTGGTATCAATTGGGAGGTTTCAGCTTTCAACCTAGCGAGTTTGCTAAACCAATAACTGCCCTTGCATTAGCTAAATATTTGAGTGATATGAACTCAAATCTCAAAAGAATTAAAATTCAATTTTATTCATTTTTGATAGTTTTAATTCCATTTATACTTATTGCCTTTCAACCTGATCTTGGTACAAGTATTATTTTCTTAAGTTTTATTCTAGTATTTTATAAAGTCGGATTACCATCAATCTATAT
>CABZAE010000006.1 GCA_902523635.1 uncultured Bacteroidota bacterium | reverse complement strand
GCTCCTTCAATATTAGATAACCTGTCGTCTATAAATAGACAATTACAGGACTTTAAGTTGTATTTATTTAATGTGTAGTAGTAAATTTCAACATTTGGTTTAAGCATCTTAATCTGACCTGAAACTACAATTCCTGAAAATAATTTTAGAAAATCAAATCTCCTTAATGCAACTGGAAAGGTTTCTGCACTCCAATTCGTTAATGCTATTAAATTATATTTGTGCTTGCTCAACTTTTTGAGAATCTTAACAGTTCCATGTATTTCTCCTCTAAGCATCTCTTCCCATCTTCCATAATACATTTTAATCAATTTTTTATATTTAGGAAAAAGTTCAATCCTCTCTTTGGTAGCTGTAGAAATAAGTTTTCCTCCATCTTGTTCTTCATTCCATTTATTAGTACAAATGTTATCAAAGAACCATTTCATTTTTTTACGGTTCCCATTAAACTCTGATAAAAAAACATATTCGGGATCCCAATGAATTAAAACACCACCTAAATCAAAAATAATAGTTCGTTTCATTGAATTTAATTAATCATTAAAAATGATTTAAGAAAAGGGTTTATATTTCCATTTAAAACATCACTAACATTATTTGTTTCATGTCCAGTTCGAACATCTTTAATCAGCTTGTAGGGATGTAAGACATAATTTCTAATTTGAGAACCCCATTCTATTTTCATCTTGTTGGATTCTATTTCATCTCTTTCTTTCATTTTTTTACTAAGTTCTATCTCATAAAGTTGTGATTTTAACAATTGCATTGCTTTTTCTTTGTTTTCAAGTTGTGATCTTGTCTCTGAATTCTCAATCATAATTCCACTTGGTTTGTGTCTCAATCTAACTGCAGTTTCTATTTTATTAACACTTTGTCCTCCAGCTCCACTTGATCTCATTGTTTCCCAAGTAATATCTGATGGACTAATTTTAATCTCGATTGAATCATCAACAAGAGGATAAACATAGACCGAGGCAAATGATGTGTGTCTTTTTGCATTACTATCAAATGGAGAAATTCTGACCAAACGATGAACACCATTCTCTCCTTTTAACCACCCGAATCCATAATCCCCATCAATTTCCAGAGTTACCGTTTTTATACCAGCAACATCCCCTTGCTGTAAGTCAAGTTCTTTTAATTTAAAATTATTTTTTTCAGCCCACATTACGTACATTCTCATTAGCATGCTTGCCCAGTCACAGCTTTCTGTTCCACCAGCACCTGCAGTTATTTGAACGACTGCACTCATTTCATCTCCCTCATTTGAAAGCATGTTCCTAAATTCAACTTGCTCAAGGTTATCAATACAATTTAGGTAGTGAGAGCTGAGCTCATCACTTGATAATTCTTTGGATTTAAAAAAATCATATAGAACATCAAGCTCATCAACTAATGTCTTAAGTTTTTTATAATCATGAACCCATTTTTTTAACCTTTGAAGATCCTTGACTACTTTTTGAGCTTTTTTGGCATCATTCCAAAATTCAGGATCAATGGTTAGTTCTTCAAGATTACTGATTTCGATTTGTTTATTTTCTATGTCAAAGATAACTCCAAAGGGCATCAGTGCGCTTATGGAGATTTTTTATTTGATCTTGATTAATCATGTGCAAAATTTTGGCAAAAATACATTTTAATACAATTCTATTTAATTAATTTTATAATAATTGTAATTTAATGTATTTCAAAAAACTAATACTTATTTTTTTATTGTTTATATGTAATTCTCAATCGCAAGAGAGTGATAATGAGATTAGACATCAAGGCTTTTTTAATTTCTATCACAAAACAGACCTTGATCAAATTCATCTAGAAGTCAATAAGCTAAATAAAGAGTTTCTTTATGTAAGTTCTTTATCAAGTGGAATAGGTTCCAATGATATTGGAATGGACAGAGGACAGTTGGGCTCTGAACGGATTGTTAAGTTTGTAAAGTATGGAAATAAATTGTTACTCGTTCAACCCAACCAAAAGTTCAAAGCCATTTCTGAAAATTATGCGGAAAAAAATAGTGTCGAAGAGGCATTTGCAAAATCTATAATATTTGGTTTTGAAATAATTAATAGTAATAAAGAAACCTATACAATTGACATAACTCCTTTTTTGATGCGGGATTTTCACGGGGTTTCAAATAGACTTAAAAGTTTGAAACAAGGAAATTATAAAGTTGATTTATCCAGAAGTGCAATTGAACCGAAACGTACCAAAGCATTTCTAAAAAATGTTGAATTTGATGTCATTTTAACTTTTGTAGGAAAGCCTGAAGGCAAACTGATCACTAGTGTTGCCCCTGATGCTTCGTCAGTGACTGTGAATCAACATCATTCATTTGTTGAATTACCTGATGAAGAATACCATTCTAGAGATTTTGACCCAAGAAGTGGAGCGTTCATGATTTCATATATGGACTACGCGACACCTGTGCAAGATCCAATAATGAAGCGATTGATAACAAGACATAGATTAGTTAAGAAAAATCCTGAACTTAAAATGAGTGAGGCTGTTGAACCCATAATTTATTATTTGGATCCAGGTACACCAGAACCAATACGTTCAGCTTTGATTGATGGTGCTAGCTGGTGGAATGAAGCATTTGAAGAAATTGGATTTAAGAATGCTTTTCAAGTTAAAATACTTCCAGATAATGCTGATCCAATGGATTGCAGATTTAACGTGATCCAATGGGTTCATAGATCAACCAGAGGATGGAGTTATGGATCTAATGTAGTAGATCCAAGAACTGGTGAAATAATTAAAGGCCATGTTAGTCTTGGAAGCTTGAGAATAAGACAAGACTTCATGATTGCTCAAGCTTTGCTGGAGAAACCATTTGAAAAAGGAAATGATTATTCACCAATGCTCGAAATGGCTTTAGCAAGAATTAGGCAACTTAGTGCTCATGAAGTTGGTCACACGCTTGGTTTTGCACACAATTTTGCATCAAGCTCAAATAATAGAGCTTCTGTGATGGATTACCCACATCCATTAGTTGGTATTAAAAACAAAAAAATTGATTTGTCTAATGCTTACGATACAGGAATTGGGGATTGGGATAAAGTCAGTGTTGCCTACAGTTATTCAGAGTTTGATCAAAAAAATGAAAAAAATATGCTTAATCAAATTTTAGAAGACTCTCACAAAAAAGGTCTGAGATTTATTTCTGATCGCGATGCCAGAGCTCCCGATGGATCCCATTTTTATGCCCACTTATGGGATACTGGAGAATATCCTCATCAGTCTCTAAATGATATTCTAAAAATTAGAGAAATAGCCATTGCAAACTTTTCAAAATATAATATTAGAAAGGGAGAGCCTTACTCCAAACTTGAAGACTTATTTGTCCTTTTGTATTTTATGCACAGATATCAAGCAGAAGCGACCGTAAAGCTGGTTGGAGGAATGGATTATAATTATGCTCTTAGAGGAGATGGACAGTTAATTGTTGAAGATTTGGATGCTAGTGTTCAAAGTGATGCACTGATATCGCTTATGAATTCAATTTCTGCTGAAAATTTAGCTATTCCCACGAAAATTCTTAAACTTTTTCCCCCGAGGGCTTATGGATATTCACGAACCCGTGAATCATTTGGTGGAAAAACAGGAATTTCATTTGATCCTCTAAGTGCTGCTTCGACTGCTACAGATTTAGTAGTTAATTTACTTTTAAATCCTAAAAGATTAAATAGAATTGTCATTCAAAATTCAATAGATAATTCTAATTTAAATTTAAATACTTTATTTTCAGAGCTAATTAAATACACTTTTTCTAAAAAGCATGCAGATTCATATTTGAGTGAAATACAAAATCAAATAAATATAACAGTGTTAATTCAAATTTTGAAATTAAGTAATGACTCCGAAGCATTTTCAAAAACAAAAATACAAGCTTTAGATGCTATTAACCGGATACAGGAAATATCACTAAAATTTAAAAATAATGGTAATAATTTTGATCAGTACATTCATATAATTGACGATTACAATAAAAATCCGGAAAAATATCAAAGATTAAGTTCTCCAAAAATTCCAGATGGATCACCTATAGGACATTTATCTTGTAATTAAATTTAAGTTTATGGAAATTAACCTTATAAGCGATACTGTAACAAAACCTTGTGAAAGCATGATTGCAGCCATGATTAATGCAAAAGTTGGCGATGATGTTTTTAAAGAAGATCCGACTGTCAATAAATTAGAAAAAAAATTGTCAGACATGTTTGGAATGGAATCAGCTTTATTTTTTCCCTCTGGAACCATGGCAAATCAGACTGCAATTAAAATTCATACAAGTCCTGGAGACCAATTAATATGTGATAAATATGCCCATGTTTTTAACTACGAGGGTGGTGGGGTTAGTTTTAATAGTGGAGTTTCTTGCAAGTTATTAGATGGTAAAAGAGGAATGTTCAAAAATTATCAATTAGTTGATGCCATAAATCCACCTGATTTTTATCACAGTCCAAAAAGTTCGCTGGTATGTATTGAAAATACCACAAATAAGGGAGGTGGTGCATGTTGGGAAATTAATGAGCTAAAAAAAATAAAAAAAACTTGCAGAGAACACAATCTTTCAATTCATTTGGATGGAGCAAGAATTTGGAATGCTTTAGTTCAAAAAAATCAGACACCAAAAGATTATGGTTTAATTTTTGACACAATATCAGTCTGTCTAAGTAAGGGTCTTGGTTGCCCATCTGGATCTGTTCTTCTCGGTAGTAAGGATCATATTAATAGTGCTTTGCGAATAAGAAAAGTTTTAGGTGGTGGAATGAGACAAGTTGGATATCTGGCTGCCTGTGGTTTATACGCAATTGAAAATAATATTAAAAGATTAGATCAAGATCATAAAAAGGCAAAACAAATTGAACAAACATTAAACGAAATGAGTTATGTAGAACTAGTAGAACCTGTAGAAACCAACATTATTATTTTTGAAATAAAAAAGAAAATTGATTCCAAGGACTTTTTAAATAAACTAAATGATTTTGGTATAAAAATAATCTCAATGGGAGGACCAAAACTTAGAATAGTAACACATCTCGATTACACCGATGAATTACATCATAATTTTTTAAGGATTTTAAAAAAATTGAAATTTTAGATTTAAATTTTTAATTGAAAATAAATAATAATAAATACCCAGTTCCAAAAAAGATTCCATTTACTCTTCAAAAGTTTGACTCAGAGAGAATAGATAATTATTATTGGCTTAACCAAAGAGATGATGACAAGGTTATAAAACATCTCAAAAAAGAAAATAATTATTATCTAAAAAAAACAAGGCTAACTAAAAACTTTCAAAAAAAAGTTTTTAAAGAAATAAAAGCTAAAATCAAAGAAGATGATGAGTCAGTCCCTTATTTATACAACGACTATTGGTATCAAACAAAGTTTGAAAAGTCTAAACAATATCCAAAATATTACAGGACTAAAAATTTTGTAAAAGCAAAAAAAGAGTTAATAATAGATTGCAATAAACTTGCTAAAGGACATAAATTTTTTGATTTATCAAACTTTAAAATCAGTCAGTGTAATAATTTCATGGCTTTTGCAATTGATTACTTATCCAGACGTTTATATACAATAGAAATAAAAAATCTAAAAACGAATTCTTTATTGAATGAAAAAATTGAAAATTGCTCAGGATCAATTGCATGGACTAATGATAGTTCAGCATTTTTATATGCAGTTAGAGATCCTATAACTTTAAGATCTTACAAAATATTTAAACATGTATTAGGTACTAATTCATCAAAAGATGAACTGATTTTTCATGAAAAGGATCCAACTTTCACAACTAGTGTAACAAAATCAAAATCCAATAAGTTTTTAATCATCTCTTCATACAGTACGCTTACTACTGAGTACAGGTTTCTTGATGCTGATAAAAAAAGTAAAGCTTTTAAGCTATTTAGCAAGAGGAAAAGAGGTTTAGAGTATACTATCAATCACTATGATAAGTATTTTTTTATCATAACAAATAAAGATGATAGCCCAAATTACAAACTGATGAAAACATCGACCAAAAAGACAAATATCCAATTTTGGAAAGATGTTATTCCGCACAGAAAAAATGTTTTGTTGGAAGGTATAGATATATTTAAAAACTATTTAGTTGTTAGTGAAAGAATAAATGGATTATCAAAAATAAATATAATAAAGTGGGAGAATAATGAAAGTTTTAATCTGAAAATAAGTTCTGAAACGTATTCCATTAACACAGTTGCTAATATTGAATTTAATACCGATATACTTAGGTATAATTTTAGTTCATTCACTCAGCCAAATCAAGTTATCGACTTTAATATGACAACTAGGAAGAAGACCATTTTGAAAGAACAAGAAGTTTTGGATAACAACTTTGACTTTAAAAACTATGAATCCAAAAGACTATGGGCTGTTGCTGAGGATGGTGAGTCAATTCCTATTTCAATTGTTTTCAAAAAAGGAAGAAATAATAATAAAAAGCCATTACTACTGTATGGTTATGGATCTTATGGCCATATTGTTGATCCTTATTTTTCAATTGCAAGATTATCACTTTTAGATAGAGGATTTACATTTGCTATTGCTCATGTTAGAGGAAGTGAATATATGGGTAGGAGTTGGTATGAAAACGGAAAGTTATTACATAAAAAAAACACATTCTACGATTTCATTTCTTGTGCAAAGTTTTTAATATCAAACAATTATACAGATAAAAATAGTTTATATGCATACGGTGGGTCTGCTGGTGGGTTACTGATTGGAGCTGTGATTAATATTAATCCAAAACTGTTTAATGGATTAATTGCTGCGGTCCCCTTTGTAGATGTTGTAACAACTATGCTTGACGAAACAATTCCTCTAACAACTGGTGAGTACGATGAATGGGGAAATCCTAATAAAAGAGAATATTATGATTATATTTTATCTTATTCGCCCTACGATAATATAAAAAAAATGAATTGTCCTAACATCCTTGTAACCACAGGTTTCCACGACTCTCAAGTTCAATATTGGGAACCCGCAAAATGGGTAGCCAAATTGAGAGAATATAACTTGGGAAAAAATCATATACTATTCAAAATAGATATGAAGAGTGGTCATGGTGGAGCATCTGGAAGATATGAAGCTATTAAGGATGTAGCTGCAGAATATTGTTTCTTGTTTGACCTTGAAAAAATATATAAGTAAAGATAAATTTGGTTGTAACAGCTTTTTTTAAGTAATTTGCCTACTTTAAAGATTCGACTTTAAATGAATAAAAAAGTTAAAGCTTACAAAAATGCCCTCGAACTTATTGGGCAAACTCCCCTTGTAAAACTTAACAAAATTGTTAGTAATATTCCAGGTAATTTTTATGCAAAAATTGAAGCTTTTAACCCAGGTCATTCTAACAAGGATAGAATTGCTTTATACATACTAGAGTCTGCAGAAAAAAAAGGGTTGTTAAAACCAGGAGCGACAATTATTGAAACCACATCTGGTAATACTGGTTTTAGTTTGGCCATGGTTAGTATAATCAAGGGTTACAATTGTATTTTAGCAGTATCCTCTAAATCCTCCCCTGATAAAATTGATATGCTCAAATCAATGGGTGCAAAGGTTTATGTTTGTCCAGCACATGTAAATTCTAGTGATGAAAGATCTTATTATCAAGTTGCTAAAAGATTACATGAAGAAATAAAAGGATCATTTTACATCAATCAATACTTTAATAAACTAAATATTGAAGCTCATTTTAACACTACTGGGCCTGAAATATGGCAACAAACTTCTGGAAAAATAACTCATCTTGTCGCCAGTAGCGGTACAGGAGGCACCATTTCAGGAATCGGTAGATATTTGAAAAATAAAAATTCTAATGTTAAAATCATTGGTGTTGACGCATATGGATCTGTTTTAAAAAAGTATCACGAAACTCAGGAATTTGATGAAGATGAAATTTATCCTTACAGGATTGAAGGACTTGGAAAAAATTTAATCCCCACTGCTACTGATTTTGATGTTATTGACTTATTTGAAAAGGTTACTGATGAAGATAGTGCTCATTCCTCTAGAGAAATTGCTTTAAAGGAAGGGCTTTTTGTCGGTTATACATCCGGTGCCGCTATGCAAGCTGTTAAACAACTATCAAAATTAAATCATTTCGATGAAAACAGTAATGTTGTTTTAATTTTCTGTGATCATGGATCGCGTTACATGAGTAAAATTTACAGTGATAAATGGATGCATGATCAAGGGTTTTTTAATTTCGAAAAGTCTGAACTTGAAAAGCCAATTGAGTACATCAAATGATTTAATATTTCTTAATTACTCTACTTAATGAAAGATTTGTTCGATAAAATTGTTGATAATAAAGGTCCTTTAGGTAAATACGCTGAAGTTGCTGAAGGATATTTTGCATTTCCAAAGTTGGAGGGCCCAATTGGAAATAGAATGTATTTCAAAGGAAAAAAAGTTATAACTTGGAGTGTTAATGACTATTTAGGTTTGGCAAATCGTCCTGATGTTAGAAGAGTGGATGTGGAGGCTTCTAAAAAATATGGTTCTGCTTATCCAATGGGAGCAAGACTCATGTCAGGTCATACTGAATTACATGAAAAGTTAGAAAATGAACTTGCTGATTTTGTTAATAAAGAGAAAGCATATGTATTAAACTTTGGTTACCAGGGTATCCTCTCGACAATAGATTCTTTAGTTTCAAAAAAATGATGTTATTGTTTATGACATTGATTCTCACGCTTGCATTGTTGATGGGGTAAGATTACACATGGGAAAAAGATTCACATATCAACATAATGATATTGATAGTCTATGTAAAAATCTAGACAGGGCAACTAAAATTGCTGAAAAAACTGGAGGAGGAATATTGGTAATCTCTGAGGGTGTTTTTGGAATGAGAGGTGAACAAGGAAAAATTAAAGAAATAGTTCAATTAAAAAATAAGTATAAATTCAGATTACTAGTCGATGACGCTCACGGTTTTGGTACATTAGGACCCACGGGTGCTGGTGCAGGTGAGGAACAAGGAGTTCAAAATGAAATTGATGTTTATTTTGCAACCTTTGCTAAATCAATGGCATCAACTGGAGCATTTATTGCGGCTGACGAAATGATAATTAACTATTTAAAATATAACATGAGATCTCAGGTTTTTGCTAAATCATTGCAAATGCAATTAGTTGTAGGAGCTTTAAAACGCCTAGATTTAATTAAGAATTACCCAGAAATAAGGCAAAATTTATGGTCAAATGTTAATAATCTTCAAAATGGATTAAAAGAACAGGATTTTGATCTAGGGACTACACAAAGTTGTGTTACTCCTGTTTTTTTAAAAGGCTCAATACATGAAGCCATGGTCATGGTCAGAGAGCTCAGAGAAAAGTATAGAATTTTCTGTTCAATTGTTGTTTACCCAGTCATTCCTAAAGGATTGATTTTACTTAGACTAATTCCTACAGCCTCGCACAATATTGAGGATATTAATGAAACACTAGAGGCTTTTTCTAAAATCAGATCTAAGCTTAAAGATGGTACATACCAAAAAATTGCTCAGAAAATTGCTGTTACCACCTAAAAAAAATATTTCTGAAAAAAAAATACTAATTTTGGAGTAAATAAGCGGGATGCCTCTAAAAAAAATACTGAACGCTGAGCAAATTTCTTCAATTATTTCAAGACTCGCATTTCAGTTGATAGAAGAGCACAATGACTTTTCCAATACGGTTATATTAGCAATTCAGCCTAGAGGTGTTTTGTTGGCCAAAAGGATTCTTGAAATATTAATTGAGCAATCTTACAAGGTTGATTTAGGTGTCTTAGATATTACGTTTTTTCGTGATGATTTCAGAAGAAATGAAAAGTCCCTAAAAGCAAACAAAACAAATATTAATTTTTCAATCGAAAATAAAACGGTTGTTCTTGTTGATGATGTACTATTTACTGGAAGGAGCATCAGAGCAGCATTGGATGCTTTACAGTCATACGGAAGACCAATCTCTGTTCAATTATTAAATTTAATTGATAGAAGGTTTTCTAGGGAATTACCAATTCAACCCGATTATTGTGGAATTCAGGTAGATTCCAGGTTGAATCAAAAAGTTGTAGTTAAATGGATGGAGGATGACGATGAGGATTCTGTATATCTGGAAAGAAATTATAATGAGTAATCTAAGTGTTAATCATTTATTGGGAATAAAATATTTAAGCTTAAAAGATATTGAACAAATCTTTGAGACAACTGACCATTTTAAAGAAGTAATTAATCGAAAAATTAAAAAAGTTCCATCTTTAAGGGATTTAACAATTGCAAATTTATTTTTTGAAAACAGTACAAGAACTAAGATATCTTTTGAACTTGCTCAAAAACGACTCTCTGCTGATGTAGTAAATCTTTCATCATCAGCATCTTCAGTATCAAAAGGGGAAACTCTAATCGATACTGTTAATAACATTTTATCAATGAAAGTTGATATGATTGTATTACGACATCCTAGTCCAGGAGCAAGTGTTTTTCTTTCAAAAAATGTCAATTCATGTATAATAAATGCTGGTGACGGAACACATGAGCATCCAACTCAGGCTCTACTAGATGCATATTCACTTAATCAAAAAATAGGTTCTTTAAAAAACAAAAATATCTTAATCGTTGGTGATATTTTACATTCCAGAGTGGCAATGTCAAATATTTATGCATATCAAATGTTAGGGGCAAATGTAAAAGTTTGTGGACCTAAGTCCTTGATACCAAAATATATTGAGTCATTTGATGTTAGTATTGAAACCAATCTTACAAAAGCATTGAAATGGTGCGATGGGGTTAATATGCTTAGAATTCAAAATGAGAGGATGTCAGAAAGCTATTTTCCTACGGTTCGAGAATATGTACAACAATTTGGACTAAATAAGAAGATATTAGATTCGATAGAAAAAGAAATCATTATAATGCATCCTGGCCCAATTAATAGAGGAGTTGAAATAACAAGTGAAGTTGCAGATTCTGAACAGGCAATAATACTTGATCAGGTGGAAAATGGTGTTGCAATTAGAATGGCTATTATGTACTTATTAGCATCTAAAATTTAAAATGATGAGGATTTCAAAAAAAAAAAAAATTATGATTGTAGAAATTGAAGAAAGTGATGAAAAATTAGTACTTGAAAAAAAAATTAACAAACTCTGTCAAGAAAAAAATAATTTGATAATTAGTTTATCAAGTAACAATAAAGAATTAAATAAACCGTTTTTTGAGATATTACTAAAAAAACAGACAGCTAATAATAAATCATTTGTTTTGGTCTCCAAAGAACATAAAATTGATTATGAGATCAATGTAGTCCCAACATTAACTGAAGCTATTGATTTTATTGAAATTGAAGAAGTTGAAAGACAAATCAATAAAATATGAAATTAAAAATCCTTGGATGTTATTCTGCTTCTCCAAGAAAAAATTCATTTCCTTCATCTCAAATTTTGAATATAAACGGAAATAACCTTTTGATTGACTGTGGAGAAGGTACCCAAATCCAAATCAGAAGATATGGAGTTAAATTTTCATCAATTGAAAATATATTTATATCTCATCTACACGGAGATCATTTCTTTGGTCTTCCAGGATTAATATCAACTTTCAGGTTGATGGGTAGAACCAAAAGGTTAAATATTTTTGGTCCTACTGGCATCAAAGATGTAATGAACCTAATATTAAAGTTGGGAAACTCTTGGATAGATTTTGAAATAAACTATATAGAACTTAAAGAAAAAACAACCGTAAAAATTTTAGAAAATGATTTGTTTTCCGTATCGACTATTCCACTCAAACATAGAATTTATACTAATGGATTTTTGTTTACTGAAAAAATCCAAAGGAAAAAGTTGAAGCTTGATAAAATAAAAAAATTGAATATTGACGAATCACTCTATACCAACATAGTAATGGGAAAGGATGTCATACTTGATAATGGTACAATCATTAATAATAAAGAAATTACTCATCCGAAAGAAAAAGATATTTTATATTCCTATTGCTCTGATACTGCTTATTCGGATGAAGTTACCGATCTAATAAAAGATTCCAATGTGCTTTACCATGAATCAACTTTTTTAGAGAAGCACATTAATTTGGCAAAGAAGACAAAACATTCAACCGCGATGCAGGCGGCAATGGTTGCAAAAAAAGCAAACTGTAAGCAGTTAATTTTGGGACATTTTTCATCTAGATATAAAAATCTTCAAGATTTCGAAATTGAAGCAAAAAGAATTTTTAAAAATGTCGTGTTAGCTGAAGATGGTAAGGAATTTGATATTTCATAAATTAGCTTCAAATTAATAACGTATGTCAAAAGATTTAGGCAATTATAGAAAATCATATTTGAAAGGTGTTTTAAACGAAAAAGATTTACCATTAGACCCTCTTGAATTGTTTAACTCATGGTTTTCTAATGTAGATTCAAAAAAAAGCGAAATTGAGCCTAACGCTATGTCACTTTCAACTATTTGTTTGGATGGATATCCAAAGACAAGGGTTGTTCTTCTAAAAAAAATAACAAAAAAAGGCTTAATTTTTTTTACCAATTATAAAAGCGTAAAAGGAGTCTCAATTAATAGAAATTCGAAGGTTTGTTTATCTTTTTTTTGGTCAAGTTTAGAACAACAAATTATAATAATGGGAGATGCTTCAAAGATCAGCGAAAAAGAATCAACCGATTATTTTAACTCTCGACCAATCGGAAGTAAAATTGGTGCAATAATTTCTGATCAGAGTAAAATTATCCGATCAAGAAAATTTATTGAGAACAAATATGAAAAACTAAGTAAACAAAAAAATGATTTTCAAAGGCCAAAAAATTGGGGTGGTTTCATTGTAGAGCCTATTTCATATGAATTTTGGCAGGGAAGGGATAATAGACTTCATGATCGTATTCTTTATGAAAGAGACGGTAAATCTTGGAATTATAAAAGACTGTCTCCATGAAAAAACTAATTTTAGTTCGACATGCCAAATCATCTTGGGAGTTCAATGTTCAAGATATTGAAAGACCACTTTCAAACAGAGGATTAAGTGATGCAAAACTAATGTCAATATTTTTGAAAGGTCTAAATATTGAAATTGATCACATTTACACAAGTAATTCAAAAAGAACTTTACAAACCTCTCAAATTTTCATAAAAAACCTTGAACTTTATGAAGTGCCGATTAGCGAGAACGAGAGGCTTTATGATTTTTCGGGTGAAAATGTTGAGTCTTTTATAAGAGCTATACCATCAAATTTAAATACAGTAATCATTTTTACTCACAACAATAGCTGTACAAATTTACTTGAAAAATTTGCTGGATTGAGTAAGCATGTGCCAACTTGTGGGATTCTAATTTTTGATTTTGATGTATCTTTATGGGATGAAATAGATACTGGAAAATGTGATTTCTATTTTCCTAAACACTTCAAATGAATCGACAAGTTAACAGATATATAAATAGAGAAATAAGCTGGTTAGAATTTAATGAAAGAGTGCTACAGGAGGCTGATGATACAAATGTTCCTCTGATTGAAAGAGTCAGGTTTTTAGGAATTTTCTCTAATAATCTTGATGAGTTTTACAGGGTTAGATATGCAACTGTAAAAAGAATTGCGGTTAGCAATGATTCCGGAAAAACTATATATAAGGATGTAACAGCTAAAAATTTATTGAAGGAAATTTCTACAAAGGCAATTAAATTACAAGAACAAAGTTTTAAAATTTTAAGTAAAGTTGTTATTGAACTTGAGAGGGAAAAAATTTTCTTTGTTAATGAAAATACAATGATGAAGTATCAAAAAAAATTCATTTCCTCATATTTTAGTGATATTATCAGTCCCTCACTTGGTATTATTGTTTTAGACAAAATAAAAAAAATGCCAAAATTTGAGGACAATCTTTCTTTTATTTTGGTAAAGATGAAAAACAAATATGATCAATCTCAACATGCGATTTTACATTTCCCAAAAAATTTAAAAAGATTTATACAACTACCTTCAAACGACGATAATGACTACGTTGTAATGATAGATGATATAATTAGATATTACTTAAAGAAAATTTTTAAAATTTTTCGACCAAAACAAATTTCTGCCCACATGATAAAAATAAGTAGGGATGCAGAATTAGAATTTGATGATGACATCTCTAAAAGTTATTTAGAGAAAATTTCTGAAAGTTTATTGGACAGATATTCAGGACATCCAGTTAGGTTTGTCTATGATTCTGAGATGTCCAAAGAAACTCTAGATTTCATCATAAGTAAAATGAGTATCGATGTTGAAAATGACAGTATAGTTCCTGGCGGAAAATATCATAATAGAAGTGACTACATGAATTTTCCAAGTTTAGGTAGAAAAAAATTAATATATGATGATTTAATACCTCTCAAAATTAGTGGACTAAATCTAAACAAAGGTATGTTTAAAAAAATTGCTGAAAAAGATTTTTTATTACACACACCATACCAAAAATTTTTATACATAATCAATTTTTTAATAGAAGCCTCAATTGATCCTAAGGTTAAAAAAATTTTTATTACCATTTATCGATTATCAAAATTATCAAAAGTTGCAAGTGCATTAATCAATGCTGCCAGGAATGGAAAAAAAGTATTTGTTCTTATTGAGTTACAAGCTAGGTTTGATGAATCTGCAAATATTAAGTATGCAAAAGAAATGCAATCCCATGGCATTAAAATTAGTTATGGATCACAAAATCTAAAAGTACATAGTAAAATATGTGTTGTTGAAAGAAAACAAGAAAACGGAATAGATAAATATGGGTTTATTAGTACTGGAAATCTGAATGAATCAACTGCAAAGGTTTACACTGATATGACATTATTCACTTCAGACAACCAGATTTTAGATGAGGTTAAATCAGTTTTTAACTTTTTTGACGCTAATTATAAAAAATACAATTTTAAAAACCTTTTTATATCACCAATTAATACCGCGACAAGACTAAAAAAATTGATAAAAAATGAAATCAAAAATGCTAAAAAAGGAGAACCAGCTTGGATAAAAATCAAAATAAATAACATTACAAACAGAAATATGATTAAAGCACTTTATGATGCTAGCAGAAATGGTGTAAAAATCGAATTAATTGTAAGAGGTGTTTGTTGCCTAATACCAGGTATAAAAAAGATGAGCGAATCAATTAAAGGAATTAGTATAGTTGATAGATTTTTAGAGCATACAAGATTTATGATTTTTTGTGATGGAGGAAATAATAAAACCTATATAAGTTCAGCAGATTGGATGACCAGAAATTTAGATAATAGGGTAGAGGTCACATGTCCAATTTTTGATAAAGAAATCAAAGACGAGATTATGGATGTTTTTAAAATTTATTGGAATGATAATGTTAAATCAAGGTTTATCAATAGTCCAAAAATAAATAGTTATAAAAAAAATAAAAACCCTGTTTACAGATCTCAATCTGAGGTTTATAAATATTACCAAGAAAAAAATTGAAAAACCCAAAAAAAGTAAAAAAGTATGCCACAATAGATATAGGATCAAACGCTGTAAGATTATTGATATCAAATATTTACATTAAAAATGGCAAAGATTTTGAGGCCACAAAAAACTCATTAGTGAGGGTTCCTTTAAGACTTGGACAAGATGCTTTTGGTTTAGGAAAGATTAAAGAAAAAAATATAAAGAAACTTATTGATGTAATACAATCTTTTGTTTTACTTATGAAAGTTAATGATGTTAAAAAGTATTTAGCTTACGCTACTTCGGCACTTAGGTGCTCAGAAAATTCTCATTTCATTGTTGAAAGAATTAAAAAAAAGACTGGACTCTCATTAGAAATTATAAGTGGAAATAAGGAAGCTAAGCTGATTGCAAAAAATAAAATCTTTCAAAATAACGAAAAACTTTTTTGTATTATAGACGTAGGTGGTGGAAGCACAGAATTAACCTTATTGAAAAACAATATCATCTTAAAATCTAAATCTTTTAAAATCGGTGGAGTTAGATTAATGAATAATCTAGTATCCACAAAGGTATGGAATGGTTTTACTTTTTGGGTGAAAAATAATCTCAAAAACTTAAATATAGAGAGTGTAGTTGGTTTTGGTGGGAACATTAATAAAATATTCAAGTTATCTGGAAATAATAATGAAAAGCCCTTATCATTAAGAAAAATAACTTTGACTCTTAATAAACTTGAATCATTAAATTTCGAAGAAAAATCAATTGATTTAAAGTTAAACCCCGATAGGTTAGACGTTATTGTTCCTGCAGGCAGGATATATGAGTATATAATTAAAGAGATATCTGCTAAAGAAATATGGGTTCCAAAATTAGGCTTAGCCGATGGAATGGTTTATGAACTTTTAAATGACTAAAGGCCTAGTTTAAAATCTTTTCTCATTTTTTCTATTGATGGATTAATTTTTTTCATCCTTTCAAATTTTTCCTTCGCAGAGTACAAAATTTTTTTCTCTTTTTCTTTATTGACTTTTAGCATTAATTCTAAAAGGTCATTTTTTAAATTTTTTGATAAAAAATTTAATAATTTATTTTTATTC
The DNA here is from genome assembly GCA_902523635.1 of uncultured Bacteroidota bacterium. Lineage (GTDB taxonomy): Bacteria > Bacteroidota > Bacteroidia > Flavobacteriales > Flavobacteriaceae > MAG-121220-bin8. The sequence continues at coordinate 56,972 of CABZAE010000006.1, read as the reverse complement.
TTTTCAAGTTCTATTTTATTGGTATTATTTGAAAGAGTATAGTGAATTTCATAATTGTTTTTCAAAGTTGGTTCACTAAGTTGTAAAATACTAGAGAGATTTTTTTCACCTTTTTTGTTCAAATCCTCTGAAAATTTATTCCAAAATTTTAATAATAACTCTTGAGTGACTTCTTCTTTATTGATTTGTTTTTCTTCAATTTTAGATTTTAATAAATTTTCATTTACTATCCTTTTCTTTTCTTTTAGACTTGAGATGGATAATCCGGAAACCATTCTTGTATTAAAATTTTGATCGACTTTATTCTTATCTTTTTTTATTGTAGTAACATTATCTGGTTCTTTAGATTCTGATTCATTCTCAAATTTCTCAATTATAGAATTTTGTTCATTGTGATCATTTATTTTTTTTTTTTTTTCGAACAATGAGCATAATTTCATTAAAGATATTTCCACCAAGAGTCTTTGATTTTTACTATTTCTAAATTTATTGATGCAATTATCACATATTTCAATAGCTGAAAGGATTATATTGGTTGTGAAACCTGTTGATTGTTTTTCATAATATTTCTCTAAATTTTCATCTAAGTTTAATAAGTTTTTAGAATTGATATTTTTTGCCACTAATAAATCTCTCAAATGAGATGAGAAACCATCAATGAAATTTAGCTCATTATTTCCATTTTTGATAATTTGATCCAGTAATATCAATGCCTCATGTATATCACCATTTTTTATGATATCTGTCATCTGAAAATGTGTTTCATAACTTACCTCATTGAGGTTTTCATATGTTAATTCTTTTGTAATATTACCCTCAGTGTAGTTAACAAGTCTATCATAAATTGATAAGGCATCTCTTAGAGAACCATCACTTTTTTTAGCTACTAGTGAAAGAGCTTCATTATCATACTTTACTTCTTCCTTTGTTGATATCTTAATCAAAAAATTTTTGATGTCAGCAAAACTAATTTTTTTAAAATCAAAAATTTGACATCTGGAAAGTATAGTTGGAATAACTTTATGTTTTTCAGTAGTTGCCAAAATGAAAATAGCATAATTTGGAGGTTCCTCTAATGTTTTTAAAAAAGCATTAAAAGCTGGGCCTGAAAGCATGTGAACTTCATCAATAATATAAACTTTGAAGTTCCCCGTTTGGGGGGGTACTCGAACCTGCTCAATTAGACTTCTTATATCATCAACTCCATTATTAGAAGCTGCATCCAATTCAAAAATATTATATGAGAATGAATTTGTTTTCTCAATATTAGAATTAATTTTTTTTGCTAGAACTCTTGCGCATGTCGTTTTTCCAACCCCCCTTGGCCCACAAAATAACATTGCTTGAGGAACTTGGTTATGCTTGATAGCATTCTCCAAAGTTTTTGTGACTGCATCTTGTCCAACAACATCATCGAAGCTAGCCGGTCTATATTTTAAAGCTGAAACTACAAAGTTTTTCATTGTGCTAATATAAAATTTAAGCATTTAAATACTACGTTTTAGGGTAATAAAGTGAGATGTTTTTTTTTTAATATTTTTGATATAGCAGGCTACCTTATCGCTTTTTTTAAAAGAGGAAAGTCCGGACACCAAAGAGCATTACAGCGGGTAACACCCGTCATATGAAAATATAGGACAAGTGCAACAGAAAGAATGTACAGCTAGGCTGTAGTGAAATCAGGTAAACTCTGTAAGGTGAAACGCCATGTAAACCAACGCTTGAGAATTGCTCGTTCAATGTTGAAGGGTAGGCGGTAAGAACAATTTAGTAATAAATTGTCTAGATAAATGATAAGGCAAGACAGAATCCGGCTTATGGCCTGCTTTTTTTTGTAAGATAGTTTATACTTTCAGGTCCCATATTAAATATTAGGTCCAAAATACTCAAGTTATTTTTGAAATTTTTTTTATTTTTTGAAAATACTTGAGTGTATGTTTTTACTATGAATTTATCATCGAAACTTTTATTAGACATTTTTCTTTTATCTACAATACCAGAGGGCGATTTTAAATAGTTTTTTGTTTCATTCAATACTAAATTAATATCTAGCCAATTTAAAATTAAGTTCATTGCCTGGTAATTAAAATCTAATAATTTAGAAAACTTTTGAGAATAAAAATTAAATAATTCGTCCCTGTAGTATTCAAAGAAAGGAGATGAATTATATGATGTCTTAAGAGCTGCCATATGATTTTTTTGCCAGTTGAATGTATTATCAATTAAAGTTTTTTTTAAGGGTGTTTTATGTTCTAGGTGTTTGATTGGAATAATTAGCTTCAAAACTTTATTTGGCCCTAAAATATAGGTTCTATTTCTCAAACTTTGTTTCAAATAGTTTTCATTAGTTTCCCACAGGACATTTCCATCTTTAATTATACTCCAATGTGATATGGGAGCAAAATAGCATGGTGTCATTAAAAAAGTTAAATCTTTAGTTTGAATATCAAGCTTTTTTTCTTTTTCTAATTTCACTTAAAATGTAAATAATTAAAACAAGTATTAAAAAATGCCATCTGTAAGACTTAGGTTCCCCGTCTAGATTAACAGTTGTAAAAACCCTATCCCATCTTATTTTCCAATTTTTAATTCCGTCGTTAATCCCATCAATACTCATCCATATAAATACTGGTTTACCAACAATATGATCCTCGGGAACAAAACCCCAAGACCTACTATCCTCAGACCTGTATCTGTTGTCACCCATCATCCAATAATAGTCCTGTTTGAATGTATATTCGTTGGTTTTTAAACCATTTATGACTATAGATCCATTAATTAATTCCAAAGAATTTTTTTCGTAATCTCTTATTAGTTTTTTATAAATAGGAAGATTGTTTTTATTTAATACTATTTTTTCTCCTCTCATAGGTATTATTATTGGTCCGAAGTTGTCTTCATTCCAATTAAACTTAATATCATTAGGGAAATATTGAGTATTGTAAGATTTGATTTTTTTGAAATTTCTAACTATACTGTCAACTAAATTTGAATTTTCTATATTTTTTGCTTCTTTTTCGGTCAAGAAAACATCCATATTTCTTCCTGAAATTTCAGTTAAAACAATTCTTCCTTTTGATCTCACATTATAGGGGATTCCATTATGGTCTGTGATTATTGTAAAGTTGTCAGGAGAGTTACTAACTAATCTTTTAACATATGGACGAATCATATCAAACTTTTTTTGAGTAATATCTTTAACTCTAAATTTTCTATCAATTTTTAAATTGGCTTTCGATAATTTGGATATAGAAATACCTTCATCATTGTATAATGTGTAATTAAATATTGGTTTTGCTCTGTAGGGCATAATACTTTTTTCTCCATTAATAAATATTTGTCCATTTCTTATTTCGAGTGTATCAGCGGGGATGGCAACACATCTTTTTACATAATTTGATTTTTTATCAATGGGTTTTTTTACACCTTTCTCTTTAACAAAAAACTGCCTTACTGTATCGGCAGGCCAACTGAATGTAACAATTTCGTTTCTTTTAATTTTCTCAAATCCAGGAAGTCTCAAATAAGGAATTTGAGGCTTGTTCAAATAAGATCTGATTCCTGTACCTACAATTGTATCGTGAACCATTGGAAATGAAATAGCTGTTTGTGGAACTCTTGCCCCATAATGAAATTTACTTACAAATAAAAAATCTCCAACTAGAAGTGATTTTTCAAGAGAACCAGTCGGAATTATGTAGGGCTGAATAAAGTATGTGTGAACAATTGTAGCTAAAATTACAGCAAAAATAATAGAACTGATCCATTCACCCAGCGCAGTTTTAGGATTTTGAGTTCTGTCATCAAAGTATAAGATATTTTTTGAGTAGTTTATGAAATAGATATAGAATCCTAAGGAAAAAATAACTAAAATTGTATCAATCAATTTAATTTTTCCAAAAGTTTTAACTGTTTCAACCCAAATAACAGGAATAATTAATAAATTAATAATAGGAATAAAAAGAAGTATGGTCCACCACCAGGGTCTTCTGATAATTTTCATCAATATTATGGCATTATATACGGGAACAAAAGCTAAAAAACTGTTGAAACCACATTTTTCATAGAGCTTTAGCGTACCTAGGCCGTGAATAAATTGGATAATTACAAAGAATATAAGCCACTCAAAAAAAGTCATTACTTCATTTTTATATCATTAATTACATCATTCATTCCAAAAACACCTTTTTTATCTTGAATCCATTCTGCCGCAATAACTGCACCTGTTGCAAAACCTTTTCTGTTTTTAGCTTTATGAATTATCTTAATTTCATCAATTTCAGATGAATATTTTACAACATGAGTTCCGGGGATTAAATTCTTTCTGATTGATTCAACATATATTGAATTATTTTTTTTAGTATTTGACCAGCTAGTATGTTTACTATTTTGGATAATATCTTCAACTAACTTAAGAGCTGTTCCACTAGGATTATCTTTTTTCATTTTGTGATGAGTTTCTTTGATTGCAAGATTATAATCATCATGATTGTTCATCATTTTAGTTAGCTTTTTATTCAATTCAAAAAATAAATTTACACCAAGACTAAAATTGGAAGAATAAAGGAAACTTGTTTGTTTTTTCTTAGATAATTCTACGATTTTTGAATAATTTGATAACCAGCCTGTAGTACCAGAAATGACTGGTATTCTATTGTTTAGAGCCATACTTATATTTTCAAAAGCTGTTTCAGGTGTACAAAAATTAATTGCAACGTCAATGTCTGAATTAATTTTTCCTATAAAGTTTTTGTCAACTTTTAGGGTAATTTCATGTCCTTTTTCTAAAGAAACTTTTTCAATTTCCTTACCCATTTTACCGTAACCCAGAATCGCTATTTTCATAATTAAAAGTTTAAATTTAATGAAAAACCAACAGAACTAATTTTGGTTTCTGAACTGGATTCAATGAAAGGTTTGATTGTTAAGTTCTCATTTACATTGTATTGCTTTAAGTGTGAATCAATATTAGCATCCAAAATATTAAGGATGTAAAACCCAACAATAAAGACCATTGATAAATCCCTATTTTTTTTATGAAATTTTGCGCCATCAAGTAATCTTTCATCGTCCAAAATCAAATTTTGATATTCATCATTGCTGTAGCCGGCTTTTCTTGATTTGTAGGAGTTTCTGTAAGACCAATATTTTTTTTGATTGAAATTATACGAATAAATTGATGTTCCGATCGCGGCATAAACTATAGGTATTTTCCAGTATTTCTTATTAAATGCTTGACCGGCACCAGGCAAAACTGCAGAATAAAAGGCTGCTTTTGAGGGCTCAGTAACGTCTGAATCTTGAAAGCTTGAAGTTGATTCTTGTCCGAAGGTTTCAAATGAAATGAGAAAAAAAATAATTAGTATAAACCTATTTTTTTGCATTGAGCTTTTTAATTAGAGTTTTGAATTCTGTAATATTAGTAAAAGGAAAAAGTATTGTTCCATTATCTTTTTCTTTTAACCTAATATTAACTTTCGAATTAAAAACTTTTCTCAACTTTATTAATTCATCATTTAAGTTTTTAGAAAGTTTTGTTTCTGATTTTATGTTACCCAAATTGGTTTTACCTTGCTTTTTGGCTAAAAGCTCAACGTCTCTAACGGAAAGTGAGTTTTTTAATATTTTTTTATATAGTTTTAGTTGATCTTCACTTTTCTCAACAGACAGTATCGCTCTTCCGTGCCCCATTGAAATAAATTTGTCTCTTATTCCTGATTGTATAATAGGATCTAATTTTAGTAATCTTGTGTAATTAGCAATTGTTGATCTTTTTTTTCCAACTCTTCTACTCATTTCGTCTTGTGTAAGCATCACTTCGTCCATTAATCTTTGGTAACACAAAGCAATTTCAATTGGATCCAAATCTTCCCTCTGAATGTTTTCTACCAGTGCCATCTCAAGAGATTGCTGATCGTTTGCAATTCGAACATAAGCTGGAATATCTTTTATTTTTAAAAATTGAAGAGCTCTTAGTCTTCGCTCTCCCGAAATTATTTCATATGATTTAGCTCCTTTTTTTCTAACAGTAATTGGTTGTATAACTCCAAGTTCACTAATTGAATTAGCCAATTCAAGTATTTTTTCATTCTCAAAATTTGTCCTAGGCTGAAACGGATTAATTTTAATTTGATCTAAGGGAATTTCAACTATATTTCCAATAATTTGATCAGCATCTTTATCATTAGCTGACTCCACACCTTCAATCTGATCACTAAGAAGCGCAGATAATCCCCGCCCAAGAGGTTGTTTTTTATAAGCTTTTGCCATTCACTAAACTTTTATTTATCAGCTCTTGTGCTAATTTAATGTAATTCTTAGCCCCTTTGCTTGTTGCATCGTAATCAACAATGTTCTTTCCATGACTAGGTGCTTCACCTAGTTTAACGTTTCTATGGATCACAGTCTTAAAAACCATCATTTGAAAATGTTTTTTGACCTCATTTACAACCTGGTTTGATAATCTTAATCTGGAATCATACATAGTCAACAAAAGCCCTTCAATTTCTAAAGATTTATTATGTAATTTTTGAACACTTTTAATTGTATTTAAAAGTTTTCCAAGGCCTTCGAGTGCAAAATATTCACATTGAATAGGAATAATTAAGGAATTAGCCGCTGTTAATGCATTAAGTGTAATTAATCCAAGTGATGGAGCACAATCAATGATTGTGAAATCATAAATATCCTTGACTTCAGCTATAGCCTTTTTTAACATAAATTCTCTGTTAGGATGGTTAACTAATTCAATTTCAATAGCAACTAGATCAATACTTGAGGGAATTACATCAAGATTAGGACTTTCTGATTTGATAATAACATTTTTAGCTTTTTCAGTATGTTCAATTAGTTGATATGATGTTTTGTTTTTATTAATGTTGTTAACACCAATTCCAGAACTTGCGTTAGCTTGAGGATCCAAGTCTATTAACAAAACTTTCTTCTCCAAAATACCAAGACATGCAGCAAGGTTAAGTGCAGTCGTAGTTTTTCCAACACCTCCTTTTTGATTTGAAATTGCAATTACCTTACCCATGCGTTAAAAATTAAAAATACAATTTTTAATATCTGATTTTGGAAATTTTATTTCTTTTTTTCAACTACTTTTTCAATAGAGTCCTGGAGTTCTATTATGTATACATCTTCATTTTCTTTTCTCATGAAAAAATTCTCCCTCGCAAATGCTTCATAGTTTTCATCATTTTTTAAATATTCAAGTAGATTGATATCTTTTTTTATGTCTTCCTCCAAAATCTTCTTCCTCATCTCTAATTCTTTAATTTCTCTGTTTAATTCCCTGTGAAAAAGATAAGAATTTACATCAATGAATAACATCCAAATAATAAAAAACAATGTGATAATTACATATATGTTTTTTATAAATTTTAAATATTGGTTTGACAAAATACGTTTTAAAAATTTCAATTAATAAAGTTTATTTACTAAAGTTATAATTTTTTCAAGCTTAATATTTTTAGAACTTAGAATTAGATTTGTTTTTGATTTTTTTGGTTCAATAAATTCTTTGAACATTGGCTCGCTTTTATTATTAAATGCATGAATTATATCATGTTTTGAGCGTCCTCTTTCTTTTTTGTCTCTTTTAATTCTTCTTTCGAGTCTGGTTTTTTTATCTAAATCAAGAAAAATAGATAAATCAATTAAATCTAAAATATTTTTTTTATGTAAAATATGAATACCCTCCAATAAAATAATTTCTTTAGGATACATGGTTTTTCTTGTTCTAAGTCTTCTGTGGTATTTGTATGAATACTTGGGTATGAAAATTTTCTTTGAGTTTTTTAATGATTTTAAATCATTATACAACAAATTAAAATCAATTTGTCTAGGATGATCAAAATTGATTTTAGACCTTTCTTTCATCGGAAGATGGCTATTATCTATATAATAAGAGTCACAATCAAGATGTCCAATTTTTCTCGACTTGAAATACTTTTTTAGTTTTAATGCTAAAGTTGTTTTTCCAGATCCTGATCCTCCACATATGCCGATCAAAAACATTTATTTTTTTAATTTATCAACGTATTCTTCTGTGATCATTAAATCACTTTTGTTACCCCAACTATTTAATATGTAGTTCATAACATCTGCAATTTCGTCGTTATAGAGACCCATTTTTTCCATTCTTGAATTATACTTCACTCCATTTACTATGATCTCACCATCAATTCCACCAAACTTTAATGCCTTGATGCTTTCTTCCATGTGTTTATAGAGAAAATCGGATTTCGCGAGTGGAGGAATTATTCCTATTTGACCTTTGCCATTAGGTAAATGACATCTTATACAAAAATCATCATACAAAATCCTTCCATTTTCTATTGAAATTGATAGAGAATCTTTTTGAGAAAATGCGAAGAGCGGAAAAAGTAGCAAAATTAATACCCTCATGACTTAGGAACTATTTTGTATATACCTTTGTTTTCAATGGACACATGTATATATCCATCTTTGGATTCTTTTACATCCCTTGGTCTACCCAAATCCTCTGCAATTCTTTCTCGATAAACAACCTTATTATTATCCAAAACAATTCTTTCTAAATATTTGAATTTTAAAGCTCCAGCTAGAAGGCTACCTTGCCAATCACCATACCTGTCAGAATTAATGAATTCGAAACAACTTGGAGCTATTGAGGGAATCCAATAATATAATGGCTGTTCCATATTGGGAAGAGATTTATTTTTTGTAATAGTTGTTCCACTGTAATTAATTCCGTAGGTAATTTTTGGCCAGCCGTAGTTTAGTCCTTTGTTAATTATATTAATCTCATCTCCACCTTTTGGGCCATGTTCATTAGTCCATATTTTTCCGCTTGTAGGATGTTTGAACATTCCTTGTGGATTTCTGTGTCCATAGGAAAAGATTGCTTTTTTTGCATTAGGTAGATTGTAGAAAGGGTTGTCTTTTGGAATTGAACCATCATCATTTATTCTGTAAATTTTACCCCCATCCAATTCTAAATTTTGAGGATTTACATCTCTATTTCCTCTGTCTCCTATCGAAAAATATAAAAAACCATCATTATCAAATTCTAATCTTCCACCAAAATGTTGTCCTTTCCTTGAAACCTCAGTAGCTTCATACAACACCTCGAAATCTATCAACGAATCATTCTCAAGCTTAGCACGAGCGACATTTGTGCTTCCACCTTTACCTTCCTCTTTTTCATATGCATAAGTGAGATACAAAAGCTTGTTTTTTTCAAAATTTGGGTGAAATTCAATATCCATCAGTCCTCCTTGTCCACGGAGATATATTTTGGGTAATCCTTTAATTAAAACTTCATCTCCGTTATTTTTATAATGAATTAATTTTCCGGATTTGACAGTAGCCAAGATGGAGTTGTCTTCAAAAAACTCTATAGCCCATATAATTTCATCATTTTCATGAACTAATTCTAAATCATAATTTATTTCATTGGGAGATACGATATCCTTATCCTCCCTTATGAATGTTTCACCTAATTGCGCACATGAGAGGTTCGTTGCAAATATGAACAGAATACTTAAAAGTTTGAAAAGTTTATTTTTCATTTATCATATAAAATTTATTACAATTTTACGAATAATAACTTTATTCATATAACCTTAATTTATAGAAATGTAAATAATATTTCATAAATTTGGATAGATATACAATTAAAATATATCTGTAAAAAAATACTTATGAGCAAAAAACCAAGTGTAGAATTAAAACTACCCATTCTAAAGGATATGGAACTTGTTGCTACACAAACAGCAGAAATAGTAGCCAGGCATATGGATCTTTCTGAAGAGAAAACAGGTGAAATATCAATGGCTCTTATTGAAGCATGTATCAATGCATTCGAACATTCTGAATCTAAAAGTGAAGTTTATATTGACTTTTTGATCGAAGAAAATCAGTTGACAATAAAGGTTATTGATAAAGGAAAAGGTTTTGATCAATCCAATGTCAAAATCCCAAAAATTGAGTCCAAACTTAACAGCGATGAAAGAAAAAGAGGCTGGGGGATTATGTTAATTAAAGAATTGATGGATTCAGTTGATTTCGAATCAGATCATACAGGAACAACACTAACAATGATTAAAAAAAAGGAAGCTACAAATGAATAAAGTTACGAACGTCGAATTAATTGGGGAAGTTGTCGTTATAACAACTGAAGGTTATTTAAATAAAGATCTTGGAGAAGATATTCAGAATTCTGCTCAAGAACATATAGCAAATGGAAAAAATAAAATTTTAATCAATTTAGAAAGATCCAATATTGTGAACAGTATTGGAGCCTCAATTCTAATCGAATTAATTGAACAGCTTCAAGAAAAGGATGGTGCTTTGGCTTTTTGTGGACTGGCACCTATTATTGAAAAAACATTTAAAATAATGGGACTTACGAAGTACTGTGAAAGTTATGCTACACAACAGGAAGCAGTTAGTGCCATGTAACACGATTTTTCATATTGGAGCCTCTTCTAGTTCTTGACGAAACTAAAAATCCAAAGGACAAGATTCATTTTGTAAATTCAATCAAAGGCCTAGAGACCTTACAGATTGTTTTTTTTTCAAAAAAATCACTTTTAAAATCATTAGGATTATTTAATTATTTCAAATCGGATTTTCCTTTAAATCTTATTTCTCAAGACACTCTAACAGAATTATTAAAATCTTCAGAAAAGTTTAAGTTATTAAATACCTTTATTGACGTAGATTGCATAGAATCAATAAAAATATTTTCAATATCTGTTTATGATAAACCCCTGGGATTTATAATCATCTCAGATAAAATTAATTTTAATCAAAAGCTCAAAAGCATAATATTGAGTCTTAAATTTCAATTAGAAAATTTAATTAAAGTTAAGGAGATTGAAAATAAACTTACAATTTCTAACAACGAGTTAAAAAACAAATTACTAGAAATTGAATCACTAATTGATGTAACTGATTTAATTGACAACCAACAGGGATTGAAAGAAGAGCTTTTTGAGGGGTTGTTAATAACGATAATTTCAATTTTGAACTCATCCAAGGGAATGGTTTTGTTGAAAGACGAAAAGTCAGGTTTTTTTAATGTTGTTTCACAATTTAATATTCAAAAAGATGAATTACCTAGTAAAATATTAAGAATAACAAGAGGAATTTTAAAAGAATTAAATGATAAAAAAATATCAAAAGTAATTGATAATCCTCAAGAATTCTCTCTATTAAAACTATCGAGAAAAAATGCTTTAATTAGTCCAATAATTACAGAAAATTCACTTGAAGGAGCCATATTACTTTTCGATAAAGAGAGTAGAAGTGGATTAGTTAGATTTACGCAACAAGATTTAAGATTGTTTGATAGCTTAAGTAAAAAAGTTAGTCATGCTTATGATAACATTCGCTTAATAGATTCATTGAAGAGTTCAAATAAACTTGTTGATAACATAATGTCATCCATTACAACCGGGATTATAATGATAAACATATTAGGAGAAATCGAATTTGTTAATGAATCAGCCAAAAAAATATTTTCTCTTGATGATGAGGGTGTTATAAATAATCACTATTTCATGGTTTTTCAAAACAATCCCAAACTAATTGAGTTATTGGAAAAGTCTGAAACTCAAGATGAAACAATCTATGAGGACAATTTTAATATAATTGATTCAAGTGGATTAAGCCGAGAAATTAACTTGACTCTATCGGCTGTTTACAGCGAACAAAATGAAAGATCTGGTTTGGTTTTTTCATTTGAGGACCTTTCGGGCATAAATAAAATTAAATCCACATTTAAAAAGTATGTCTCCGAAAATATTGTAGATGAACTTCTCCAAAATGAAAATTCACTTGAACTTGGAGGTGCACAAAATGAGGTCTGTGTTTTATTTTGTGACATAAGAGGATTTACCAGCTTATCCGAAAAAATGAAACCATCAGAGGTAGTTTATTTATTAAATAATTATTTTGAGGCTATGATAGATGTAGTTTTTTCACACAATGGAACTCTAGATAAAATAATTGGAGATGAGTTAATGGTATTGTATGGAGTTCCCATTAAAAGCGAAAATGATTCTCAGAACGCTGTCAATACAGCAATTGAAATGTTCAAATCTCTCAAAAAGTTTAATAAAAAAATGAGTAAAGAAAATCTTCCTGAACTCAAAATTGGAATAGGTATCAACTATGGTAAAGTTGTTTCAGGAAATATTGGTTCAGAAAAACAAATGAATTATACAGTAATTGGTGATGCGGTTAACCTTGCTGCGAGATTATGTTCTCATGCAAAATCTGGTCAGGTTGTTATTTCTGAAAGTGTTTTTAATCAGATTTCCAATAAGAGCAGTTTCGAGGCTCAAGAACCAATCAGAGTGAAAGGAAAATCAAATGAGATTAGTAATTGGATTTTCGATACCAATTAAGCAGCTTTTTTTATTACAATAATAGTTATATCATCTGGGTTCATCACACCACTTGCCCATTCATCTGAAAGATTGACTAGTGCATCTTTTATTTCATCTGCACTTTTCTCAGCATTATCTTTAATACATTTTTGAACCTTTTCGTAATCTAATAAGTCGTTTACAGGGTTTGGAAGTTCTGGAAGTCCATCCGAAATCATCACCATTACATCACCACTTTTAAACTCTTTTTTTACACCATCAAACTTTTCTGTTTCAATACCACCAAGTGGCAGATTAGGAACTAAAACTTCTTCCACTTTTTTAGATTTTGAGGAAAAGAAATAGGTGGGAGGCATTGCTGCAGAGCTCAATTCGACATTATTAGGATTGAATTTTGCTACACTTAAACTCATTCTGAGTCTCCCAAAATTAACTTTTTTAACAATTTGGTTCAATTGTCCTAAAATTTTTGATGGTTCAGCCATGGGAATACCATGTAATCCTGCTTTTGTAACGGAAACCATCATTCCCGAAATCACACCATGACCGGTAGCATCTCCACATATAGCATAGAAGTATTCACCTTTTTTGTAGAAAAAGTCGTAGTAGTCACCACCAACTTCTGTGGCTGATTTAAGATAAGTACTGATTTTATAACCTGGGATTGTTGGATTAACTTTTGGTAATAAACTAGTTTGTAATTCTTTTGCTTCTTGAAGTTCTTTATTTCTTCTTTTGTTATTAGCTTGAACAATTGATTTTTTAGCCTGATACTTTCCAAAAGATCTAAATCCGAAAATTAATAGTAAAACATAGCCTCCATATGCGAAATAGGTTCTATACCATGGAGGAAGAATGTTGAGTTTGTAACTAGCACCTATCTCGTTCCATACGCCGTCATTGTTTGAGCCAATAACTCTAAATGTATAAGTTCCAATAGGTAAATTGGTATAGCTCGCAAATCTTCTTGTTCCAGCTTCGATCCAATTAGAATCATAACCCTCCATTTTATACCTATATTGATTTTGAGCAGTATTTCTAAAGCTGAGTGCTAAATATTCGAAGGATATTGAATTATTTTTAAATTCAATATCAACATATTCATTATTTGATACAGATTCAAACTTTTTATTTATTCCACCTATATTTATGTTTTTTATAAGAACCTTGGGTGGCAATCGGTTCTCATTCAGCGTAGAAGGATTAAAATAATTAATCCCATTCAAACCTCCCATCACTATGTAACCATCATCTGATTGCCATGCACTCCCAGCATTATATTCATATTCTTGTGTTCCATCAACAGGGGTATATTGTTTAAATTCTAATTTTTCAGGATCATATTTCAAAATACCCTGATTAGAGGACATCCATAGAAAATTATCCTTGTCTAGAAACATGTTATATAAATACATGTTAGGAAGTCCCTCATTTGTTGTTATATAACTTAAGTCTTGAGTTTCAAAATCCACAACAATGATACCGCTTCCGTAGGTAGGTATATACATTTTGTTTTTGAGAACAGCTACTGGAGATTGTGCGAGTGTTTCAAAGATCGGAATATCTAAATCAGGTGTCAAATCCTTGAATTTATTGCCTTTTTCGTCCCACAACCATATTGATTTATCAGCTACAACATAGGTTGAAATTGAGTCTTTTCTGTGAAATGCTCTTATTCTGTTTTTAATCCCATTTGTTAACCTAGTGTATTCTTCATAAACAGGATTTCCGTTTTTATCAGCTAGCCAAACCGTACGTTCACTTGGGATTATTAGATTTTTGTCATATGTTAAATGACCTTGAACAAGATTGTCTAAATAACTTTTATCGTTTCTAAGTTGATTAGTGTAAGAACCGAGAAATTTAAACTGTTCCTCATCATTTTTTTTCAACCAAATACCGTCAGATCCTCGTATTGCCCAAATATTTCCGACATTATCCTCAGTAATGTTATATCCGCCTGCTGAGTTATTATTAATCTTTCCTGACGAATACCTTCTATTATTTTTGAAGTCCAATCCTACAATACCACCCCCTGGGTCTCTGGTACCAACCCAGACAACACCCTTCCTGTCAATGTGTGCCCCCCAAGCGATAGAAAAATCTAATTTAAATTCAGAAGGTTCATCTTTTGAGTAAGCTTTAAATTTTTTTTTGTTTGGATCAAATTTTAATAATCCATCCGTAGCACTTGAAATCCATATATTTTGTTGTTTATCTTTTATAATATTGTTGAACTCTTTGCCGATAAGTGGAGAATTGTAATTTCTGAGGTTATTTACTTGATTTGTCTCTATATCAAGAATATCAATTCCAATATTTTGAATATTAACCCAAAGTTGATTATTTTTTTTATCCAATAAAATTTGTGAGGCTTCTGAATTTGATAAATCTGTTTTTTCACTGTAATTTTCTAGAGAATTTTCTTTTAAATTTACTTTGTAGATAACTCCATTCCGACCTGATATCCACAAATTGTTTTCATCGATTATTTCAAAATTTCTGATCCATACCCTGTCTTCAGGAAAGTTTCCTTGGTCTTTATTTTGTGTTCTTAAAAATTCATCTGTGTAGGTCTCTTTTTCAATATCAAAAACTCTAAGGCCGTCTCCAGTAGCGATCAAAATTCTTGTATCATCTAACCATTCCATTTCATTAATCATTTTATCTGCAGAATTAATGTCATACCATTCAGAAAACTTAAAATCATCTTGATAGTATTTTTGAGTACCTGTTTCTGAGTCTATTCTGATTAAACCAAAACGAAAAACACCAACAAAAGAGTATCTTCCGTCTTTACTAACTACAATCGAGCTCGGTTGGTAGCTAAAATTTAAATTTGTGCCCTCGGGAATATTAGTAATTAAATCTTTATACTCAGGATAATAATTATACCATTTATCTTCCAGTCTTTTATAATTTGAAACATTACCAAATTGATCAGCAGCCCAAATATTTCCAAATCTATCTTCGGAAATAGTGTTAACCCAAGTAAGATTAGTTGATAACGAGTCAGAGGAAATATTTGCATAATTAATAAATTCGTAACCATCAAATCTATCTATACCACTTTGAGATCCAAGCCATATGAAACCATTACTATCCTCAAATACAACCTGAGAGGCATTCATTGCTGTTCCTTCCTCGACTGCGTATTTCTCAAACTCATATTCAGAATTATCTTTAAAATCTTGTGATGATAATTGGGTAACTATAAGTAAAGAAAGAGAAAAAAATAGATAATTGATTTTTGCTATGCTTTCCATTAATGTAAACCTTTTAGTACTTAAGCAGCTTTTTTTATTACAACTATGGTAATATCATCAGGGTTCATCACACCACTTGCCCATTCATCTGAGAGATAGACGAGCGCTTCTTTTATTTCATCTGCACTTTTCTCAGCGTTATCTTTGATACATTTTTGAACCTTTTCATAATCCAATAAGTCATTTGCAGGGTTAGGAAGTTCAGGAAGTCCATCTGAAATCATCACCATTACATCACCACTTTTAAATTCTTTTTTTACACCATCAAACTTTTCAGTTTCAATCCCACCAAGTGGTAGATTAGGAACCAAAACTTCTTCCACTTTTTTAGATTTAGATGAGAAGAAGTAGGTAGGTGGCATTGCTGCAGAGCTTAATTCGACAGCAGTTTTATTAAACTTTGCTACACTCAAACTCATTCTTAGCCTTCCAAAATTAACTCGCTTTACAATCCTATTGAGCTGCCCTAAAATTTTTGTTGGATCACCCATGGGAACTCCGTGTAGTCCTGCTTTGGTTACAGAAACCATTATTCCTGAAATCACACCATGACCGGTAGCATCTCCACATATGGCATAGAAGTATTCACCTTTTTTGTAGAAAAAATCGTAGTAGTCACCCCCGATTTCTGTTGCAGGTTTTAGATAAGTACTTATGTCAAAACCCTCAATTTGAGGGAGTACTTTTGGAAGAAGGCTATTTTGTAATTCTTTTGCTTCCTCAAGTTCAGCAGATTTTCTTTCACCTTCCATTCGTTCTTTAGTTTTCTTTTCCCTGTATTTTACGAAGAAGGATACAAAACCGATTAATAAGATGACATAACCAACAATTGTTTCGATTCTAAGCCACCAAGGGGGAGCATTATATACGGAGATCTCAATCGTATTATTACTTTTTACTCCATTTCCATTTACAGCATAAAAGCTAAGATCGGATGTGTAGTAGGGGAGTCCACTGAGCTGAATTTGGTTATTGTAACCGTTTTTTACAATTTCATCAGAATCGATTTTCTCAACAAAATACTGTAATTGATTTTCCTTATAACTATTATTAGAAAATAAGTCAAATAAAATCGTTTTAGTTTGGTAATCTATTTCAATTTTGTTTTCATTTACTGGAACAATTTTCTTATTATTTAACTCATCAATTCCAGTAACATTAAATGCATTAATGTTAAAATTATTATTTGAGGATTCAATTGACTCTAAAGAAAAAGTTTGAATCATTTCATTTGCAGAGATCAATAATTCATCACCAAAAGCGTGAAGAGATTGGTCGTGATAAGAAACCAGATTTAGCCCATCTTCATAAGTTATATTTTTGACTAAACCATTTTCAATAAAATTTATCCCAGTTCCTGATTGAAAAAAAACTTTATTATCAAATTTTAAAAAATCATATACATTATTGGAAAGCATCCCATCATTTAGATTTAAATTTGAAAAAGTCTCGTTTTCAATTTCGTATTTAAATAGTCCGGAACCGATTGAACCTATGAAGAGTGTTTCTTCATCATCATTGTACAATAATTTTGTTGGCGTTGAGCTTGCCAATGATTTGGTAGGATCTCCATTAAAGGTGAAACTTTTTACAAAAGAATTGAAGTCATTTTCATACAATGATAGACCAGATTGTTGATTAGTAACATAATAATTTGAGTCAATTTTTTCGATATCAATAAAACCTTTAGGGATACTACTGTTTAACAGCTCATTATAATCATAAAAAAGAATATTCAACTCTGACTTGTAATTGCCAATCTCTTTGTTTGAAATTTCAAATATTCCATTATCATGTGACACAAATAATTTATTTTCAACAATTTTCAAATTATTAATTTGATATCCGTTAAATGAAGAACCATTTACAATTGATTTATAAAAAACTTCTTTATCTATGTCAAACAAGTGAATATCCTTGGATCCAAAATATATTAAATTATCATTGGCTGAGTATGACATCTGGGCAAGATTGATTGGGACTGTTATACTTTTTATCCTATTATTTTTTTCTTTAAGTTGTATACTATTCCCTGTTATATTAACCAGCTTATTATTGTAAACATGAAAAAAATTTGATGATGTGAAGTCACCAATTTTATTTACACCGATGTTATCAAGACTAATAGATTTTGCTCCATTGTTTGTTCCTATTAAAATCTGACTATTGTCAGAATAAATTGAATTTATGAGCCCATCCAATTTAATTTTTTTTATGTTTTTTAGGTTGATATCAGCTGTGGTTATTAAATTACTGCCTTTAGACCAGAAATAATTAGTTTTAAAATCGTCAATAATTACATATTCTTCATCCGGAACTTTTATATTTCTAACATTCTCTAAGTAATCACTCTTAGTTAAATCTGAGATTACATAATTCGTATTGGTTGTTCGAATGTATGTCTTATTTTCTACAGATTTATGTAAAGATTTGATATCACCAAATGTTTCTACCCTCGATTCAAATTCATTTTTATTGGGATCAAAAATCACAACTTCTTTTTCAGAAGCTACTAAAATTTTATCATTGATCTTACTAATACCAATGATATTGTTTGTTGTGAAAAGTGTCTTTTTTCCACGGAAAAATCTTTTGAATGTTTTTAGGTTTTTGTCAAATAAATTAAAACCGTTTTTTGTGGCAATAAAAACCTTATCGTCATTAAATATAATTGACTCTTTTTTAGAACCAACTAAGTTTGATGTAGAAATTGATAATGGACTAAGAGGATCAAATTTATAATGACCATCTAATTTAAAACTTGCGTTGAGTACGTAATATCCACTATTTTCAGTTGCAACCCAAAATTTTGATGAAATGAGATCTTCAACTATAAAAATCGGTTTAGATTCCAATTTAATTTGTTGAAAATTAAATGCCTCACTATTAAATACGCTTAGCCCGTCCTGTGAAAGGGTTATCAAAATGTCATTAGATGTTACAAACAGTTTATCAATTTTTGAGTTAAGAATACTTAGACTGTCCTGTATGTCTGAGTAAAAAACATATTTTTCATTATCATAAAATACATTCAAACCCTCGTCTGTTGCAGCCCATAAGAGTCCACTTTTTTGTTTTTTAATATCAAGAACATTTTCAGAGCTTAGTGGGAGTTCTAGATCAGAAATTTGAGAACTCCCAAAGTAACTAAACGAAAGGAATATTAATGATATTGCAAAGTGTCGATTCAAAATTCAGAATTAAAGATTTACTTCAATTTGTGCTTTTGCTAAGTTCTTTACAATTGCATTTTGCCATTGAGCAAAATTATCATTTGCAAGTGTGATGAAAATCTTTTCACTTTCCTCGGATTCACCAACTGCTTTTTTTGCAAGCGCAAAAAAGTACATATGGTAGTTATCTGCAGTTAGAACAACATCTGTCAAGTTAGAATATGAATCAATAGAAGCATTTGGATCACCTTCCATGAGGTTAAGATAACCTGAGAATTTGTGAAATGCGTTCATTGCGTTGGGATTGTAAGCTAATTGCTTTTCAGAAATTTCTTCAAAATCAATTAAAAGTTCCCTTGCCTCTTCATATTTACCAAACAAAATGTTATACCAAATAACATCAGATAAACTAGATTTGTTAAAACCAAGGTTAATTCTTTCTTTTTGAGCATCATTTAAAGCATTTTCAAGATTAATTTTCAGATTAGCTTCAGCAAGTTCTTTCATTTTTTGAATTGATAATAATGTTTCTTCTTCCTTTTGACTGTGTCCAAATGCCAAAAACTTATTGAATTCTACATCTGAAAGTCTCTGATTAATCCACCTATCTTCCTCGTCCATTTCTTTTATATCCTCCTGTAGTTCTGATAATAATCTTATTGCTGATGAAAAATCTTTTTGATACATATAAGTGTGAGATTTCAAATTACCCATTCCCACTTTCCATCCATTATTGGAAACTGCAATACCTTGATCGTAGGCATCTCTAGCTTCGTCATATTCACCCTTGAATGTGTTGACATGTCCAACCATTAATAAAGAATTTCCGTAAGGACCAGGTTTTTTACCCTCGTATTTTTCAATTAGTTCAATTGATTTCTCATATGCAGATAAGGCTTTATCTAAATCACCCTGAGCTCTGTATACATTTCCAAGAAATCTAGGCCATCTTGAACTTTCTGGATAGATTTCAGATCCTTTAGTAAGGTAATCAATTGCAACATTTAAATCTCTTTCCTCGGCAGCAAGCATAACAAAGGTATTGTCAACTGGAAAATGTAGGAATGCTAGATTTATGAATGCACCAAAAGCCTTAGGATTTATTTCAAGTGCCTGTTCCCATCTTTTTTGTGAAGCCTTTGGATCTTGCAGACTATTTTTAATGTCACCAGACCACATCCTAAGTTGATAATACTGTGGATAATCTTCTACTAATTTATCCATAATCTCATCTTCTTTGATTCTGTTTCCATTAATCCAAACCTCATAGAAAGATTCAATCAATCTTTTTTCAATATCACTGACTTTCTCTCTATTTTCGTATGCATAAAGTAGATTTTCTCTGTTTTCAATGTTTGTTCCGAAACCGTCTCTTGTTTTAGCGAAAATAAATTCGGGATCAAGTTCCAGGATTGAATCCATCATTTTTTCGGCAAGTTCCGAGTCCCAAAGTCTTTTTTCGCCTCTGATGAGAAAGTCTTCAAATAAAGCGTGAGCTTCTTCTGAAGATGTGGTCCAAGGAATTCTTTCAGCTTCAACCGTTTCAGAGCATGAAACTAATGTAATTGTTGTGATAAGTAGTAATAGTTTTTTCATTTTGATTTTAATTGGTTATAAATTGAATTAAGTAAAAACATGCTATGTAACAAACAAAAAAAATTACAGATCTAATTAAAGATTTGATCGCTTTGTTAACATGGAGAAACTTCGTAAATGCAATGTTTCCTGTTACATAAACCATGTGTGTTAGGTGTTTTTGGTAATCCTCAGGATTATCTCTGAGTTCTTTAAATTTAGGGTGGTATTCGTTAAAGTCCTTGTAATCCATGTAAATATCTCCAAAAAATAATGGTGATTTCAGTGTGGATTCTTTGAGTCTTGGTAAAAAGCAACGAACACAAGATGCAAATGAAAGTATAGTAAAATATAAAACTGGAATTAAAAAAAACATGGGAATGTAGTCAACGAAAGATGACATCGAAAAATTATAAACATTTTCATCATCAAGTACATCAATTGTGTAGGCAGCAGTAAAAAATAAACTGTAGACAGAAACAACTACACTTGATTTGATCTCTGCATATTGAATCTGATCGTAATTATAATTTATAATTTCCCAATAATCCTCAACGTTTTTTAATAAGTAGTTTTTTGATTTCATTTTCATTACAATGAAGATAGTTAATCAAAAGGATTCTAACAAGTATGTTTTGGTTAAATATCCATTATGATTTTTAATTGATAATTAAATTTTTCCAGAGCTTTTTCACTCCATAACGAATTGGATCTGTTACAGGTAAAGTTGTTTTTTTTTCTATTTTTTTAATAATTTGTTTTGCCATTTTATCATTTAATCTAGATGTGTTAAGAGAAATTCCAATGCATTTAGCATCCGAAAATGTACCAAAAACACTGGCAATGTTTTCATTCAACTCGATAAATTTTACTAGATCTGGAATTTTAATGTTTTCGGGATATCTTAGATTTTCTTTTTCAGCTCTATGACACAATATAATGTGAGTAGGGCAACTTCCTCTCATTAATGGTAGTGTGGCTGTGCTCCCGGGGTGAAGTAAGGAACCTTGACCTTCAATAACAATTAGATCCTTATCGGAATTTTCAAGAATTTTTTGTTCAACAGCGCCACAAGCATGATCAACTTTAAATGCGTCAAGTGGTATACCGTCACCTGTGATTGTAATTCCAATTTGACCTGTTGCCAAAAACCCACAATTAATGTTTTTTTTTCTCGCCATTGAGTATATTTCTAATGCAGTTGTCATTTTTCCACAAGCCATATCAGTTCCAACCATCAATAGTCTGGTATTATCTAGATTTGCAGCTTTTCCAGTTGCAATTTGTGGTTCAAATTTTGGAACTCTAACATCCCAAATCCATTGATTTTTGTCGATAATCAATTTTTTAAAACGTTGTCCCAAAAGATCATGAAGCCCATTTACTATTGAAATTTTTTTTGAAAGAGCATTCTTAATTACAGGAATCCAACCGCTAGGAATTTTTCCACCAGACGGAGCAATACCTAAAATCAGCACTTCCATTCCTAAATCTATCGCCAAATCCAAATTTTTAACGATTGGGACTGATTTTAACGAAGAATGATGGTTATTAATATTTGTTCCATGATATTCGCTGTCAATCACACAAACAATTTCATTTTCAAGATATCTTAGACTACCCATTCCCATTTTTCCATATTCACTGTAGATATGGCCTTCCATGTAAATACCCACTTTGTACTTTTTATGAAGCATAAAATTCCTTCTTTAGTTGAGCTCCGTGTCCAGGTTTTTCAGAAATAGAGGTTATCCCATTTATTAGATCAACTCCTATTGCTGGATCAGGATTTAGATTGTAATGAGAATCAAGGTCGATATAATCAATAATTCCACTAATTGAAGCTGATGCTGCAATTGAGATTGAAGATTCAGACATGCATCCTATCATTGTTTTTAATCCATAGGCTTTGGCCACGTTTAAAATTCTAATACCCTCAGTAATGCCACCACATTTCATGAGCTTTAAATTCACACCATCAACAAATTCCGCCCATTCTGGTATTTGACTTGAGAACCTACAAGATTCATCTAAATAGATTGGTAGTTTTCTTTTTTTGAAAACATATTTTAAATCATTTTCCATTCCTTCTTTTAATGGTTGTTCTACATATTCTACTCCTTTTTTACTCAACCAATTTATCATTTCAATTGATTGATTTACATTCCAACCTCCATTTGCATCAACTCTTACATTAATTTTTTTGTCTTTAATATTTTTATAAATTTCACTGAACATTTCTTTGTCAGCATCAATTCCATTTGAACTACCTAATTTAATTTTTAGAGAGTTAAATAGATTATCATTCAAAAGGGATGAAATTCTTTGTTTAACAGCTTCTTTTGAGCTTATTCCAATAGTTATTGAAGTTGGTTTGTTCGGTTTAGGTAAGCCTAAATAGCGGTACAGAGGCATATTTGCTTTTTTTGAAATTAAATCCCATAACGCCATATCAAGTGAGGCATAGGCACATGGAGCAATACCCATTTCCCTTGATTTCTCATACAACTCGTAAATAGAATTATCTTTTATTCCTTGAGATATAAAATCTTCCAATTGGTTTTGCATCATTTCAGGGCTTTCCGCTCCCTCAGTTTTTCCAGGCGATGACTCTCCCCAAGCTGAATAAGCGCCATCTCTTATTTTTAAAAATAAATTTCTTGATCCAGATTTTAATCCACGGCTAATTCTCAGAGGAATTTTCTTTTTTAAATCAATAGCATAAAATGAAAACTTCATATTTGTAATTTGGAACTGTAAGTGAAAAAATTATTATATTTTAAAAGTTTAATTTACAAATTACTAATATGAAAAAATATTTTATTCATTTCATTATTTTTTCTTCCTTTTTGTTGCTATCGTGTAAAAATGATAATTATGAAATTGAGGATAAAAAAGCTGATGAAGTAATTATCAATTTTGTAAAAGAAAATAGCATTCCTGGATTATCGTTGACTGTGCTTGATAGGGATGGTAATATTAGATATTCTAAAGGATTTGGTTTTGCTGATCTGAAAAAAAAATCTAAAATAGATCCTTCTCAATCTATTTTTAGAATAGGAAGTTTTTCCAAAACACTCACTGCAACAGCACTAATGAAACTTTATCAAAACAATCAAATTGAAATAGACAGTTCTGTTTCCTATTACATTGATAATATTCCTATTGACAAAAAAAATATAACATTGAAACAAATAAGTGGTCATCTGTCTGGAATTCGTCATTACAATAAAGACGATGGAATGAAAATTAACAAAAACTATAAAAATAATTTGGATGCATTAGAAATTTTCATAGATGACAGTTTGCTTTTTGAACCGGGCCAAAAATATAGTTACTCTACTCATGCTTGGACACTTTTAAGTTTGGCAATGGAAAATGCATATGGAGATACTTTTATTAATTTGATGAATGAAGAAATTTTTTCACCTATGCAATTAATAAATACTCACGCTGAACAATACGATCTGAGTTTTGAAAATAAGGTTTCATTTTACGAGAAAAATGATTTTGATAGTATTATAGAAAGTAACCCAGTTAATAATAGCTGGAAATGGGCAGGTGGAGGTTATATTTCGACAACTGAAGAAATGGCTAAATTTACATGGAATATTTTGAACTCTGATTTTTTAAGACCAGACGTACTAAATTTAATGCTATCTCCACAAGAACTAATGGATGGAAATAAAACCAGTTACGGTATCGGATGGGCAATTCGAGAAAAAAATAATCAAAAATTTTTAGGACACACTGGAGGCTCAGTTGGTGGAACAACATTTGTCTTCTCATCAGAATCAGGACACATAGTTTCTTTGATGGCCAATCTATCTAACGCATCTTTTGGAGATTTACCATTCGAAATTTTTAGAATTTTTAATAATTGAAATTTTGAATATAAAACACTTTATTTTTTTATTTATTTCATTCGCAATAATTTCATGTAACATTGATGAAAAAAAATATAGATTCGCTGTCATTCAATATTTCCATGAAACATGTACCTTTTGTCCTGGTGGAGATACCGATATAAATGATTGGACTAGAAATGTTCCATACGTCGAAGGAAAAAATGTTCTTGAGTCCAGTAGTTACAGCAAAGGTTTTGTTAACCAAGCTAGCCTTTTTAATGATGTTGAAATAATTGGGATAAATTCCCCAGATCAAGTTTTTGGAGGCTCATCTCGAAGTTGGAATACAAAAGAAAGTTTTGAACATTTTATGAAAATAATTTTGGATGATTTAAAATCAAAACTTCCTGTCGATGGTGTTCAATTATCTCTTCATGGTGCAATGGCAGTCAGAGATGTTGCAAGACCAGAAGCTGAGATTGCAAAGAGAGTGAGAGAAATTGTTGGTCCGAACGTACCCATCTCGGCAACATTTGATTTACATGGAAATGAGGATGAGGAGTTTTTAAAATGGTCTGATGCTGCATTTGTTACGAAAAGATTTCCACATTATGATGCTGCCTTACAAGGCGAAAGATCTGCAAATTTTTTATACAGGTCTGTTAAAAGCAAGTTCAAAGCAACTACATCTACAATGAAGCCCGGCATTCTAACACCAACTGTCTTACAATGGACTGGTGAGGGACCTGCATCAAAAATCATGGAAAGAGCGAGGAGATGGGAAAATAGAAATCAAGATGTATATGTTAGTGTTTTTTATGGATTCCCTTGGTCAGATGTTCCTGATATCGGGGCAACAATTCATGTAGTTACCAACGACAATCAAAAACTCGCTGATTCGATTGCAAATGACATGAATGATTATTTTTTGAGAGTAAAAAAGGAGTTTGCTGGTGGATCATTTCCTATGCCTAATGAAGCGGTAATCAAAACAATGGCAGCTATCGAAAATGGTGATACTCCAGTGGCACTTGGAGATTACTCGGATCGTCAAGGAGATGCAACCTGGATAACTTCAGAACTTATTAAAAACAAAGTAAAAAATTTCTTAATTGCTACTCTCAGAGATGAGAATGTTTTGGAAGAGTTGGTAAAAATTAATGCAAAGAAAGGAGATATGTTTGATTATGTTGTGGGAGGCTACACCGGCGAACAAGCTGGTACACCTTTACAAATCAAAGGTGTAATAAAATATTTTGGACCTCGATTTGGTTATGAACATGTTGCAGTTGTTGAATTTGGTCAAGGTAATGTAATAATAATTGTACCTACATATGAACAAATAATAAGACCTTCATCACTTCGATTTGGTGGTCTAAATCCTGATAAATTCGATGTTATTGTAGTAAAATCAAGGGTCCATTTTCGAAGAGGATTTGATGAAACAGGATACTCTAAAACCATTATGGTAGTTGATGCACCAGGTGATTTTATTGGAACGACAAGGCTAGACGCGCTTGACTATAAATTTGGTCCTATAAAAGATCTATACCCATTTACACAAAACTGATTTGAAAATCAAATTTTCATTATTTGTAACTCTTTTTTCATTTTTTACCTCGCTAAGTCAAAATGAAGAAAGATTTGAGAACTGGTCTAGTTTTGGGGTCGATTACCCAATTGCAAAAAATATTAAAATATATGGTGCAGGTCAATTAAGAATTAAATCAATAGGTGAAATCTACAATCAATCTTTTTATGAGATTGGTCTAAAATTTAAAATTAATGATTTCATTAGCTCAGGATTTGGATACAGAGGAATAGACCAATTATTATATGATGAAAATAGCCAATTACATAAAAAATTCATAAGATATCACGCGTTTTTGTCAGGATCTTATAATTTTAAAAAATATAATTTTAGACTCAGAATTCAGTTTCAACAAAAAAATGGAGTTGGAAATCAAGATCTGATTTCCAATGATTACTTAAGAACCAAATTTGAGTTTAAACGTGATATCGTAGACTGGAAAGCTGATCCTATAGCTGGAATTGAATTTTTTACTAAAGAGAATTTAAATTTCGATAAGAACTTAAAAAAATACAGATTTTTTATTGGAACAAAATTAGACATAAAAAAACAGAATTCTATTTCTGTAAATTATGTATTCCAAAAAGAAGTAAACGTTGATTCTCCATTAACACAACATATATTAATATTAAAATATAATTTTTCACTTAAAAAAATATAGAATTCTTTAAATATCTGTCAAAATTAAATTTAATAATGTGTGTTGGATTACGTTAAAATATGCAAAATTGTCGGGATGACAGGATTTGAACCTGCGACCCCACGCACCCCATGCGTGTACGCTACCAGACTGCGCCACATCCCGATTTTCCAAATATAAAGCAAGATCCTAAAAACAAAAAACTTTGTTTTTCCTTATTTAATAAATTCCATTGTAATTTAATATGTAATTGTTAATATTAAATATTAAAAATTATTAACTATATAAATTTCCACAATTAAGTAGATTATTTCTGTTTAATTACAGATTATATCACTAAAATTGCAAGGTATTTATGAAAACAGGTATCACTTTTAGTTGTTTTGACTTATTTCATGCAGGTCATATAAAAATGTTGGAGGAGGCCAAAACACAATGTGATTATCTTATAGTTGGGTTGCAAGTTGATCCAACTCTGGATAGGCCAGAGAAAAATAAACCAATACAAACTGTTGTTGAGAGATATATTCAACTCAAATCATGTAAGTTTATTGATGAAATTGTCCCTTACGCTACTGAACAAGATCTTTTAGATATTTTGTCATCTTTCAAAATCAATGTAAGAATTATCGGAGAAGAGTATAAAAAGATAAATTTTACTGGAAAAGATTATTGTATTAAAAAAGGAATCGAACTATATTATAACAAAAGAGAGCATCGTTTTTCATCCTCCGGTCTTAGGAAACAAGTTTACAATGTTGAACGAACATTGACAAATGCTTCGTGAAAATGTTTCCTTGGAAAATAATCTAAGTTTTGGTATTGTAGGAAATTGTAAATCTGCTGCGCTCATTAATCACTGCGGTTCAATTGTTTGGTGCTGTTTACCAAACTTTGATTCCCCATCAATTTTTGCTCACGTTCTTGATGATGAAATTGGAGGAATATTCAAAATAATAATCGATGATTCATATTCTGTTACACAAAAATACTCTGAAAACACTTCAATTTTAATTACTAACTTTTCAAATAATGAAAATGAGTTTGAAATCATAGATTTCATGCCCAGATACCAAAGAGAAAATGGATCTTTTTATTCGCCTCCGGAGATAATTAGAATTTTTAAACACATAAACGGAAAACCAAAATTTAAAATTTTATATGATCCAAGACTTGAATATTCAAATGGGGTTACCAATAGTTACATAAAAGAAAGGTTTATAGTCAGTGTTATTGATCATGAAAATCATGACACCTTATACTTATACACAAGTTTCAATAAAAAAAAATTCTTAGATCAACCTGAAATAGTTCTTGAAAAGAATCATTTTGTTAATATTTCATATCACGAAAAAATTAAATATTTTGACATTGATGAGGCTTTATTTGAATTCGATAAAACCAAGGTATATTGGAGAAATTGGTGTTCTAAAACACCAAAATATAAATTGTACAATGATGAAATATTAAGAAGCGCTATAACTCTCAAGTTATTGACATATGAAAAAACTGGAGCAGTATTAGCTGCTGCCACAACCTCCATCCCAGAAACAATTGGTGAAGTTAGAAATTGGGATTACCGATTTTGTTGGATAAGAGATGCCTCAATGGTTATAAAGGTTGTTGCAAAGTTAGGACATAAAAAAATTGTTAAAGATTTTATCAAATACATTCTGAATCTCATACCTGAAAAAAATGAAAAACTTCAAATAATGTATGGAATTAATGGTGAGAAAAATCTTACTGAAAAAACATTGGATTATTTAAAAGGCTATATGCATTCAAAACCTGTTAGAATTGGAAACGCAGCCTACATTCAAAAACAAAATGACATATATGGTATCTTAATGGATGCGATACATTTTCAGATAGTTAAATTTAACGATGATGACAAAAACCAAGAATTGTGGTCGATAGTTAAATCAATTGTTTGGGTTGTTGCAAACAACTGGAAATTACCTGATAAGGGTATTTGGGAATACAGAAATGAGGATAAACATTTTACTTTTTCAAAGGTTTTGTGTTGGGTAGCAATTGACAGAGCCATTAAAGTTTCCGAAATAATACAAAATGGAACTTCGGCTAAAAAGTGGAAACCATTAAGAAAAGAAATCTATGACGACATAATGAAAAATGCTTGGAACGAAAAAAAAGAAGCTTTCACCCAGTCATACAACTCCAATCATTTGGATGCATCAGTATTGTTGATGGAACCATACGGATTTATTGATGCAAAAAATGAAAAATACATAAAAACTGTTAAAGCAATTGAGGATGAGCTATGTGAAGATGGATTAATGTACAGGTATAAAAATGTTGATGATTTTGGTTTACCAAGTTCTTCATTTACAGTTTGTTCTTTTTGGTTAATTGATAGCCTTTTTAAAATTGGTTATCAAAAAAAGGCACTTAATATGTTCGACAATTTACTAAAACATAGTAATCATTTGAATTTGTTTAGTGAAGACATTGATTTTAAGACCAGGCGGTTATTGGGAAATTTTCCTCAGGCTTACTCACATTTAGCTTTAATTGATACAGCACTCAATTTTAATTTAGAATTTGACAATAGCTGATATATGGATAGTAATATTATTGTTTCAAATAGACTGCCTATCCAAATTACTAAATCAAACGATAAGTTTGATTTCAAACCCTCCACAGGTGGTCTGGCTACAGGACTCAATTCAATACACAAAAGAGGTGATACTTTGTGGGTTGGATGGGCTGGAGTTTCTTCTGATTTAATTGAACAAAATCAAAATAAAATTATTGATGAACACCTAAAAAAATTAAAGTTGAGCCAAGTTAGACTTGATGATGATGAGATTAATGAGTTCTATTATGGAATGTCAAACAAATGTATATGGCCGCTATTTCATTATTTTATTGAATTTGCAAAATTTGATAATTCAATGTGGGACTCGTATGTCAAAATTAACAAAAAGTTTTGTTCCCACATTGTTGATAAAATTGCAATAAATGGAACGGTTTGGGTTCATGATTATCAGCTTCTTTTGCTGCCCAAAATGATCAAGGATTTACGACCAGATTTGACGGTTGGTTTTTTTCTACACATTCCTTTCCCATCCTTTGAAATTTTTAGAATTTTTCCCTGGAGAGTCGATCTTCTTGAGGGAATGTTAGGAGCAGATTTGATAGGTTTTCATACGTTTGATTATCAAAGACATTTTTTAAGTTCAGTTCAAAGAATTTTAAGATATGATGTTTTGTTTAATAAAGTTTCATTTGGTTCTAGAGAAATTACTGTTAACACTTTCCCAATGGGGATAGATTTTAAAAAATTTTTCAATGCTGCCAATGCCCACTTAAATCAAAACAAATCAGAAAAAACAGAACTAAAAAAACAACTTGAACTTCATAAAAAAAACACTGAGGACAGTAAACTTATTTTATCAATTGATAGACTCGATTACACTAAGGGAGTTATAAATAGGTTAAAATCTTTTGAAATTTTCCTTAATAAATATCCCAAATACATTGAAAAAGTAAGGCTTGTTATGTTAACTGTTCCCTCAAGATCAGACGTTCCGCAATACAAGAGGTTGAAAAAAGAGACCGATGAGTTAGTTGGAAGAATAAATGGAAACTATGCCACAGTAAATTGGACACCAATTTGGTATTATTATAGGGAAATGAATTTTGATGATTTGATTGATTTATATATGTTATCAGACATAGCAATGATTACTCCAGTTAGAGACGGTATGAATCTAGTTGCAAAAGAATTTGTTGCAACAAGAGTTGACAAAAAAGGGGTTTTAATTTTGAGTGAAATGGCGGGTGCATCAAAAGAACTATATGACTCGATCACCATAAATCCTTTTGATTTACATTCAATGGCTGATGCAATATATAAGGCTATTAATATGTCAGCTGAAGAACAAATTAGACGAAATACAACAATGCAAAAAAGGTTGAGCAGATATAATGTAGAGTATTGGGCAAACGCTTTCTTTTCATCTCTAAAAAATAAATCCAAAGAAGTAATTGAAAAATCAGCAAAAAAGGTTGTTAAATCTACAATTGATGTTTTAAATAAAAAATTTAAAAAATCAAAGAACAGACTGTTTCTTTTAGATTACGATGGAACCTTAGTAAATTTTCATCACAAACCCGAAGTTGCAACTCCAACAAAAAGCCTAATTAGTCTTCTTAAAAAAATGTCTGATGAGAATAAAAACAAAGTATATATAGTTAGTGGAAGAGATAAAAAATTTCTAGATGAAAATTTCAATATTCCCTCTATTGGTTTAATTGCCGAACATGGACATTTTATCAAAGATACCAATGATAAATGGTTACAGCCATTTACTTTGGAAAGCAAATGGAAACAAAACTTTCTGCCAATTTTCCAAGATTTTTGTGACAGAACACCTGGAACCTTTTTGGAAGAAAAAAATCACTGTTTAGTTTGGCATTATCGAAAATCAGATCCTGAGTTAGCCAATATAAGAGTAGTAGAGTTAAAAACTGTAATTAAAAGTATGCTATCTGAAAACCTAATGATGTTAGATGGTGATAAAGCCATTGAAGTTACAAATGCTGATGTAAATAAAGGAACCATAATTAATAATATAATTAATAATAACAATTTTGATTTTATTTTATGTGCTGGAGATGATGTCTCAGATGAAAGTATGTTTAAAGCACTGCCTAAAAACTCTGTCTCAGTAAAGGTTGGAAAAAGGGTGAGTTCAGCCGAATTTTATGTAAAAAATCCAAATGAATTATTAAAATTTTTAGAATCCATATTAGATTAAATGACCCCTCGGATAATTGACTATCAAATAAAAAATAGTTTAGGTGAACTATTCAAAACCATTTCAAAAAAAGAACAAAATTTTGATCATACCAATACAAGAGTTTTATGTGCCGTTAAATTTTCTGAACTTTTTTCAAATGTGGATTACATTTTTAAGGGTTCAGAATATCTTCCATATGAAAGCAATTCAATATTTGTATACAACCACCTTAATAATCATCAATTCTACACGCTCGGTCGAAATTTTCAAATTACATTAGACAGTCATTTTATAAGTAGTAAAATACTATACAAGTATTATAACAATCCTGGAAACAGAGTTGTTCGTTGTTCATTACCTGAGGAAAAAAATCATTATAATTATTATTCAAAGTTTAATTACATAAGGGTTTATGCACAAAATTTTATCCCCGATGGTATTAACTACAAACAAATAAAAAAGTTCAACAAAAACTTTTACAGTCATTCTGCTAAATCATTAAAGAAAGGAGAAGGTGTAATAGTTAGTCCTGAGGGATTTTCTTTAAATACTGACAATTCACCAGGTGATTTTAAGTTGGGAGTGTTTAAACTTGCAACAATGATAAAACCAGAACCTAAAATAGTCCCAATTGTTAATGTAAATTTTGAAAATTTAGTATCAGAGGGAAATTTTAAGTGTGAGATCAAGCAACCATTTAAAATGAGTGATTTTGGAATTACAAATTCAGATGATCTTAAGATGAATTTGTTTGTAAAAGAATTTAATCACAAGTATAAACTCTGGGTTAAAAATTTAGTAAATGATGATTTAGACTTTAAAAGCGAGATAAGTAAATTATTATTGAAATCTAAAAACATTACAAAAACAAAAGATCAGATTATCTTTTATGGAAGCTCAACAATACGTTTATGGACTAATTTAAAAAAGGATTTTCCAAATTTCAATGTTCAAAATTTCGGTTTTGGCGGGGCGTTAATTAGTTCACTTTCTAAAAACTTTAATTTAATTTTTAAAAATTTAAACCCAAAGATCTTTATTCTCTATATGGGTGGAAATGATTTATCAAAATTTAATTCATCTAAAGAAATTGTCAATCAACAATTAAAATTTATTAAAAAAATTAGTTTATTTTTCCCACAAACTAAAATCATAAACTTATCAATAAAACCTTCTTTTGAAAGACTAAATAAAATTTCAATAATCAAAAAAATAAACCAGTCAATGCGAGAGGAGAGTATATCTAACAATAAATTTAATCAATTAGATTTTTTTGATAAATTTTTTAAAAATGGAAAACTTTCAAAAAAATATTTCCTTCAAGACGGTTTACATCTAAATGATAACGGTTATCAAATTCTACAAAATGCTATTTCTAATACTTTAACCAAAATAAATTAAAAATTTGTTTTAATTTATAAATATTTTAAAGTTCAAATTTATCATGAAAATGAAAATTAAACTTGTTAAAATTTTTTTACTACTTTTTCTAATTACAAACTGCAAAAACGATTATGCCGAAAAACCTAATATTGTCATTTTTCTTTCCGATGATCAGGGATGGGGTGATCTAAATTTAAATGGTAATCCTAATTTGAATACACCCAATATTGATGGAATAGGTGTCAATGGAGCCATTTTTGAAAAGTTTTATGTTAGTCCAGTTTGTTCTCCCACAAGAGCTGAATTACTTACAGGAAAATATTTTGTTCGTTCAGGTGTACGTGGTGTTACACAAGGTTACGAACGCATTGATCTAGGTCATACTTTAATGTCAGATTTTTTCAAAGACAATAAGTATAAAACAGGTTTATTTGGAAAGTGGCACAATGGTTCTCAACCGCCTTATCATCCTAACACAAGAGGATTTGATGAGTTCTATGGATTTACGTCTGGACATTGGGGTAATTATTTTTCTCCCATTCTTGAAAGAAATAGCAAAATTGTTAGGGGAAAAGGTTATATAAGTGACGATATCACAAATCAAGCCATAACATTTATGAAAAATTCAAAAGATTCTTTTTTCACCTTCATTTCATTTAATACACCGCATTCTCCTATGCAAGTTCCAAGTTCATATTTAGAAAATAAAAAAGTGATAAAACAGGGTAGGTATAAGAACAAAGAGAATGTTTTAAAAACAAAAGCTGCTTTGTCGATGGTTGAAAATATAGATTATAATGTTGGAAGGGTTTTAGATTCATTGAAAAAGTATAAAAAATATGAAAATACAATTGTCATTTTTTTTAGTGACAATGGACCTAATGGCTATCGATGGAATAATGACCTTAAAGGCAGAAAAGGTAGTACTGATGAAGGAGGTGTTCGAGTACCATTTCTAATTCAATGGCCAAAAGGTATCAAAAAAGCAACAAAAGTTAATCAAATCACCAGTGTAATGGATGTTTTTCCATCTTTAATAGAGCTAACTAACTTAAAATCAGAAATAAAATTTGATGGTGAAAGTTTTGTTAAAAACATCAATAATCCAAAAATTCTTGATGATAATAGAAAAATTTTTTCATATTGGGGAAATAAAATCAGTGTTAGAAATAATGACTTTATTTTAGATTCCGATGATAATTTATACAATTTAAATTCTGATTTAGAACAATTAAATCCTTTAGATAGTTTTTCCAGCATTTACACAGAACTAAAAAGTGCCAAAAAAAAATGGGAAGATTCATTTGTTATAAATTACCAAAAGAAAAAAAATAAAAGAGCTTTTACGGTTAATTATTCTGAACAAATTGACACACATTTACCTGCCAGAGATGCTAAAATAAATGGAAAATTAAAAAGATCTTCAATTCATCCCAACGATTCTTTTATTGAGAATTGGATAGATATGGATGATTTTATTTTCTGGGAGATTGATGTAATGGAGAAAAGTTCTGCTGAAGTTGAATTGTATTATACATTGCCTGAAGAAAGTAAAGGGACAAAAATCGCTATTGAATATCAAAATGAATTTTTTGAAAAAGTCCTAAATGAGCCTTACGATTCAGAACTATTTGGACAAGATTATGACATTATTGTGAGAAGTGAATCTTACAACAAAGAGTTTAAAAAAATTAATATGGGTAAAATTAATTTCGATAAAGGTAAATCAATGTTAAAGTTAAAAACCCTAGATAAAGTAGGAAAGAAATCGATTGATTTCAGGGGACTAATCATTAAAAAAACATCATGATTCAAAAGAGAATTTTTTTTTCAATACTTACTCTGGCTTTAATTTCCCTCATTGGTAGCTGCAATAAAAAGAAAATACCCAATTATCTTACCGGTTATGAGGTTTTGTATAATAAAAACCCTAGGGAAGCAAATTTGAAGTGGTTTAAGGATGCAAAATTCGGATTGTTTATCCATTATGGTTTATACTCACAACTAGAGAGAGGTGAATGGGTACAGCTTTGGGAGAAAATTCCCGTAAAAGAATATGCTAAACTTAAAGAGAGTTTTGATCCAAAAAATTTTGATTCTGAAAAAATTACTGACCTAGCTATTTCCTCAGGAATGAATTACATTACAATTACTGCTAAACATCATGATGGATTTTCTTTGTTTAAAACCAATGAAAATAATTTTAACTCATACAATTCACCGGCTGCGAGGGATTTAATTAAAGAATTGTACGAATCATGTGAAAGAAAGGGCTTGGGTCTATTTTTGTATTACTCATATGCTGCAGATTGGAAACATCCATTTTTTTATCCAAGATCTGAGGGTTGGGGGGCAGCCAGACCTGACTATAAAGAAAAACAACCCGAATATTTATATGAGACAAAAGACGATTTTAAAAAATATATAAATTTCACTCACAATCAAATAACCGAGTTATTAGTACAATATCCAAATATTGCAGGGATTTGGTTGGATCCAATAATGGGTTTTTACTCAAATAGCGAAATCTTTCCGATCGATGAAACATACAAACTTATAAGATCCTTGAGCAGTCATGCCTTAATTTCATTTAAACAAGGTGCTAATGGAGATGAAGATTATTCTGCGCCAGAGCACAACTTAAATGCTAAAGTTGGTAGTAATTTTGAAATAGCAAAAAAAGTATATTCTTTAAATGCCAAAAAACCTAAAGAAATTTGTACAACAACTCAATACGAGCCTAAACATTGGGGATACAATAAAAACTCAAAACATAGAAATAGTATTGAACTTTTCCAAATGTATAAAAATGCAATCCAAAATAATTACAATTTACTTTTGAATGTTGGACCATTAGCTGATGGTTCAATACATGAGGAGGATGTTAAAAATTTAATTGGCCTTGGATTAAAAATTAGAAATTTGGATAATCTTGATTCGTTTTGAAAAGCATAAATTATTATTTAAGAATATTTTTTATTTTTTTTCTTTTTGCTTGTTCTAATGAAGAAAAAAATGTTGTAACAATTGGTCATAGAGGAGCTATGGGTCATGTTACAGAAAACACTATCCCATCAATTCAAAAAGCAATTGAACTAGGAGTTGATGGAATTGAAATTGATGTTTTTAAATGTAAGTCAGGCGAAATAGTTCTATTTCATGATAAAAAACTTGATAGATTAACTAGCGTAAAGGGATTTATTGAAAATATAGACATTGATTCCATCAATAAAATAAAAATTAATGATCAATACAAAATACCACTTTTGGAGGAAGTACTAGAAATTGTTCCTGAAAATATATTTTTAAATATTGAACTCAAGGGCAAGGAAACTGCTAAAAAAGTAAACGAAATTTTATTGAAAAAAATCAGTAATAATTCTTCAAAAATGAAAAATTATATAATCTCGAGTTTTGATTGGGATGAATTAAATATTTTAAGATCAATAAATAAAAATATTCCAATAGCAATTTTGACAAGCAATAATATTGATAAAGCCATTATTGAGGGAAAAAAAATAAATGCAACTTCAATTAATCCCAATTATAAATTATTAAATAAAAAAAAAATTCAACAAATTAAATCTGAGGGTTTTAAAGTATTTCCATACACCGTCAATAATCAATCTTTAATTGAAAAAATGAAAAAATTGCAAGTTGACGGAATCATTACTGACTATCCAGAAAGAGTTAATTCAAAAGCTAATAAGTGACAATTATGAACTACTCATATGTATCAACAATTGCCTGGTAAGTAGCTACTTTCAAATCATTTCTCAAGTTCCAGGGTGATTGCATTAGTTGTATCATGGATACAACAACAATTTCTTCTTCGGGGTCAATCCAAAAAATTGTTCCTGCTGCACCACCCCAACTATATATACCTTTGCTTCCAATAACACCTAAAGTTTCAGGTGAGTTTATTATTCCAAAACCTAAACCGAAAGTTCTGGCAGCAATCGAAGGATCATTAGGAGATTCACCTCTACCAATTCCTTGAATTGTAGAAGGCAAGTGCCCTTTGGTCATGTATTTTATGGTTTTAGATCCAATAATTCTTTTTCCATTAAACTCTCCTCCGTTTCGCAGACATTCGGCAAAAATCATGTAATCATAAGCAGTAGATACAAGACCTCCACCACCTGAATACATATTGACGTCATAATAATTTCTCATGGTTGAGCCCTCTATTTTTTCTGAATCTTCATATTTTCCTGAATCAATTGTATTTATTTGGTTGGTTGAACGATTATAAGTATGGTTGGGAAGAAACCTTTTAGCTTTATTTCTAGGCACTTCAAAAAAAGTATCTACCATCCCAAGTGGATCAAAAATATTTTTATTTAAATAATCACTTAAACTCAAACCAGAAATTCTTTCAACCAAAATACCTAAAATATCAGTAGAGATGGAATAATTATATTTTGTACCAGGCTCGAATCTCAAAGGTAATTTGGATACTCGGTCGATAAAATCATCACTGCTTTTTGAGTTAAATAGACCTGCTTTTCTGTAATAAGAATCAGCTGGATGTCTAGACCACCCATAAGAAAGACCAGATGTATGTGTTAAAAGATGTTTTATAGTAATTTTATTTTTAGCATCAATCAATGAGTCTTTTGTTATCGCTATTTTCAAGTTTTTTAATTCAGGAATGAATTTTTCAACTGGGTTATTCAAGTGAAATTTACCTTTTTCGTAAAGCTGCATGATAGCCACAGAAACAATCGGTTTTGTCATGGAATATATCCTATACAAATCATCTTTTTTTATTTCTTTATTATCGTCAAATCCTCTTTTTCCAAAAGATTCAAAGTACACTATTTTTCCATTCCTATTAACCATTGTGGTAATGTTAGCCACCATGCCATCATCAACATACCTTTTAGATAAATCAGAAATCATTTGAACACGATCTTTTGACATTCCTTGAGATTCTGGATCAACAAAGTTTAGTTGTGAAAAGTTGAAAAATGGAAGAAGTATTAAGATTTTTATCAAGAGTTTCATTATTTAAGTTTTAAATATTTGCTTACAAACTTTAAAAAAACCAATTAAACATAAAAGATTCAATTGGTTTTAACTTTAAGTCGGGGTGGCAGGATTCGAACCTGCGACCTCCGCGTCCCAAACGCGGCGCGATAACCGGGCTACGCTACACCCCGAAAACAGCGAGTAAATATAGGATTATTTAAAAAACCATCAAATTTTATGAGGAATATAAGTTTATAACTTTTTGATTTTTTTTTATTCGAAATGATCAAATATTTTAATTTTATATATAAAATTTGTGATGTCTATAGAAAAAATTAAAACCCTAATTATTGGTTCAGGACCTGCTGGTTATACTGCAGCTATTTATGCATCCAGGGCTGATTTAAAGCCAGTTTTGTACACAGGAATGGAGCCTGGTGGCCAACTCACTACAACCACAGAGGTTGATAATTTTCCTGGATATCCTGAGGGGGTTGAAGGACCAACCATGATGGTCGAGTTGCAAAAACAAGCAGAGCGTTTTGGAACAGATGTTAGAATCGGAATGGTTTCCGAAGTAAAACTAAATAATAAAATTGGAGGAAAGCATATTGTTAAAATTGATAATGATAAAGCAATAGAGGCTGAGACAATCATAATTTCAACAGGTGCATCCGCAAAGTACCTGGGTTTACCCTCAGAAGAAAGATTAAAAGGAGGAGGTGTGTCAGCATGTGCAGTATGTGATGGGTTTTTTTACAAAGGACAGGATGTTGCCATTGTAGGCGGTGGTGATACTGCTGCTGAGGAGGCAACATATCTATCAAATATTTGTTCAAGAGTTACAATGATTGTTAGAAAGGGAGAGATGAGAGCTTCTAAAGCAATGCAACATCGTGTCCATGCAAGAGATAATATTGTGTTAAAATATTTTTCTGAAATTGAAGAAGTTTTGGGAGAAACCGTTGTTGAAGGTGTTAGAATAATAAATAATAAAACTTTAGAAAAGGAAGTAATTAAAGTATCGGGATTGTTCATTGCTATCGGACATAAACCTAATACAGAAATTTTCAAAGGCCAATTGGATATGGATGATGCTGGATACATAATCACTAAAGGCAAAACAACACATACGAACTATCCTGGTGTCTTTGCATCAGGTGATGTTCAGGATAAAGAATACAGGCAAGCAGTTACCGCTGCAGGCACAGGTTGTATGGCAGCTTTAGATGCTGAAAGATATTTAGCAAGCTTAACATGAAAAGTGTTTTCAAATACAATTTACACAACTTCTTTTATTTGCCCTCAGTTTGGTGGTGTGGCGTGAGGGTAAAAAAAGTAGATGAAAAAAAATGTATAGTTAACGTAAAACATAAATGGATTAATCAAAACCCTTTTAATTCAATGTTTTGGGCTGTACAAGGTATGGCAGCTGAATTGTGTACTGGTGTACTTATCATGAATGAAATTTCATTGAGTCAAAAAAAATTTTCAATGTTAGTTTTGAACAACTACGCCAATTTTTCCAAAAAAGCTACAGGTATAATTACTTTTGAATGTAATCAAGGTTTAGAAATTAGAGATTCAATTAAAAAGGCCATCCATTTAAATAAGCCACAAACTCTTTGGCTAAATTCTATTGGTAAAAACTCGAATGGTCATATTGTTTCTTCATTCAAATTTGAATGGACGTTAAAACCTAAAGTTTAAATTTTTTTTAACATTTTAAATTTCCATTTTTTTTATTATTTGTATATTTTTAAAATATGCCCAGAAATGTCTACGGTTACACAATTAAAATCTTAAAAAAGGTTAGTTTTAATGCTGATTTATTTAAGAAGGAAGTAGAAAAAGCTTCAAAGAAATTATTGCCACATGAATTTAATGAACTAATGATTTGGGTTAAATTATATGTTCAAAACAAACCAAATCTACAGGGATTGATTTTCTAAAAATCGAGCAGCCTCTCTGTTTTTGATCGGACTTATTATATTGACATCATTAAATTGAAGTTTAATTTTTGTTAAGTTTTTTAATAAATCTTTTATCTCATTTATAATGTGAATTTTAACCTCATTTTTATGGTAAACTACACTTATTTCTCTGGAGGGTTTTGGATTTTTAAATTCGTGAAGCATTTTTTTCTGTGATTCATTTAATCTTAGAGTATGTAAGTAGGGTAAGAAAGTCATTCCAAGACCTTTGTCAACCAAGTTTATTAGTGTCTCAAAATTTCCGCTTTTAAGATCAAATCTGCCCTTATATTCATTGCAATCAAAACATAAATTTTCAATGCTATTTCTAAAACAATTTCCATCCTTTAGCAATAATAAGTCATTTGAATAGAGATCAGATGGACTGATTTCAGATTTTCCAAAGTGGGGGTTTGATGTTGGTAGATAAGCAACGAAAGGTTCATAATAAATCGGTTTTTCTATTAGTTCATCATCTTCAAGTGGGGTAGCAGCAATAATAAGATCAAGGTGTTTGTTTTTTAGTTTTGAAATTAATTCTTTTGTGGGGTGTTCAAAAAAAGAAACCCTTAGAAGTGGAAATTTGTTAACCAACTCATTTAAAAATATGGGAAGTAAAGTTGACATTACTGTTGGTACAATTCCGATTCTAAAATCACCACCGATTATTCCCCGATCTTGATCAACA
This sequence comes from uncultured Bacteroidota bacterium, assembly GCA_902523635.1. Classification (GTDB taxonomy): domain Bacteria; phylum Bacteroidota; class Bacteroidia; order Flavobacteriales; family Flavobacteriaceae; genus MAG-121220-bin8. Next base: position 16,712 of record CABZAE010000006.1, on the reverse strand, counting down.
ACGTCTTGCATTTTTTCAGATTCACTAACAATTTTTTTACATTGACTTATAATTTTAGATCCGATTTCAGTCATTTCAATTGGTTTTTTGGTCCGATCAAAAATTTGAATATCCAGTTCACTTTCTAGTTTTTGAATTTGCATACTAAGTGTAGGTTGAGTAACAAAACACTTTTCCGCTGCCAAGGTGAAATTTTTATATTCTGAAACAGCTATGGCATATTTGAGTTGTATAATTGTCATGAAAATAAATTATAACTATAAATTTAAATAAATTAATAAGAATAATCAATACTAATTTAGAATGACCGTTTTAAATCTAACATTATCAATTGGCCAGTCTCTTTTATCGGTCTTTAGATTTGAAATTATATCGACTACATTCATTCCCTTTACAACCTTTCCAAAAGCAGTATAATTTCCGTCAAGATGATATGCACCATCTTTTTTTTGTACAATAAAGAATTCATAGGGAGATGCTAGCTTGTGGGGATTCTCAATTTCGCTACTTGGCATTGAAACAATCCCCCTATGGTGTCTATGACCTTTTCTTGTATCAGGTGGTAGAAGATATCTTCCTATTTTTCTTCTTTTTTGTGATGTTTTTATATTGTCAGAATTGCCACCTTGTATAATAAATCCCTGAACAACTCTGTGAAAATATTCACCCTCAAAATAGTTTTTCTTTGTTAAATATATAAAGTTGGCTCTATGGTATGGTGTATTATCAAATAATCTAATGTCAATATTACCATAATCAGTAATGATCCTAACCAAGTTTTCCTTATTATTTTTTTCAAATTCATAAAAAAAAGGAATAGCATTTTTATTATTTAATATAAATTCTTTTTCAGTTTTTGGTTTTTCAACTTCAGTTTTTTTGACTGATTTAACTTTGTTTGGAGCGTAATTTTTACTTTTATCTTTGCAGCCCAAGGATATTATTAGCAAAAACATCACTAAGTAACCATTTAAATGCATTTTTCAAAGTTCAAAAAAATAATTTCAAAATTCAAACACTATGAACTGCCAGGGATCAATTCGTTTTTACAAATGGCACCACCCGAAAGGATAAAGCAGATTTTGGATGGTTACATACCAACAAATCCACTTAAAGCAGCAGTTTCTTTGTTGTTTTATAAAGATATAGACAATCAGGCAAGAATGGTTTTGATACTGCGTAAACAATATAAGGGTGTTCACTCGAATCAGATTGGGTTGCCAGGCGGAAAATTTGAGAATCAAGATATTCATTTAAAAGAAACTGCGATTAGAGAAACTGTAGAGGAGTTGGGTTTGATTAAGGATCACATTGTTATGGTTGAGGAGTTAACAGACATTTATATACCCCCGAGTAACTTTGTGGTGAAACCATTTGTTTGTTATTACAATAAATTACCAAATTTTAGACCCTCTCTAAAGGAGGTTGCAGAAATATATAAAATATCAATTGAGGAATTAATGGTCATGCCAATTATAAAAGCAGAGGTGAGAGCTAATGATCAAATAAAAATTGTTCCATGTTTTAAAATTCAAAACAAAATTGTTTGGGGAGCTACAGCAATGATTATTAATGAATTCATCTCATTGTTTAAAGAAGTGGTTAATTCTTAATACTTTTACAACAAATACTATTACTTGAAATTTTTTAAAAGAAATCCCTTTGGTCATATTTTATTGATAAAAAAGTGGTTAATTAGAATTCTAGGTGTACTTTCACATCAAAGATTTAAGGGTTTTAATCAGCTTAATATTGAAGGATCAGATATTATTAGGTCTCTTCCAGATTCTAATGTATTGTTTGTATCCAATCATCAAACCTATTTCGCAGATGTTGTTGCCATGTTTCATGTATTCAACGCCAGTTTGAGTGGAAGAGATGATTCAATTAAAAATTTGATGTATTTATGGAAACCCAAATTAAACATCTATTACATAGCTGCAAAAGAAACAATGAATGACGGTTTATTTCCAAAGATATTAGCATATGTTGGTTCCGTTCCGATTGACCGTACTTGGAGATCAAAAGGTGAGGATGTTAATAGACAAGTGAAAATGAGCGATGTAAGTAAAATAGGAATTGCATTGAATGATGGTTGGGTAATCACATTCCCTCAGGGGACAACCACACCTTTTAAACCGATTAGAAGAGGAACAGCACATATAATAAAAAAGTATAAACCGATTGTAATTCCAATTGTAATTGATGGATTTAGAAGATCTTTTGATAAAAAAGGTATCAGAATCAGAAAAAAAAATATTTTGCAGTCCATGGAAATTAAGGAGCCATTAGAAATTGATTATGAAAATGAATCTATTGAAAGTATTGTTGAAAAAATTGAATATGCAATTGAACAACATCCATCCTTTTTGAAAGTTTTATCACAAGAGGAAATTAATCAAATGGAAGAAACAAATAAAAATAGAGAATGGTGACTAAGATATTATTAAATTTGTAGATTAAAATTAAACTTATGTTAATGAATTTAAATAAAATTTATGTCCTTTTAATTTCTTGTATTTTTATTTCCTGTGGAAGTTCAGAAAATATAACAATCACAAAATTAGAAGGTTCTCCCAAATACGAAAACTCAAAAATATCCTCAGTTAATGCTATTAAAAATGATAGTATTTATTCTTTTTTCTTTGAAATTGAGAATTATGAATTAGGAGCCCAAACAATAAACAACATGAACAATGATCTCGCAAATTCTGCCAAAGGTCAACATATTCATTTTATAGTCAACAACGGACCTTATTTTGCGCATTATAATCAGGACTTTTCTGCTGATGTGAATGATGGTGATGTGGTATTGGCTTTTTTATCTAGATCTTATCATGAATCTGTAAAAAATCCAAATGCTTATTTCTTAACACAGTTTGGAGAAAATCAAAGCTATGATCTGACTAATGAGTTTTTATTTTACAGTAGACCAAAGGGTACTTACAAGGGTAATGACACTAAAAAATTACTTCTTGATTTTTATTTAGTCAACACTGATATTTCACCTACAGGGAACAAAGTAAAAGCTACAATCAACGATGTTGTTTTTTTGATTGATGAGTGGACTCCTTATTACATTGAGGGATTGCCCTTGGGAGAGATTTCTATAAAACTTGAATTAGTTAATAATGACGGAGTTTTAATTGAAACTCCGTTTAATCCGTCCGAGAGGACTGTTATTCTTGAATAGATTAGAAATTTACTTCTTCATGTTCAGAGCTCTTATTATAATATTACTAATATCTCTAAACTCTTGTGGTTTACTTTCGGAGTCCAAAAAATTAGTTGAATACAAGACTACTAATTTTGAAAGTGTTAAGCCACCCAAAGAGCCGGATTATCAAAATTTGAACAGCTGGGCCGTCCACCCAGAAATTCAAGTTTCTGAATTTTCGGATTTTGAAAACAATAAAGAAAAGCTCCCTGTAGATGTCTTTTTTATTTATCCAACTATGCATTCAGATAAGAATGATCAATCATGGAATGCCGATATTTTTGATCCCAAAATTCGTGATTATGTTCTTGGCTCAACTATAAAGTATCAGTCATCTGCGTGGTATTCTGTTGGTGATTTATATGCCCCACTATACAGACAGGCTCATTTGAGAGTCTTTGAAGATATTTATTGGGAAAATGGTGGAAAACAAGCTTTTGAAATTGCTTATCAAGATGTCAAAAATGCTTTTATAACTTTTTTAGAAAAGTATAATTCTGATAAACCCATAATAATAGCTAGCCATAGTCAAGGAGCTGGCCATGCAAAAAGAATTTTACAAGATTTCTTTGATGAAAAACCTTTACAGAAAAAACTCATAGCAGCTTATCTAATAGGAACTAAGATTACAGATCAGGATTTTAAAAACCTAAAATTGATGACTGATAAAGACGAAACAGGTGGATTCGTAACCTGGAATACTCATAGGAAAATGTCAAAAAGAAAAACCCAAAACACGTCATTTACTGTTCCTTTTGATTATCTCGATGATGCACTTTGTATTAATCCAATAACTTGGAACTTAGAAAAAAAATCAAAGTTTTCCTCTCATAAAGGGTTTCTTTATTTAAACTCTAAAGTTTATCCAAAGTCTGTTAAAATTGAAAATATGGATAAGGCTGTTTATGTTAATATCCCTAAAATGGATTTATTAAAAAAAATAGCAGTATCCACCGTGAGAGATTACCATAAAGCAGATATTAATATGTTTTGGGAAGATATAAGGCTTAATTCAATTAATCGGTCTAAAAAATATTTATTTAGTGAAAATTAAATTATCATTTTTAATTTTTTTCTTTTGCTTCATTTCAACTGGTCAAGAAATGCTAAATGGAAAAGTTTACATACCCTCGGATGATGGAAGTTATCAAGGCATTGGTGGAGTTAACATATTTTGGAAAGGCACAACTGTAGGAGTTGTTTCAGACGATGATGGAAGTTATTCCATACCAATTTCAAATGAATCAAAAGACCTAGTGATTAAAATATTAGGATACAAAGAGGATCTTGTTGAGATTGTTGATTTATACAATTATGATCATTTTCTAACTGAACAATCGGATGAGTTAGATGAAGTTGTTGTGATGAAGAGAAAAAATACAATTCAGAAATCATATTTTAAAACCATGAATATTGTAAGTGTTTCAAGTGATGAATTACTCAAGGCTGCTTGTTGTAACGTTTCAGAAAGTTTTGAGACAAACCCATCAATTGATGTTAGTTTCTCAAACGCAATAACTGGAGTAAAGGAAGTTAGGATGCTTGGTCTAGAAAGTCCATACCTTCTAATAACCGAAGAAAACATCCCTATGGTGAGGGGTGCGTCTCAAGTTTTTGGTTTATCATTCATCCCTGGAACGTGGGTTGAAAGTATGCAGGTAACTAAGGGAGTTGGAAGTGTGGTTAATGGATTTGAAAGTATTTCTGGGCAGGTAAATATAGAATTAAATAAACCAATTAGTGATGTTCCTACCTTCATTAATGTTTTTAGAAATAACATGGGTAGAAATGAGTTGAATTTTCACTTAAATAGAATACTAAATGAAAAATTGAGTACTGGATTATTTATTCACGCTGATCATAGAAATGAAAAACACGATAAAAATAATGATGGTTTTTTGGATACTCCACTTGTTGAGGGATACAATATATTTAACAGGTGGCAATTAACAGATCTGGAAAGGGGTCTGGTTGGTTTTTTTGGTATTAAGTTTATGAAAAATGAAAAAAAGGGTGGTGAAAAGTTTGATACCAACAGTTTGTTAAATAAACTTTGGTTAAGTGAAGTGAAAACCGAAAGATTGGATGCCAGTTTCAAGCTAGGTTATGTCAACCCAAACATTCCGTATCAATCTTTGGGCTTCCAAATGGCGTACTCCGATCATGATCAAAATTCTTTTTTTGGAATTAGGAACTACAATGTTATACACAGAAGTTTATATTCAAATCTAATTTATAATTCGATCATAGGAAATACAATGAATAAGATTAAAACAGGTATTAATTTGACTTATGATGATTACGAAGAGCTTATAGATATAGATAAAAACAAAACAGAAAGAATTGACAGGTCAGTTGGAGGTTATTTTGAATACAGTTATGATAACACCACAAATTTCAGCTTTACTGCTGGTTTGCGATATGACATACATAACAATTTGGGATCTTTTTTTACTCCTAGGCTTCATTTGAGATATCAACCTAAGGAAAAAACTGTTATGAGATTTTCTGTTGGTTCTGGTAGAAAACCTTCTAATATTTATGCAGAAAATCAAGAAATTTTTTCAACTGGAAGGAAAATCAATATAATTAATAATAATGGTAGATTTTACGGACTAGATCCTGAGAAAGCATGGAATTATGGTTTAAGTTTTCGTCAAGGTTTTAATATGAATGGAAATGATGGTGATGTGACATTTGATTACTATGTTACTGATTTCGAAAATCAAATTGTGGTTGATTGGGAAACAGAAGGTGAATTGAGTTTTTACAACCTAAACGGAAAAAGTTATGCAAGGAGTTTTCAATTAGAAATCGACTACCAGTTAACCAGAAAAATCAAAATGAAAACTGCCTACAAGAATTATCAGGTGAACAAACAATATAATTCTGGATTAAAACAGAATCCGTTAACTCCAAAAAATAGATTTTTTATAAATCTAGACTATTCCTCTGATGCAAACGAAAAAGGGGCATTTTGGAAATTTGATTTTACCTTAAACAATGTTGGTAAACAGAGATTACCAGAGCATAGTGGTTTATCTAATTTATTAGGAATGAGTCCATCATATTCACTATTTAATTCCCAAGTTACACGAGTTTTTTCTGAAAAATTTGAAATTTATTTAGGGGGTGAAAACTTAGGAAACTATACTCAAAAAACTCCAATTTTGAGTTCAGAAAATCCGTTTTCAACAAGTTTTGATGGAACTTTAATTTATGCACCCATAAATGCTCCATTGATTTATGCTGGAATAAGATTAAAATTGTAACTTTGAATTGTGAAATATATCTCTATATTTTTTCTTTTATTCTTTTCTTTTGGATTTAGTCAGGATTCTGGAGATAAGAATAAAAAAGCAACATTTATTGTCAATGGTGTTTGTGATATGTGTAAAAAGAGAATTGATATTGGATCAGTTAAGATTAAGGGTGTTAAGTATGCCAATTGGGATTTAGCATCTAACAACCTATCTATAATTTATAATTCGAACAAAATCAATTTGGATTCAATCCAGAAACAAATTGCCGCTTTAGGTCACGATACTGAAAAACACAAAGCCCCTGAAACGGTTTATAACAGCTTGCCTGAATGTTGCTTCTATAAAACAAATACACCACATTAAAATGAAAAAATCAAAAACATTATTAGTAGTGCTAATTACATCCGGTTTAACAGTCTTACTCCTATGGACTATTAATGACAAGTCATTTACACAAAGTACAGCTATTCCAAGTCCTGAGAAAATAGTTGAACTAATGGGTAACCAAACATCCTTTGGAGTAAAAGGGAATTGTGGCATGTGTAAAAAAACGATTGAAACTGCTGCTTTATCACTAGATGGTGTATTAAGTGCTGATTGGAATGGACAATCTAAGCAAATTAGTCTAGTTTATGACCCACAAGTCGTAGAGTTAATTTCAATTCACAAGGCAATAGCCAACTCTGGATATGGTACTGAGCTTGTGGAACACAACATGGACAATTACGACGAACTACCACTTTGTTGTCAATATGATCCTAACATGAAACTTAAGTCAAATTAATCTTCCTAATTTTAAAATAAAAACTAAAAAATGAAAAATATTATTATTCTATTCGTTTCAGCTTTGTTTTTGAGTTGTAACACAACTGTACCAAAACCAAAAGCTGTTGGTGTTGATGGCGAACCTGAAGGATCACACACCTCTGTGGAGTGGAAAATTTGGGCATATAGCTCAGCTGCACCTTCTTTTATTGCAGCCAATTGCACCGTTGTTGATGTTGATGGAACAGTCCTTCGTGAAGGAACTAATGGATGGACTGCTATGTCAGGAAATATGGCAGGACCAGCTGACCCTGACAATGGATATGAAGATAGACATGAAGCGATTCCAATGGTTGGAGATGCAGAGTCATTCAATTGGATGGACGCTTATATGAACAAAACTAAGCCAGAGATGAATGGTGATGGATGGATTTGGATGTTACATGGAGATCTAGGGGTTGATAACTTTAGACCTTATTCAGAGGGCGATAAGGCAAACACACCTGATGGTTTATGGATAGAATCAGGACCACATCTTATGTTGATGCCGAAAGACACCAGTACTTTAGAAGGCCAAACGACTGATTTCAATACGGGTGCCCCTTATGTTATGTTTGAGGGAACAGATTATGCTCACCTTATGATCCCAACAGAAGGTTATTATGATTACCAAGATCCTATTCCTACAATTCCTAATCTTGAAAATTATAATGTTGAACCTGACGCTCCACATACCTCAACAGAGTGGAAAATATGGGCGTACAGTACCGCTGCTCCATCCTTTATTGCTGCTAATTGTACAGTTGTTGATATGGATGCAGATGGAAATCAAATTGTTTTGAGAGAAGGTACAAATGGTTGGACAGCCATGGCTGCTAATCCAAGAGGACCTGCAGACCCTGAAAATGGATGGAAAGATGCTCACGAAGCTATGCCAATGGTTGGGGATGCTCAATCTTTCGCATGGGTTTCTGCTTATTTTGCTGGAGTAAAACCAAAGACAACTATGGAAAGTGATGGTTGGGCATGGATGCTTCATGGAGATATGGGTGAGGATAATACAAAGGCAGGTGTTTTAAACAAAGAAGACTCAGTTGAAGGGGCATGGATTGAATCGGGAGCACATTTGATGTTGATGCCCAAAGATCCAAGCACTCTTGACGGACAAACCACAGATTTTAATTCTGGTGCACCTTATGTTATGTTTGCTGGAACTGATTATGCACACTTAATGATTCCAGTTGAAGGTTATTATGATTATCAAGATCCAAAATAACAGGTGTTAACTATATTATTAAAAAAGCTCTTTTTAGGGCTTTTTTAATTTCATGTAAAAGTAAATTGGTACACCGAGCAATAATAATATTGTACCATAATAAATTGAATCTATTCCCGAACCAAACACTGCCCAGACTGAATATAATGTAGCCAAAAGTCCAATAAATAGTGAATGGTATTTAAATTTTTTATTTAGATGATATATTACAAAAGAAACACTCACAAAAAAATATGGAATCAACGTGGAAAGAGTTGTTAGTAATATTAAAAATTCAAATTTGTTGACTAAACCATCATTGAAATTCATGGTCATTACAACTGAACTTAAAATACTTCCCAAAATTAGACTGACAATAGGAAAACCTTTTTTATTTTTTTTCTCAAATATTTTTGGAAAAAGTTTATCATTTGAAATTGTCATAGGCATATAACTGGTAATCAATATCCAACCATTCAAAGCTCCTATTGCTGAAACTGCTGCACCTGCTGACACTAAGTAACCCACGAAGTTCCCACCCATTAACTTTCCAGCTTCTGCAAAAGGTGCAGGAGAATTAATCAGAGTTTCGCTTGGCAATATCCCAAAAAGAATTATGGTACCAAAGACATAGATTAAAGTCGAAATCAGTGTTCCAAACATTGTTGCAAATGGGATGGTTTTTTCTGCTTTACTGACATTACCTGCTGGAATACTTGCACTTTCTATTCCCAAAAATGCATATAGAGTCATTACACATACTATTGGGAGAATTTCAATATTGGACTGATTTGTAATGTTGAAAGAAGGAAAAACGGCAAGATCAAAAAAAAATATCCCATATATAATAACGAATAATAGAGGAATTATTTTGGCGATTGTAGTTAAAATTTGAATATTTCCTGATGATTTAATTCCTCTTGATGTGGTAAAAGTAAATAGCCATATGAAAAACAAACCAGTCGAAACTGCCAAAATGGGGTTGGTAACGAGTTCTGGGACAAAAAAACTTAGTGCACTCACAATTGCGACTGCTATAGCCGCGTTATTTACCCAACACGATATCCAGTATCCCCAACCGACTAAAAATCCAATAAAATCTCCAAAAACTATTTTGGAGTATAGATAGGGACCACCATTTTTTCCTTTTAACAGTTTACTAAAATTACTAAAAATTGAAGCAAGTATTATAGAACCTGCAGCAGTTAATAACCACCCTAAAATACTTATGCTACCAAATTTCCCCAGACTAGCAGGAAGTACATATATTCCAGCACCTATCATGTTTCCAACAACAAGAGATGTTGTTGCCACTAATCCAATTTTTTCATTTTGTTGAGTCACAATAAAAATTTATTTTCACCAAACATTAAAAATGATTAATAAAGATAAATATTATATTGATCCTGATATTTCAAAGGCACATACCTTACCAGCCTCTTTTTACAGAGACCCAATTGTTTTTGAGAAAATAAAATCAAAAATTTTCTTAAAATCATGGCAATGGGTGGGAGACACAGAAATGGTTCCTGAAAAAAATTGTGTTTATCCATTAATAGTTTTAGAAGACTATTTATCTGAACCAGTTGTTGTAACAAGAACAAAAGATAACAAAATACATTGTTTGACAAACGTATGTACTCACCGTGGTAATATCGTTGTGCATGAACCAGCTAAACAAAAAAAATTAGTTTGTATGTACCATGGTAGAAAATTCAATATGGACGGCAAATATCAATTTATGCCTGAATTTAATGAAGCAAAGGATTTTCCAGGTGCATGTGATAATTTGCATAAATTTCCAATAACAAAATGGGGAAAATTAATTTTTATTGGCCTGAACCCAAGCTTTGATTTTCAAAATGTGATTGATAAAATGAGTGAAAGAATCGGTTTCATGCCTATTGAAAGATTTAAATTTGATAAAACTTTATCCAAAGAGTATGAAATCAAAGCACATTGGGCACTTTATTGTGACAATTATCTAGAGGGGTTTCATATTCCATTTGTTCATAAAGATCTAAATGAGATTTTGGATTACCAAAACTATACTACGGAGGTTTATGAGTTTTGTAATTTGCAAATTGGTTATAGTGAGGATGACTCCGAAGTTTTTGATCTTCCAACTGATCACATAGATTTTGGTAAAAATATTGCTGCTTACTACTATTGGGTATTTCCTAACATGATGTTCAATTTCTATCCTTGGGGTTTATCAATAAATTTAGTAAGACCTGTCAACGATTCATTGACAAGAGTTTCTTTTAGATCATATGTTTTTGATAAATCCAAATTGAACAGGGGAGCTGGAAACCAGTTGGACAAGGTTGAATTAGAAGACGAGTTTGTTGTTGAAAATGTCCACATGGGACTGAGATCATCTTTTTATAAAGCTGGTCGTTTTTCTCCGACAAAGGAACAAGGAGTACATCACTTCCATAATTTGATTTCAAATTTTATGAATTCATAAATTACAAACGTGAATAAAGAAAAGATTAATCTGGTTTGGATGAAAAGAGATATTAGAACTCTTGATCATGAACCATTACATAAAGCAGAAATTGATGATAATCCTTTTCTAATTATATACATATATGATGAAAACATAATAAATAAGCCAGATTCAAGTATAAGACACTTATCTTTTGTTTATCAATCCATTCAAGATGCAAATAAAAAATTAGAAAAGTTTAATAAGGAAGTCAATATTTTTTATGGTCAAAGCATAGATATTTTCAAGTTCCTAGTCAAAAAATTTTGTATCAAAAATATTTTTAGTTATCAAGAAACTGGAACTGAGTTAACATGGAAACGTGATCGTGAAGTTGGTAAATTAATGAAAGAAATTGGAATAAAATGGATTGAGTTTCAAAGAGATGGGATTGTTAGGGGAATTAAAAACAGAGATGGTTGGAGTGACATGTGGGAAAAACAGATGAAAAAAAAATGTTTTGAAAATAATTTAACTAAACAAAGGAAATTGGAATTCAAAAATCCTTTTCCTTTAAGCGACAATTTAAAAATAGAAATTTCAAACAAAAGTGATTTATTTCAACCTGGGGGAGAAACCAATGCAGTTAAGTATTTAAAATCATTTATGGACAAACGTTGTAAAAATTACTCATTTCACATATCGAAGCCTAAGAAAAGTCGTTTTTCGTCAAGCCGACTGTCTGTTTATCTAGCTTGGGGAAATTTATCAATTAGACAAGTTCTTCATTATTTAAATAACCACCCAAATAAAAAAATTTATTCCAGACCAATTAATGCTATGATTTCTAGATTACATTGGCATTGTCATTTTATACAAAAGTTTGAAGTTGATTGTTCTTATGAATCCCAGAACATAAATAAAGGATTTAATACTCTTGAGAGAACTAAAAATGAAAAATTTATTAGAGCTTGGAAAGATGGCCAAACAGGTTTTCCCCTTGTTGATGCTTGCGTTAGAGCACTAAGGAAAACAGGCTGGATAAATTTTAGAATGAGGGCAATGATTGTGTCTTTTTTTGTCCATAATTTAGATCAAGACTGGCGCGATTGCTCTAATTTTTTAGCAAGACAGTTTTTGGATTATGAACCTGGAATTCATTTTCCTCAATTGCAAATGCAAGCTGGTACAACAGGTATTAATACTATTAGAATATACAATCCTGTTAAAAACTCAATTGACCATGACCCTGATGGGGAGTTTATAAAAATGTGGGTTCCCGAGTTGAAAGTTTTACCCAAAAAGTATATTCATGAACCATGGAAAATTCCAGAAATGGAATTAAAGTTTTTAAATTTTAAGTTAGGTAAAGATTATCCCAATCCGATAGTTGACCTTCAACAGTCTTCAAAATTAGCAAGAGAAAAAATATGGGGACATATGGGGGAAAAAAAGGTGAAAGAGGAGAAAAAAAGAATTCTAAGAACACATGTTAAAATGAAAAATTAAACCCCAAAAAAATTGGGGTTAATTCTGTGATCGCGAAAGGATTCGAACCTTTGACCGTCTGCTTAGAAGGCAGATGCTCTATCCAGCTGAGCTACGCGACCCAATCTTTCAATTTATAACAAATATAAAACTATATGTTAAATTTTAAGTGTTTAAATTTGATTAAAAAATTATGAAACCACATATTACAAATATTTTGTTTTTGTTACTATTATTTAATCTAAACTCTCAAGTTATTAATAAACTAGAAGAGGAGGAGATGTCCTTATATGGAGGTGAGATGTATAGAATAAAAGATTTCCCATCTAGTTATGTTGCGAAGAGAAATATTGATATTTGGGTACCTAGTAATTATAATGATAATAAAAAATATTCTGTAATATACATGCACGACGGAGGTGCTTTGTTCGGTAAACAAACTTCACCTGGTCTGTTTGGATCCAAATGGAAAGTGGATGAAGTTGCAACAAAAATTCTGAATCAAAAGAAAGTAAAAGATTTTATAATAGTTGGTATATATAATACTGGAATGACTAGATGGAATGAGTATTTTCCAAAAAAATCATATGATTATCTTAATGAAAATTTTAAGGACTCCTTAAACATTCTTTATGAAAGGAATAGATTTGAAATTGATTTGTTTTCAGATGAGTACTTGAAATTTATAGTAAAAGAATTAAAGCCACTTATAGATAAGGAGTTTGCTGTTTATAAACATCCTGAAGAAACTTATATAGCAGGCTCGAGCATGGGTGGACTAATTTCTATGTATGCTGCATTTGAATATCCAGAAATTTTTTCAAGAGCTGCATGCATATCGACTCATTGGTTAGGGGTTGGTAGAAATATTGATGGTGTTTACGACAAAAGAGTTCCCCTATCAATTTTTGATTACATGAAAGATAATGTTCCTAATTCAAAAACACATAAGTTTTGGTTTGACTATGGAGATGCCGAGGGTGATTTGGATAGTTATTATGTGGAGTATGCAGATAATGTTAATTCTATATTTAATGAAAATGGTTACGACTATACAAACTTTAAAAATATCAGATATCCAGGTGAAAAACATAATGGCAGATCATGGAATAAAAGATTAGACCAAATTCTGGAATTTCTTTTGAAACCATGATTAAATAAAAAATATTTTTAATTTTAATTTTTCAGTTTAAACAAAATTTAATATGGACACATATGCATCAATCTTGCTCTGGGCTATTCCTATATTTATGATAATGATGGCTGTAGAGATTTTATATGGTCATTATAAAAAACATCAAACTTATACTTTTATGGACACTATTTCTAGCCTTAGTTCAGGAATGACTAATATTTTGAAAGATTCACTTGGCTTAGTACTAGTAATTATTTCATATCCATATATTATGGAAAAAATATCCATAATGGAAATTGAGGCTAGTTTTTTATTATATGTTGTAGCTTTTGTGTGTATCGATTTTGCGAGTTACTGGAACCATAGGTTAAATCATAGTGTAAATATTTTTTGGAATAGGCATGTTATTCACCATAGCAGTGAAGAATTTAATATGGCCTGTGCATTGAGACAGAGTATATCTGCTTGGATTGGTTTTGGAGCTCTTTTTCTCATACCTGCAGCAATTTTAGGAATCCCCCAAAAAGTAATTGCAATTTTAGCTCCTTTGCATTTATTCGCACAATTTTGGTACCACACCAGGCACATAGGGAAATTGGGTTGGTTGGAATATATCATTGTTACTCCGTCGCAACACAGAGTTCATCATGCAATAAATCCTATTTACATTGATAAAAACCTCTCGGCAATTTTCTGTATATGGGATAGAATGTTTGGAACATTTCAGGAGGAATTGGAAAGTGAACCACCTGTATATGGGGTTTTGAAACCTGTTAGTACATGGAACCCAATTTTTATTAACTTTCAACATGCTTATCACCTTTTTTTGGATGCTTACCATACCAAGAGACTCAAAGATAAATTTAGACTATGGTTTATGCCAACTGGTTGGAGACCTGACGATGTGAAGGATAAATACCCAAGATTCGTTACTAAAGACATAAACAATAGAAAAAAATACAAATTATATTATTCAATCAATTTGAAAATAATAGCGGCTTTTCAATTTATCTCTATAAATTTTTTAGTTTTTTTTCTCTTAAATAATTTCTCACTTCTTGATATTGATTTTAAACTCTACTTCGGAATTTTAATATTTATTTCCATTTTTGGTTTTACTTCTTTTTTAGATTTATACGATTGGGCGCCTAAATTTGAATTTGTAAGGTCTTTTTTGTGTTTGATTTTTTTGGTTGTTCAACCAAATCAATTTTTATTTGATACATATCCATTTTCAACAAGCATTATGCTAATATACTTTTCGTTGACTTTAGTGATTTCACTTTTGTATTGGAATAAACTTAAAAGACCGCTGATAAAATCTTTCTAGTGAAAGTAGTTTACTTTTTGTATTGTTTTTTTGGAATAGTTTGAAGGAATTTTTCGAATTGTTTCATAACAATCAAATGTACTTTAGCTTGAGTGTATTTGTATACTAACCATGGTAGTTTGGGAACATATTCATGAATGGCAGCTATTAAGTAGCGATCATCAAGTACTGATCTAAATTCTAGCCATCCAAGATCTTTCCTTTTAACCAAAATTCCACCAGAAATAAAAAAAAGTTGTCTACTTTTATCACTTCTCGATTTTATTACTTTGAGCTCTAAAAGCAAGAATCCAAATAGAAAAAATCTGACATATTTACCATCAAAATTTGCCTTAATAATACTTGCAAACCTTTTTGTAAGCCAAATGGGGTATATTCTTGCAAAAAATTCTGCAGTTTTTTTACTTGGGTTGGCAATTCTCTGAACACTTCTGACAGTATTTTTCTCTATAGATCTAGGTTCAAACTTTGGGTTTTGTGGAAGTGTAAATTTAGGTCTTATGGCTTTCTCTAAACTTTCATCAATGCTCATGAAAGAATTATTGAGCTTGAATCTATTTGATTCACTGAGTGTCATCTTATGTTTCAAGCTTTCAACCAGAGGAGAAATAAAGTTTTGACTAGTACCAGTTACTAAACTAACCCAAAGTTTTGAAAGTCCAACAGTAATAAATGAAAAGGAAAAAATGAACCTTTTTTTATTCATTTTCTTAGCAGTCAATTTTAATAAATCCATATAGGTAATTACTTCGTTTCCTCCAATTTCAAATGATTGGTTGTAAGCCTCTTTATTATCAATGGACCATTTAATAACTTTTAATGCGTCTAAAATATCCAATGGTTGATTAAGAGATTTAGTCCAATTAGGACAAGCCATAATTGGTAAGTTTTCAACTAGTTTTTGTACTATTTTAAATGATGATCCGTCCGGTCCAATAATAATGCCTGCTCTTATCGAAGTAAGTGGAGTTTTTCTACTCCCCAGAGTTTTCTCAACTTCAAATCTAGAATTTAAGTGTTTAGACATTCGGTATTTGTCTTTCGGAAGAATTCCCCCAACATATATAATTTGTTTTAATTTACAATCCATTGCAGCCCTTGAAAAATTGTCAGCTAGCAGTATATCGGTATCTTCAAAACTTCCTTGGTTCATTCTTGTTGAAGGTTGCATGGAATGAACCAAATAAATTCCAATATCTACATTTTTAAGTGCTTTGGTTGTACTAGAAATCGAATAAAGATCCACTTGTCTCCATTCAATATCACACTTATGGTCCTTACTAATTGAATTTCTACTAAGTCCAATAATATTAAAATCGGTTTTATAATTTTTAATAAACCATTTTCCAATGAAACCTGTTGCTCCAGCTACAGCTATTGTCTTTTTCATAAAATCATGTAGTAAGAATCCTGGAGGATAAATAAGTTAATAACTAAATAAGATAATGCAGGCAAAGATTTTAAAAGTCCATCTTTTACATAAATTCTTAAAATAAATCCGATTAGCATTAAAATTGACAGACCTAATGAGGATATAAATGTAAAAAAAGGTATTGAAAACCCAATTAATAAACCAGCACCCCCTGTGAATTGCGATATTCCCACAATTACTCTGAATTTTGAAATCCCCCATCTTAAAAACTCATTTTTCATTCGTTCAGAATAAAATGATAGATAGCCATAAACTATGAATGATATGGATGAAAAAATCTCAAAAATTTCAATTAATGAAAAGTACATTATTTATTTACTAAATTATTATATTTAATACAAAGTAATTATAATAAAAAAGTGAGAGAAAAAAATTTTAAAACTATATTATGAAATT
>CABZAE010000005.1 GCA_902523635.1 uncultured Bacteroidota bacterium | reverse complement strand
ATGTTGACAATTCTAGCCCAAATGGGTTGAGTAGTGGGTGTAACATTAGTGAAATCCACATCAGTGTCAATTGGGTTTTGACCTGTCAGAGCATCTTCAGATTTCGTATGTAAAGTCACTCTGATGTTTTGAGCAGCAAATTTAGCATTTGATGCAATTAATTTTTGTTTGACCTCATTTAAGACATCTTTAGTGAAGGTTGCGATACCATCTTGATTAAGTGCAGGAGAATCATCACAAAGAGCATAGAATGTGTTGTTGTCTTTCATAAATGTTTTTGAAATTTCACTAGCTCCAACCGTAATGTCTATTTGTGAGGTCCTAAAACAGTTATTAGGAGTGATAATTTTAACATAAACAGAATCACTAAAAGGATCATTTTCAAATTTGGTTGGATCCGATATTTTTGAATTAATATTAAAATCAGATGATGTGTAATATTCAAAAGTTTCATTTTGGTAATCATCAGAAATTATTAGTTGAGATTCAGTGAGGTTGTGAATCGATACTCCATCATTATTATCATCGTCATCACATTGTTCTATTTTTACAACTGGATTCTTAATTACAGGAAGTGTAGCTACTTTTGTTTCAAAAGATGTAGTTGACCTAAAGCAACCTGTGTTTTTATTGAGAACTCGAACAAATATCTTATCACCATTTACATTAACATTGGTGTGTGGTGAAGTAAGCCCATTTTTGCTAACATCATCAGCATCGCTTTGACTTAGGTGATATGAAACTTCAAAAAGATTTGGATCTTGGCTGCCTAGAATTGTTGCGGTTTGAGAACTTAAATCAAATGTTGAAATAAAGCCATCTTTATCATCTCCAACTGAATTGTCATCACATTTAATTATGTTATTGGCAACTTCAGCTTTTGGAAGTGGATTGATGACAACATTAAATGAGTTATCTGTTTTTATACAATTGGTAGCATTGTTTTTAACTCTAACAAAAATCTTTTCACCTCCCGCAACAGAGTTGGTGTAAGGCGATATGAGACCGTTACTTAACATATCATCAGCATCAGCTTGTGATAAATGATAAGTTACAGTAAAATCACTTTTTGGTTGAGTTTCACCCAAAATTGATTCTGTGAGGCTTTCAAAATTAATTGACTGAATTATACCATTTGTATCATCTCCATCGCTACTGTCATCACAGAAAACCATGTCATTTACTGGAATTGACAAAGGTTCAGGATTAACCACTATGGTGTATTCAGTTCTACATACTACTTGGTCAATTGTTACCTCCAAGAAATAGGTTGTTGTTTTAATCGGATTAACAGTCAAGCTACTTGAACTTTCATCAAATAAAGTAAATTGGGTTTTTTCATCATTTGTATACTCACCCCATTTGACTGAAGTGGTTCCGTTGAATTCAAAAAGAGGCCACGAATTTCCACTTGCTTGTACATTTTGCATGTCATTCCACTTTTTTGCAACGCCTCCGAAATCAAATTGACCATAATCTTCTTCACCATCCTCAACATTATTTGTATTGCAACAGTCGTTAGGTTCTCCAGGTGCCCAATTTGCTAGTTCATTAGTCAATGGACGACCATCCAGCCAATACCAACCCTCATCTCTTTTGTTATTTGGATTTAACTCTGCGGTGTTGTATTGTTTTAAACCTAGCCAAAAATGATTGTTTGGATTGGTGCCTGCATTGGCCCAACCTTTTTTGCTTAATTCATCATAAACCGCATCTTCTTCTTCTTTTGAATTGATTTGATACATGGATGCACCAGCTCCGAAACTCTGTATTAAATTGTAAGCATCTTCCCATGGCATTGCTTCCTCTTTCAAGAAATAGTTTGAACCTCCATATGTCAAAAAAAGTTGTAGCTCTGGATGATCGTCAATAAAATCCTGAGCAGTTTGAGGGATTCCGGTTACTGAAATTGTTGTAGATTCATTTATGCATAAAGCATCATTAGTAGCACTTAAAGAAGGGTTTGATATGAATGCTTTTGTTTCAGTCCTCGCAGCACTTGAGCATCCTAAAGAATTAGTAACCTCTGCGTAGTATTTTTTATCATGTATAAGTTCAGTATTGGGATCTATCTCAGATCCCCCTGTTTCACTATCAAACCATTTAACTGTTAACGTCGAATCTGGTTCGGTGATTATAAGTTGTGATACTTTCGGTTGGTTGTTTGGATCAAAACAATAAATTTGAACTGGTGGAACGTTGGGCTTCTTAGGTGTATTAACCACGTCAAGGGTAACTTCATCAGAATTTACACCACAAAGAAATTCACTTGTTGAGATTTTTACCCGAAACTTATTTCCCGTCATGGAATTGTTGATTCCTGCGATACTCAATTTATTTGTCGTTGTTCCAGAGTAAGTGATGTCATCACTTAAATTGGACCATGAGTTTGAGGATGAATTAAAAATTTGCCAATTGTAGGATACTGTGGCATTACTAGGTGTTGGATTTGAAGATAATACGTCAAATTCTACGCTTTTGTCTTCACATTCGATTACGCTTACAGGTTGTTTTGTTATTGAAACTGGGGTGCCAGATTTTTGAAATAGGTAAAGTAAGCCGTCAGTATCTTTAATAGGATCAGGGTAGGAGTGATCTTTGTATTTTCCTCTGGAATCAATTTTTCCATTATCATATGTAGGTTGACCCTCACCCATAATTCCATCTCCGTCCGGGTCTTTATCCCCAAAACCAGCTTCTGAAAGATCGTTACATGTATCATCATCGCTGTCCAAATCTAGATAATCGTATTTGAATGAGGAGTCAGAATCTGTATTTAAGTTGTAGTTAATGGTTTCAATGAAGCCAGAGTAGGAGGATGAAGAATCTTTATTTATATTTCTGTGAACAAACGTTAGTGACCTGCATTGTGATGCAAAAAATTCATAAGGGGTTGTTCCATTTGGGTTTGGATTAATTTTAAAATGAATTTCACCCGCGGTCCAAGACAATATGTTGGTTTCATATTTTCCATCAAGATTTGTATCAATTAGTATTCTGTCATCAGGATCCCAAACTGTAATGTTTTTATCACTAGGAAAAACTCTGTATATAAAACTTTCACCATCTATAATATTATGGGCTACTTTGGGATCTGATGTTGCATGAAAAAATAAAAATTCGTCTTGATTTTGAGAATCTTTGGAAGTTACATTAATGGTGTAAGTATTTGTTTCACTTTCAGCCCCAAGTAATTTGGATTCAAAAATTCCAGTCGCAGTTGCTGACAATGAATTTGCATCAGGATCAGCTGAACTTTCTTTATTAAGTGTGCCAGTTATTGATACTGTATTAGTTTCACCACTTGCAAGAGAAAAAGATGGATTTTCCAGATCTGACAAGTCAAAAATACCTTTACCACCTGATTCAATTGTGTTAAGTATTCCATCGTTATCATTATCTAGGTCAATGTTGTCAATAATACCATCACTATCAAAATCTTTTGGACAAATGCTAAGTCTAACATCAGAGGATTGGTAAACTGCCCCTGTGCAAGTTATAGTACCGCGGACGGCGTAAGTTCCAACTTGATTTGGTGTAAAAGTTGAAGCTGTTTCACCATCAATATTTGTATAAGTATCAGAACTTTCCTCTTTCTTTATCCATTGTAAAGTGTCATAACTTCCAGAGTTACTAACTTCAAATGTAACATTTGAAATACCTTCTTCAGAAATACATGAACCTAAAGATGACGCGACCAAATTCAATGATACATTCGGATTTGAAGAAAATCCTGCATAAAAACTACCAGAAGTTGCAGCACCATTTTGGTTGTAGTATGCTGAGTAAAGTTCATCAGAGCTGCTAACGGTAACGTTTCCAGTGAGTCCAGTAACTTTAAAAGTAATGTAATCAGACTTTCCGGTAACCTCAGTAGGACCAGTAACAGCTATCCCAGTTGGTTGATTAGTGATGTCATCATCATTAATCTTTACAGTAGCGTTTTTTTTTGTCACTATTGTGACCCCTCCATCAAATGTATTGTCTCCAATTTCATCTATGAATGCTATGTTATTAACATCACCTCTACTTTCACAACTCAGCGGAGGAACAAAAAACATACCTTGATTGGCTTCACTGTTTCCACCAATACCTTGATATACAAAAACATCCTCGGAGGATGTTACATACATATTACCATTAATAAATTTATTTCCTTCAATTATTAAATAATTTCCTTTGTTGATTGTAGTTTCATTAGATTCATCATTTATTTTAATTTTAGTATTGTCGTAATGGGCAACAACCAATACATTTTCATAGGAATCGTCTCCACCTCCTTTAACAAAAATGTATTCTTTTCCGACCTTATCAAGTCCAACAATCTGATCAATTCCATAATCTCTAGCTCCTCCATTTCCAAAGCTACCGTTTGCTGATCCCGTGTTCACAACAATGTTTTTATCTGCACTTACAAGTGTTCCAATTAATCCATCTCTATTAGCATCCGAATCAATAACTTTTAGAGCGACAGTATAACTTTCTCCTCTGTTAAGTTTAATGTTTTCTATTGGAAACTGTCCTGAGTAGTTTTGAATGACTAGCCCACTTTGGTTGTTGCTTGTCAGGTTCACTGTTGTATCATCTTCAGTTGCCATCACTGAAAAAAAGTTCATGTAGTTTGCTTGAGGATTTCCTTTATTGTCATAAGTTCCAATTCTAAATTTTGTTCCAAGTGCATTTTCTCCCTTACTGACTAATGCACCAGCCTGTGCAAATCCACCTGCATTCATTCTAACGGATACATATATTACATCTTGGGACTCAATGATATAACCCTTGTTAGTTGTAACCGTACTCGTTGTTTGCGGATCTTGAAAAAGCTGAGAATATCCCAAAGAGGCTATTTGGATTTTTTTTGGATTAGCATTGTTTACAATGTATGATGTTTCTTGGCTTGGATCGCCTACAGGAATTACTTTAAAAGAAACATCTCCATTTTTAGGGGTTGAAATGTAAAACCATTGATCAAGAGGATCTGCATTTGATGGACCACTTGTTAGGGGAGGTATATAGTGAACTTTGCTTAATTGGGTAAATCCAATAGAATAGGATAAAATAAAAAAAAACGAAAAAAATATTTTTCTGATCACAATTAGATTTTTGATCAATAACAAATATAAAAGTTTAATCTATCTTTACGGACAAGATTCAAAACTACATAAAAACATCAAGTTGAAAAAAATCACAATTGTCCAATACTCACTGTTTTTAATAGGTCTTTCTCTTGTAATTTCAGGATTCAGATGGATGATTGACTCCGAACCATGGTTATTGGACAAGGTTGCAAATGAGGAAAGATTACAGTTTTCGTTTAACGAACTATTTTCCGTTTCTGGAAATGAAACATTACCTAATTATTTGAAGCAAATCTATCGTTTCCTCGGGATGTATGTTTTTGGAACTGGTTTATTCCTTCTGTCACTTGTCAATGTTAAACTCTTGGAAATTCAAATTTTAAGAGTCAGGTTATTAGCTGTATTGGGTTTGTTGTTAATAACAAATATTTTGTTGGCATATTTTTGGATTCCATCCTCACACTTTATTTTACTTATGTGGGGTGCAATTATGTTGTACCTAGTTACTTTGTACAACCATTTCAAAATCTAAGTTAATAGTGGTATTTCTCGATTAATTTTTTAGTTAGTTCTATTCCTTTAATTTCATTCAAGCTGTTTCCCTCATATTCAATGCCTAGATATCCGTTGTAATCAAAACCTTTAATTATTTTAAACATTTCTTTAAAATCAATTGTAGTTTCTTCTCCAAACTCATCAAAATCATATGATTTTACACTTACTGCCTTTGCATATGGCATTAAATCTTTCATTCCTTGATATTTATCATACTCTATTTCACATGGTCCACTGTACATTGACCCATTTTCTCTTTGGATACAGAAATTTCCAAAATCTGGAAGGGATCCACAGTTACTTAGATTTACGTTCTTTAAAACCTTAGCTAGTTCTCTACCGTTGGAACTGTTACCACCGTGATTTTCAACAATTATGTTGATATCAAAACCACTAGCAAATTCACAAAGTTTTGATAAACCATACATTGAATTGTCACTCCATTTTTCAATATTTTTTTCACCATTTAGGTTAACTCTAACTGAGTGACAACCAAGTGTTTTTGCCATCTCTATCCATCTTTTATGATTTTCAATCGAATTATGAATTTTATTTTTTTCGGATGATGCAAGATCTCCCTCCTCGTCTACCATAATAAGCAGATTTTTGATGTTATTTGTTGAGGATTTTTGAACTAAAGCGTTTATAAGACTATTAAATGAGTTTTTTTCCAAAAAAGGCCAATATAGTGTTGATACATATTCAACTGCATCAAAACCCAAAGCAGATGCCATAACAGGAAAATTAATGGCGTCTAATATTTTTTCTGTTTGAATCATATCGTTGAGAGACCACTGAGCTAATGAAATTTTGGTGTTTTTCTCAGTTTGACTAGTTAAAGAATATACGTTATGGAAAAGTATTCCAGATAATGATGCTCCAATTGCTTTGTTAAACGATCTTCTTTTCATTTTTATTTAGTTCTTTTGGGTATTCAACTTTTTTCCAGCCATATGCTGTAAGGTATGGATTTCTAAATTTAAGTTCTATTTCAAATTTATCTTCAAACTTACTAACCTCTTTCATTACATTCTTCAAGTTAAAACTTGCTCTTCTAGGAATTCTGATACAAACCTTATCATCAAAATCAATAAACCAAATGACTTTCCAATCGCTAGAGCCATGTTCTCCCGTCCATGTTTCTATGACATGAGCGTAATGTTTTATTTCCCTCCATGATTTCTTTTTCAACGAGATTTTAGGAAAAAGTGTTCTGATTTCAATTCCCCTATTGTTTACGATCGTAAAGTTTAAAGACAATAAAATAAAAGAAATAATTAAAACAACAATTAAAGTTAAAAATGAAAGTTTTATTTCATCTGGAATATTATTTAGAGATCCAGGAAAATTCATTTCTATCAAACCAAATAGTACAATTGATAGAATTGGTACCATAAAAGCACATCCAAGCATGTTTAAATTTAAATTGAATGATTTAAATTCTCTCAACTATAAAACTGGATTAATTTTTTTTCTGTTGTCTTCAGAGTTTGTATCAATTAACTTATTATATGGGTCAATTCCAACCTCTTTGGGTTCTTCATCTACAAAGATGGTCACCTTGTTGTTAATAGAACTAATTTTATGTTTTTTTAAGTAGAGTTCGGTTTCTTTATCTTCCTTTTCTCCAAAAACACCTACATCTATATAATCTGAAAGATAAACTGAATATTCAGGCCTTCTCATTTCTTCTGTTTTGTAAGAAATTGAATCTTTTTTTCTGTCGCCGTAGAAAATCTTTCCCTTTTCATCATTTCTATATTTACTTACATTAAACTCAATATCAACCTGATATTTACCATTATCTAATTTTTTTGATTCTGTTGATACAATCCTGTTTTGATACAGGGTGATTGTTTCAAACATGTCTTCAATTAAATAATTCAAAGAATCAGGAGTAACTTCCTTTACATGGTTTACAAGGTCTATTGATGTTGTATAGGGTGGATCCTGGAATGCAACTTTTTTTACATATTTTTTTAAAGCATTATTTAGGTTTTTCTCCCCAATGTAGTCGCTTAATGCATAAAAAATTAATGAACCCTTTTGGTAATGTATATATCCCTGTCCGTCGTTATACATCAATGCATTCTCTCTTTTACTTTCGAATGTTCTGGATGTTAGATAGGTATCTAACGATCTTTTTAAAAACTTTCTCATCTTGTTTTTTCCGTTTACACTTTCAATGATTTTAAGAGATACGTATTCGGATAAACTTTCAGAAAGAACAGTTGCTCCAAGAACATCAGCACCAATCACTTGGTGAGCCCACCATTGGTGCGCAACTTCATGTGCGGTTATATAAAAAGCGTAATCATTACCTCCTTCCTCAGAATCATCAATATCAGCAATAAACCCAACACTTTCTGAAAATGGTATTGTGTTTGGAAAAGATTGTGCAAATGCACCAGCTGTTTTTGGAAACTCAATAATTCTTACTTGTTTATGTTGATAAGGGCTGAAGTTTTCACTACAATAATCCAACGCAGCTTTCATTCCTTTCATCATTCGATCTAAATTGTACTCGTGACCCTTGTGATAATATATTTCTAGATTAACATCGTTCCATGAATCTCTTTTAATTTCATAATTAGCTGAGTTAAAAGCGTAGAAATTCAATATTTTACTATCCATTTTATAGTGAAAATAGCGTCTATCATCTTCTATCCACTCTTTTTGAAGATATCCGGGTGCAATAGCAATTTGGTCTTTAGATGTACTGACCGTTGCCTCAAAGTCAATCCAGTCTGCATCTCTTGAAATGTAAGTGTTTCCAAGAGCGGTGGAGTCAGATGGGTGAGGTTTTAAATCATTTGGTGGGAGATCGTATTTTTCTCTGGTTTTGTCGTCTATTAATTCTCCTCCACTGTAACCTAGGCTTGGGAAATAGCTATTATTAATAAAAGTTCCATTTGAAATAACTCTCGAATTATTTCTTAGCAGTGTGTTCTTTTTATTTTGAACAGTGAAATTAAGCTTTATTGAATCCCCTGGGTACAAAGGCTTGTCTAATTTGTATATATCAAAATTATATAGAGTATCCTCAAGAACTAAGTCGTTTTCTCTGTCAAAAGTAAAGGTACTTGGTGCCGAGTTGTGATCTAAGAAAATACTGTCTATTATTTCTAAACTCTTGTTAATCATTAAGTACTCACCTCTAGCCTTGATATCTCGCGTTTCAGGATACAAATCAACATCAACATTTACAGCAATAATTCTGGGTTGATTGTATTTTTCATACTTTTTGTATTTTTTTTCCCATTCCGCAGTTTGTATCTCGGATTGTTTGTTTGATGTTCTTTTATTTAGAATGTTATTAGTGTAATAAATGTATGACCCCATTGACAAGAAAAGAATTGTAAATAAAGAAAGAGAAAATGCATATTTAAGATTGAATCTCGATTTTAATGTTGAAATTCTCTCATTGAAATTGGATGGCAATCCTCTATAATACAAAAGAGCTGTTATAATGTAAAACACTATTGCAAGGCATAACCAATATATTTTATAGAAAAAATATCGATTGACGGTCGCTCCATATCCATTCATGTCAGAGTATGAAAAACCAGGTCCTTGACTGTATTTAAACATTGATTGCTCAATTCCAGCCAAATTGGTTAAGGGAATTCCGATAAACATTACAATCATAACAAACAATCCAACGTAGGGGTTGGTAATTAATGTTTGGACTAGAAAAGCAAGCATTGCCCAAATTATATAATAAATAAGGTTTAGAACTATAAGTTCATAGAAATAAAGGCCAAGCTCAAAATCATAATACCCGCTTATTGTTTGAAAAATAATTCCGGTTATAAAAACTAGGGACAGTAAGACAAGAATCATTTTTACTATTGCCAAAAATTTAGATCCTAATAAAACCCAGTTTGGAGTTGGTGAGGTGTCAACCAATTGGTCAATTTTGGAGATTCTCGACCTGTGAATCAGTATTCCAGAATATAGAAAAATACAAATATTAGTTGCAAGGGTAAATGAGTTTCCTGCTTCAAGCATTCTCCAAGTTCTGGGTAGAGTGGAGGTTCCAAATGTTTGGCCAAGCTCGAAAAGTCCGATCAGGTTTATTAATAATCCAACAAGGACGATACAAATAAAAGGCCAACTTTTTAATATAAAGAAGAAATCAATATTTGAAAGTTTCCATAGTGATTTTAGGTTATTTGTAACTGAAAAATCAAATTTAGTTTTTGGAAGTATCACTCTTATAATACCTCCAAAATTTGATTTTATAATTCTTTTCGAATCTTTTTTGTTAAAGTTGATTGTGAAAGCATTTTGTCCAAAGTCAAATAGTTTATATATTGATCCAAACAATACAATTCCAACAGCACCCCAAAGCAATCTGTTATGAATTAAAACTCCCTTTATTGGTATATACAATTCGTTTTGTTCGGCAACAGTCCAATATCTGGTATAGTAGCTAAGTGCAGCATCTCCAAAAGGATCGAGTAGTGCAGCCATATAACGTTTGTCAGGGTCTTCAAATAGACTAATTAAAAAACCTTGAAGAATAAGAATAATTATTACTGTGATGAATCCTGCTGAAATATTTCTAGTAAAAGTTACAACGCCAAAAATAATTGCACCCATAAAGAGCATATTCGGTAAAATGTATATTAAATAGATATCTAAATATGGTTTCAATTCAAAATCTGTAACTATATCTGGATTCGTTCCAGGCAAAACAAAACCAAAAGCAATTCCAAGTGCTATTATCAAAACAATAAAGTGCACTATAAAAATTCCACTAAAGAATTTTGCTAATAAATACTGAGCTTTAGTAAATGGATAAGAGTATAAAATTGTATGCATTTCGCTTTTATAGTCTCTGTATACAGAAACTCCAATTATTGAAGGATATAAGAAAATGATCAATGCGGTTAATGATCCGAAAAGAGCAGAAATTCCTAGTGGAGAGTTAACTATTTTGGAAGATCCTGTAGTTACAGTCAAAAAATCAAAAAGACCAGCAGATGAGCCGGAAATCATTAATGCTATAAATAAAAAAATTAAGCTATAGACATATAGGGCAGGCCTGCCAAACCAATATTTGATTTCATTAAAAAAAATTGTTAGAAACATTTAATCTAATTCATTTCATTAATTTGATCCTCTTTGAGCGCGATGAAATAAACATCATCCAGCTGTGGTTCTGATTTTTTGAAACCAATACCTGGCTTTTTTTCATTGTAAACTCTTATTGTTAAAGAGTTGTCTACGTTGTAGTTTGATGAAAGTATATTAAATTCTTCTTCAGCTTTATCTAAATCTTTTCTTTCAACTACTTTGATCCAAATCTTGTCTTTGATTTCTTTAGTTGCTTCTACCGGTTTAATATGTTTTAAAATTTTTCCACCATTCAAGATAGCCATGTCGTTGCAAAGCTCTTTTACATCATCAACAATATGAGTTGAAAAAATCACTGTGCTATTAGTTCCAACCTCTCTTAGTACATTCAAAAACCTTTGTCTTTCAGCTGGATCCAGCCCAGCTGTTGGTTCGTCAACAATTATAAGTTTTGGATTGTTAAGAAGTAATTGAGCAATCCCAAATCTTTGTTTCATTCCACCAGAGTAGCCATCAACATTTTTTCTTTTGACATCACTTAGATTGGTTATTTCGAGGAGCTTATTTACGAGATCATCTCTTTCTTTTTTTACAGAAATCCCTTTAAGAAGAGCGAAATAATTTAGCAATTCTTCGGCTGACATTTTTGGGTAAACACCAAAGGATTGGGGCAAATATCCCAAAACCTTTCGTAATGATAGTTGATCTTTTAAAACATCAATATCATTGAACGTAATATTTCCAGAGTCTGGCGATTGAAGTGTTGCTATTGTACGCATTAGTGTTGATTTACCAGCTCCGTTTGGACCCAATAAACCAAACATTCCTTTTCCAATAGTCAAATTAATATCATCAAGGGCTTTGATTTTGTTTGAATAAGTTTTGGTTAAATTTTTGATTTGTAATTTCATGATGTAAATATGTGTAAAAGTACAAATAATAAATCAAGAAAATAAAAAAAATACCGGGTAGTATGTAAATTTACAATAATACAGTATTACTGTTTTTATTAATGGATTCAAATATCTTATCAATAATTATCATATCTTTCAGTCCTTCTTCTCCTCCAACATTATTGTGGGGAACTTTGTTAATCAGGTAGTTAGCAATTCCATCCATGTGATATGCCTGCTGGTTGATCATGGGAAAAGTTAATTGTTTTTTTGAGGTGTAACCTGAAACTTTCCTCCAGGTGTAGGCAGGATGTAATTTTGCAAACCCTTTTTCAAACCCTAAGTGTAAATTATTCATGGATGCAGAGAAAGAGGTTGCACAATTGGCCACTTTACCATTAGAAAATTCCATCTGCCAAACAATCGTATCATCTACTTCATTAAATTTTTTTGAATTTGTTTTGTATTCTTTAGCACTCAAAGAAATAGGTTCTTCTCCAGTACAGTATCTAGCAGCCTGAATTGCATATATACCTACATCCATTAATGCACCTCCCCCATAGGATTTCTTTAATTTCCAATGATTGTTGTTAGAAATTCCATAGCCAAACTCAGCTAATACAACATTTAATTTCCCAAATGTTTCATTTTTACAATACTTAATACATTCAAGGTGGTAAGGGTCATAATGTAGTCTGTAACCAATAAACAAATCTTTTTTTACTTTTTTACTAACCTTTATCATTTCTTCAGCTTCCACAGCATTCATTGCCATAGGTTTTTCACATATTACATGTTTTCCACATTCAAGAGCCTTAATCGAAAATTCTTTATGCATATTATTTGGAAGAACTATGTAAACAATATCAATTTCATCATTTTCAGCAATCGAATTGAAATTTTCGTAATTATAAATTTGAGAATCTTTTAAACCATACTGTTTTTTCCAATAGTCATGTTTTTCAATCGATCCAGTTACTACAGCACTAAGCTTACAAAGTTTTGTTTCTGTTAGTGCAGGTCCCAATGCGTTTTTTGAGTAACTTCCTAATCCAACCAATGCAACTCCAAGTTTATTTTTCTTGTCATTATTTGAAAAAAGATTGTTACTTAATGTCAAACCAGCGATTGAGGTTGCAAATGTTTTATTAAAGTTTCTTCTTTTCATGCGTATTTTTTTGTGTGATCATAATTTAGTAATTTATTAACATCTCGTCAATAATAAATAGATTTAAATTTTAAAACATTTTGTAAATAAATTTAATCAGACTAAATAATTAATATTTAAATTAGAAATATGATTACATCATATAAAAGAGAACCAAAGATAGATAATAATTATGATGCCATTATTATTGGATCAGGGATGGGAAGTTTAACTTGTGCTGCTTTGCTTTCGAAAGAAGGTAAGAAGGTGTTGGTTTTAGAAAGACATTACGTTGCGGGTGGTTTTACACATGTTTTCAAAAGGAAAGGATATGAATGGGATGTTGGTATACATTACATTGGAGAAGTACAAAATGAATACAGTCCAATTAGAAAGATGTTTGATTACATTTCAAATAATAAACTCAAATGGGAGGACATGGGAGAGGTTTATGACAAAATAATTATTGGAAATAAAACCTTTGATTTTGTAAAAGGGGTTGAGAATTTTAGGTCAAAATTAAAGTCTTATTTTCCAAAAGATTCGATAGCAATAGATAAGTATATTGAACTGGTTTTTAAAGCAAATAAAGCAATGAAAAAATTTTATTTAGAAAAAACATTGCCCAATTTTTTAAGTTCACTTTTTGGATTTTTTTTAAGGAAACCATATTTAAAGTATACTTCAAAAACAACACATGAAGTTCTAAATTCGATTACCAAAAACAAAGAGTTAATCAAGGTTTTAACTGCCCAGTATGGGGACTATGGTCTTCCTCCTAAATTAAGTAGTTTCGCCATGCATGCTTCGGTAGTAAAACATTACTTCAAAGGTGGTAGTTTTCCAGTTGGGGGTTCATCGCAAATTGTAAAAACCATCGATCCTGTTATAGAAAACTCAGGTGGTCAAATTGTAGTAAGAGCTGAAGTTAAAAAAGTCATCATTGTTAAAAATAAAGCTGTTGGTGTAGAGCTTTATGATGGTAAAAAGATTTTTTCAAAAATCATAATTAGTGGAGTTGGTGTTTTTAACACATACAACAAGTTAATTGATGAGGATATCTCTAGAAGTTATGGTTTTAAAAATCAGTTAAAATCACTTAAACCCTCTGTTGCACATGGATGTTTATATGTTGGCTTAAAAGGTGATGCAAAATCTTTAAAGTTGCCTAAAAATAACCTGTGGATATATCAAGATAACATTGATCATGATAAATCTGTAGAAATATATTTAAAAAACCAGTCAAGAGACTTTCCCTTGGTTTACATATCTTTTCCATCAGCAAAAGACCCCACATGGAATGATAGATATCCTGGAAGAAGTACCATTGATATTATAACACTGTTACCATACGAATCTTTCGAAAAATGGGAGGGAAGTTCATGGAAAAAAAGAGATAAGGCTTACGAGAATATGAAAGACAAAATCTCTAAAAGATTACTAGAGCATCTTTTCGATCATTTACCAAACCTTCGTAACAAAATTGATTATTATGAACTTTCTAGCCCTCTTACAACCAAACATTTTGTTAATTATCAAAAGGGTGAGTTGTATGGTATTGACCACTCCCCACAAAGGTTTAATCAAAAATTTCTTCGGCCAAAAACGCCAATCAAAGGTCTTTATTTGACAGGTCAGGATATAGTTAGTGCTGGAGTAGGTGGAGCCTTGTTCTCAGGACTTATTACCTCTACTTCTATGACTGGAATAAATTTTATAAAAAAAATATATAAATAAATTAAATTAACTTAAAAAATATTTCAATAAGTATATATGGATCCAAAAATACAAATGACATATGTTGATGATGAAAAGTACGAGGTTCAAAATCAAACGGGAAATAACGTTACTATTGACATGTATGAATCCGAAAAAAAAGAAAATCTTTCACCTGTAGAACTTGTTTTAGCCGCTTTAACATCATGTGCAGCAGTTGATATAGTGTCAATGATAAAAAAAAGAAGAAGGGATTTTAAAAACATCAAAGCTGAATCAACTGGAAAAAGAGCAGAAAACGCCCCAAGATATTTTAAATCTATTAATATTAAGTATTATATTTATTCGTCAGATTTAAAAGAAGATGAAGCAGAGCGTTTCATTTCTCTTTCTTTGACAAAGTATTGTTCTGTAGGTTCTACCATTAGAAGCGATACCTTAATAAAGCATAGTTTTGAAATTTTACGTAATTAATATTTATAAATTAAACTAATAAACCATGAGCATTTTAGAAATCACTACCATATTACTTTTATTGGCATCTGTCTTTTCGATAATTAACTTAAGGTTGTTGAAACTTCCTCAAACAATTGGACTAATGATATTAGCTATTTGTTTGTCAGTGATTATTCTATTTTCTGGGCTGATTTTTCCCGATTTCTTATCTGCGGTCACCAGTCTGACTAAAAGTTTTGATTTTAGTGTTCTTTTGATTGATGTAATGCTACCCTTCCTTCTATTTGCTGGAGCAATAAGTGTTAATGTTCATGATCTTTTGAAAGATAAATTAACAATCTTATTTTTAGCTTCTTTTGGCGTTGTTTTTTCAACATTTGCAGTTGGAAGTGGTGTTTTCTGGTTGATTCAACAACCAATTTTCGGACTTAATGAATTTGGACTTACTTATGTTGATTGTCTTTTGTTCGGAGCATTGATTGCACCAACTGACCCGATTGCAGTTTTGTCAATTGTAAAAAAAATGAATTTATCCTCCTTGACTGAAACAAGAATTGCTGGCGAATCTCTTTTTAATGATGGTATCGGGGTAGTTATATTTTTAACACTTTTGAAAGTCAAATCATTAGGTGTTGAAAATGTAACTCCTGAATTTGTAACCACTTTGTTTGCTACAGAAGTTGTTGGCGGCGTAGCATTAGGTTTTGCTGCGGGGTTTCTAGGACTAAAAGTTGTTAAATACATAGAAAATGAACATGTAGAGCTTGAAGTTTTGATAACTCTTTCTTTAGTTCTTTTTGTATCTGTAGTGGCATACAAATTCCATTTTTCAGGTCCTCTTGCTGTAGTTGTTATGGGACTTTGGTTAAATAGAAATATTGACACTGACAAAATTGAACATGGTGTTCAACAAGCAATGGGTGAGTATGTTTACAAATTTTGGCATTTACTTGACGAAACATTAAATGCTATTTTATTTATATTGATAGGTCTAGAGATAATTCCAATTTTTCAAAACTTCAATATATCTTTTCTTGTAGTTTCTGTAATCACAATTATATTAGTAGTTGTTTCCAGAGGAATCGGAGTTACAGTTCCAATAAGTATTCTGTCACTTAAGAAAACATTTGAAAAAAATACCTCACTTATCATCACTTGGGGAGGTTTACGAGGAGGCCTTAGTATTGCACTAGCCCTTAACCTCCCAGATCAGATAGGTGATGGAAAAGAATTAATCCTCTTTTTAACATACATGGTTGTATTATTTACAATTTTATTCCAGGGTCTGACTTTAGAGAAAATAGCAAAGTAAACCTCTGGATAAAACAAGAAAGTGAAGTTTTAAAATCACTGGATTCAAATTCTATATAAAACCTTATATTTATGGTAATGAGAAAAATCTTGATCATTTTCAATATCGTTTCTTTCAGCATAGTCGCTCAAAATACCCCTCCAGTTGCTCAAGACCAATCATTTAATACAACTAAAGGAACAGCAACTGATATCACATTAGTTGCAACAGACGCGGACAATGATGTTTTATCTTATGTTGTTAAATCTTTACCAACTAATGGAGTCATAAAAAATGGAAACTCGACTATTAATCAATCTGATCTGCCAGCCTATTTAAATTCACCAAATATAAAATATATACCAAATTTAGGTTTTTCTGGATCTGACTCTTTTACTTTTGTTGCTCGAGATCTCTCTATTGCAGCATTTGCTGCCGCAAACGGATTAACAATTATTGCAAATAATGGCGTTCCCGTTACACATTTAAAACCTGCTGGGAAAACTTACTATCTTATTCAATCAAATCCCACCAAAATGGATTGGCCCGTAGCAAAAACATTAACCGATTCCTATGATGGTGCTCAAATGTTTGTACCTTTTAATAAAGAAATGGATCAGTCAATCTATGATGCTTTAAAATCAATGAATCGATTAGACGGACCCTTTTGGTATGGACTGTCACAGGACAGGACAGCCAATGATTATTCAGAGCCCTCAGGAGGTTGGTATTGGGTTGATGGAGTAAAACTTGGCTCCGCCGAACGTCCATACACCAATTGGCATGCAGGTGAACCTAATAATGCCGGTGGAAACGAAGATTATGCTCAATTTAATCGTTTTGTTGGGGGGTTTACATGGAATGATATGCAGGTTGGAAATACTCAATCTTATGCTTTATTTGAATTTTCCCTTAAAGATGATGGCAGTGAAAGTAATGTTGCTACAATCACAATAAATGTAGCAGGAATAGGCTTCAATTTAGCAGACAATAACAATAAAGTTGTTGTGGGTAGTTGTACATGTAATGGCAAAAAAGATGGATATTTACAGTTTTCAGTAGTCGATACAAATTATGACTATATAATTACAGTCAGCGGAACAACCAGTCCAATAGAGATAAAAGGTGCTAATAGGACAGCCACACTCGATGGACTTGGAAAAGGAACTTATAGTATTTGCTTCAAGGTGGATGGTCAACCAAATTACGAGCAATGTTTTGAAGCGGTAATCTCCGAACCAGATTCAATATAAATTAGTTATGAAAAAAATATCAAAATATTCAATCTTAATCATATCAATTTTTTTATTGAGCTGTGATTGCGATTGCATGGATGATTTAGTTTACAGTCCTGAGAAACTTCCAAGTGAATTTCAATCAATGGCTTCACCAGGATCATCAGACTTGATTGCACCTGCCGCAAATAGTTCTTGTATTATTGGATCCTCTGTAGATGCATTCACAAGTAATGTCACGTTTCAATGGTCAGATTCTAATAATACCGATAGTTACGATCTTACATATACCAATCTTTTAACGAACGATGTGAAAACTAAAACTGGAATTAAAACAAATTCTACAACAATTTTACTTTTTAAAGGAGTTCCATATTCGTGGAGTGTAAAATCCATCAAATCGAATTCAAAGACAGCAAACAGCGGGACCAATAAATTTTATTTGGCCGGTAGTTCCATTGTAACTAATGTCCCATTGGGTGCTATTTTAAGTACGCCTACTACTTCCTCGGGGAAAACAACACTGTCTTGGACAGGAAATGATCCTGATGCAGGGGATGTTTTGACTTACACACTGTATGTTGATAAAGTTGATGGAAAGCAAACACCTGTAATGTCTGCTATTAGTAGTTCCTCTGTTCAAATAACATTGGATACTGGTTCAACCTATTTCTGGAGAGTTAAAACAACGGATCAAACCAATAATAGTAGTTTTTCAAGTATTTCTACTTTTAATTTATGATTATAGATTCTTTTAAATTATTTAAATATCAAATAATGAGGTTTTTTAGATATATTTTTCTGACCCTTTTTTTATTTTTATTATCATGTTCCAATAATACAAAGCAATCGATTGACTCCCCTGATGGTAAAATAAAGCTTGTTTTCGAAATAGTTGATGGTGAACTAAAGTACGATATAAAAAAAAATAGTCAACAGATTATTAATCCGTCTAGCCTTGGATTAATATTACAAGATAATTTAAACCTTGGAAACGAAGTTCAGCTCAAAAATTTTGAAGTTGATGAGTTTAATGAAACTTGGACACCTTTGTATGGAGAGTTTTCAAAAATTAAAAACCATTATAAATCTTTAACTCTTGAACTAAATAAAGGTGATGTTGATTTTAAAATTACTTTTAGAGTTTATAATGACGGAGTTGCCTTTAAATATTATGTACCAAAACAAAAAAGTATTAAAAACTACAATATTATAGATGAATTTACTGAGTTTAATTTAAGTTCGGATGACACTGCCTGGTGGATTCCTGCTTTTTCCTATCGCAGATATGAATTTCTATATGTTGAATCAAAAATTGATAAAATCTCAAAAAAATATTTTTCTGAAAATATTGAGGATATCTCATATGATTCACTAGGTATTGATGCTGCACATACTCCACTAACTATCAAAAAAAACAATGGATACTTGATAAGTATACATGAAGCCAACCTTATAGATTATTCAAGTATGACTTTGGCACCTAGGGGTAATGGCAGTTTAGAAGTTGAACTTTATCCATGGTCTGATGGCATAACTAAAGTAAAACTCGACAGTCAGATCGTTTCACCATGGAGATACATACAAATCGCAGATAATTCATCTGAATTGTTAATGTCTAACATAATTTTAAATCTAAATGATGATCCTGATCCAGATGAAGATTATTCGTGGGTGAAACCTGGTAAATACATGGGTGTGTGGTGGGAAATGATAGGAACAAATGAGTCAACTTGGTTTCAATCCAAATATCATGCTGCTAATAATATGAAGGTAAAGAGTTATTTAGATTTTGCATCGAAGCATAATTTTGACGGATTATTAGTTGAAGGATGGAATAAGGGATGGTATTCAGAATGGTGTTGTTTAGGTGAGGGGATCCCTTTTAGTTTTACTGAAACCTTCGATGATTTTGATATTGATTTGTTATCTAAATATGCATTAAAAAAAGGTGTTAGACTAATTGGACATCATGAGACTGGAGGACAAATACAAAACTATGAAAATCAGATGGAGGAGGCATTTGAAATGTATAAAAAATATGGTATAAATAATATAAAAACAGGTTATGTTAATGATGTAAGTAAAAACATTAAAGTTTATGCTGAGGATGGTACTATTTCAAAAGAATGGCACCACGGGCAATATATGATTAATCATTTCCAAAAAGTAATTGATATTGCTGCTAAATATAATTTAATGATAAAAACACATGAGCCGATTAAGGATACTGGACTCAGGAGAAAGTATCCGAACTTTATATCGAGAGAAGGTGCAAAAGGACAAGAGTTTAATGGCTTCTCCTCAAATGGAGTAAACCATGCAACCGATTTACCATTTACACGATTATTGAGCGGTCCAATGGATTACACACCTGGTATTTTTCAATTAAATAATTTTAGATACACTGAGCCTGGATCAGGTGTAATTGATAAAAATGCTATAGTTCCCTCAACAATTGCAAAAGAATTAGGTTTGTATGTTGTTTATTATTCACCAATGCAAATGGCCGCAGATTTACCAAAGCATTACATGAAACATCCTGAGGCATTTGAATTTATCAAAAAAGTCCCAGTTGATTGGGATAATAAAGTAGTACTAAATAGTAGTATTTCGGAGTATGTAACAATCGCAAGAAAAGACAAAAATTCAGAAAATTGGTACATAGGGGGAATAACTGACGAGATGGAGAGAAACTTTGATTTAAATTTGGATTTTTTAGATATTGGAGAAACTTATGACTTGCTAATTTATAAAGATAGAAAAACTACTCACTGGAAAGAAAACCCAATGGAATACGAAATTGAAAAAATTCGATTAAAAATAAATGAGTCTTCAAAGCTACCTATATTTCTTGCACCTGGTGGGGGTTTTGCTGTTGAGGCAATCAAACTTTAATATTCGTTAAGTTTGTAAACTGTATGAAAAAACTTATAACACTTTTATTTCTTTTTTCAATTGTTAATGCGTGTGAAACCGACAAAATTTTAATTTCTGATTCAGAGAAAGTAAACTCATTGGCTAAATCATTTATTGACAATGGTTCTCAAGCCCTATTACTTGTTCGATTGGAAGATAAAAGTGGTAAATCCATATATCAGTTCAGTGATAAAAATGTAAATTTATTACCTAATCAAACCATTGACGAAAACACATGGTTTAGAATTTGGTCCATGAGCAAAATTGTTACAATTTCGATTACAATGGATCTTGTTGAGGATGGCCTTTTGAGTCTAGACGAACCGGTTTCTAAATATATTCCCGAGTTTAAGAATCTCAAAGTTGCTTTAACTCAAGATGGCAGCTCTCTTACCGGTTATGCAGAAGCTATGGGTAATGATAAACACAAAACTGGTAATCCTTGCCCATTAAAAATTGTTGAGCGTCAATCAGAAATGACTGTATTACAATTAATTAATCATGAGGCAGGTTTTTATTATGGCACCACTGGAATCAAGTGTCTGGATGAAGCTCTAGTAATGAAAGATTTGGCTGATTCAAAAAATTCTGATGAATTTATTAAAAAATTATCTGAACTTCCGTTAATAGATCAACCTGGAAATAAAAGTTTTTATGGACTAAATACAACAGTTCTTGGAATTGTCAACGAAAGAGCTGGTGGAGCATCACTTAGTGACCTTGTTAAAAACAGAATCACCGGCCCTTTGAAAATAGATGGTTTAAAATATAACAAGAATAAAAAAGATGAATTGCTGCCTGTTTTTTCAGGTGCTGATTCCATAATTCGTTTGGCAAATAATGGGGAACTTGATATTATGGGTAAATATGTTCCATTATACGACGAAAAGAATAAATTATTCTTAGGTGGCGAGGGAATGATTGGAACTGCAGATGGCTATACAGATTTTTTAAGAATGCTATTAAATCATGGAGAATTGAATGGGCATCGTTTTTTAGATGAATCTTCAGTGAAAGAAATCTATTCTCCACATACTCAGTTGGATAATGAATATGGCTATAACGGATACAATTTATGGGTTACAAGTAAAAAATCACGAGAACTCGGTCATGGCGATGAGGGGCTTTGGTCTGGAGGTGGTTATGAGGGAACACATTTTTGGATTGATCCAAAACGTGATTTTGTTGGTGTTATTCTGACTCAAATGTATAAAACTCCTAATGGTGGTCAGAATAGAGATAATATAATTAAAGGAGAAATTTACAAGCAGATATTTAGTAATGAAAATTAATATGAAAAAAATAGTTATAACAATTTTTACTGTTGTTTTTTATTTGTCGTGTGATGATAATCAAAAACCTTCAGAACTAGTTAATGATGTTAAACTTGAGAACATTATTGAAAAGGTAGAACCTCCAAATTGGTGGATAGGAATGAAAACAGTTGACCTTCAGATTTTAGTTTACGGAGAGAATATTAACGATTTGGTTCCAAAAATTAATAATCCCAGCATTAAATTAAATTCATTTGACAAGTTTGAAAACAAGAATTATCTTTTTTTGAATGTAAGCATAACAGAAAATGCTAAACCAGGAAATGTTGAAATTGATTTTTACAGAGCCAACACGATCGTTGAAAGACAAGATTTTATTTTAAAGGATAGATTAGATGGTGCTGAGGATGTAAAAGGTTTTAGTACTGAAGATGTGATGTACTTAATTACTCCTGACAGATATGCAAATGGAGATCTAAATAATGACGATATTGAATACATGCGTGAACGACCTAACAGGGAAGATATTTGGGGTCTACATGGTGGTGATATACAAGGTATCATCAATAATTTAGATTACATAAAAGAAATGGGCTTTACCACTGTATGGTTAAACCCTGTTTTAGAAAACAATATGGAAAGGGCTTCTTACCATGGATATTCTACTACTGATTATTATAAAATTGATCCTAGATTTGGTACTAATGAGTTATTTAAAGAATTAAGTTTAAAATCAAAAGATATGGGTATTAAACTTGTGATGGATATGATACCCAACCATTGTGGGTCATTTCATTGGTTTTTTAAAGATCCTCCAATGAAAAACTGGTTTAATAATCAAAATGAATATAAAAGAACTTCTCACAGGAGACAAACTGTTCAAGATATTTATGCATCTGAAATCGATAAAAAAGAACATGCAGATGGTTGGTTTGTTGAAACAATGCCAGATTTAAATCAGAAAAATCCGATTGTTTCTAAATATTTGATTCAAAATGCAATTTGGTGGACAGAATATGCGGGACTAGCTGGTATAAGAGTCGACACCTATCCTTATTCCGATAAAGATTTTATGACTGATTGGACTTATGCATTAATGAATGAATATCCTAATTTTAACATAGTTGGTGAAGAATGGGCTGATACTCCAACAATAATTTCATATTGGCAAAGAGGAAAGGTGAATCACGATGGATATGTGTCACATTTACCTACGCTTATGGATTTCCCACTGCAAATGTCTTTTAATGAATCATTGACTGATGGTTACAAGTATGGCATGGGATTTAGCAAACCCTATCGATCATTGGCAAGTGATTTTTTATATCCGGATCCAAACAATCTTTTAGTATTTCCGGATAATCACGATATGGCAAGATTTTTTACTCAAGTAAAAAAGGATATTGATTTATTTAAAATGGGCATAGTTTTTTATTCAACAATTCGAGGCATACCTCAATTTTATTACGGAACTGAAATAATAATGAGTCCTGATGAAAAACGTCCAGGAAATCATGGTTTGGTGAGGACCGAATTTCCAGGTGGTTGGCCCGATCATAACAAAAATGCTTTCACTGGTGAAAACTTATCCATTAATGAGCGTGAAACACAAATGTTCTTCAAAAAACTTTTGAATTGGAGAAAGAATAATAAAATTATTCATCATGGTAAATTGATTCAATTTGCACCCAAAGATGAAGTTTATTCATACTTTAGAATTCTAGAGGATAAAATGGTATGGGTTATTTTAAATAGAAATGATTCTTCAAAACAAATAGATATCTCTAGGTTTGCGGAACTAATCTCTGAAAAGGAGCTTGGGTTTGATCTCCTTAATGAAAGAACCGTTTCTTTGAATGAGAATATTGAAATAGATAAAAAAACAGCACTCATAATCGAAATAGATTAATAAAAAAAGTCAGTTGAAAAATATATAACCCAACTATGAAAAAAATTGAACTTCATTGGAAAATAATAATTGGAATGGTTCTGGGTTTAATTTTTGGCTTCATTTTGTTACAATTTGAAGGAGGAAAAAATTTTTCTAATAATTGGATCA
This sequence comes from uncultured Bacteroidota bacterium, assembly GCA_902523635.1. Taxonomy (GTDB): domain Bacteria; phylum Bacteroidota; class Bacteroidia; order Flavobacteriales; family Flavobacteriaceae; genus MAG-121220-bin8. The sequence continues at coordinate 57,246 of CABZAE010000005.1, read as the reverse complement.
AGCCTGTTGGCACAATCTTTATTAAACTACTTAAGTTGATTGCAATTCCATTAATTTTAGCATCATTAATTAAGGGCATTTCTGATTTAAAGGATATATCAAAATTTAAGCTTATTGGACTTAGAACTATAATAGTCTACATTTGTACTACAATCATAGCAATATCCATTGGCCTGATATTGGTGAATATTTTTGAACCCGGTGATGGTGTTTCTGCTGAGACTGTTTCAAAGCTTACTGACACCTATTCTGAAAGTAAAGGTGTACAACAAAAGTTATCGACTGCATCTGAACAAAAAAGTATTGGACCATTACAGTTTATAGAGGATGTGGTACCTGATAATGCATTTAAGGCATTTTCAGATAACAGATTGATGCTTCAGGTTATTTTTGTGTCCATTTTTTTAGGAATTTCGATGCTTCTAATCGGAGACGATAAATCAAAACCTTTAAAATCAATTTTTGATTCTTTAAATGATGTTGTTTTGAAGATGGTTGATTTAATAATGCTAACCGCACCATACGCTGTATTTGCTTTGTTAGCAAATGTAGTTGTTTCATCTGATGACTCAGAAATTTTGATGGCTTTATTAAAGTATGCTTTAATTATTGTTTTTGGCTTAATTATAATGATTGCAGTTTATAGTATTTTGGTTTTTTTATTTACTAAAACCAATCCAGTATGGTTTTTAAAACAAATTAGTCCGGCTCAATTGTTAGCATTTTCCACATCTAGTAGTGCGGCTACACTTCCTGTAACAATGGATAGGGTAGAAAAATACATTGGTGTTGATAAAGAGGTTTCAAGTTTTGTTTTACCTGTTGGTGCTACTATAAATATGGATGGAACAAGTTTATACCAAGCTGTTGCAGCCGTTTTTATTTGTCAAGCACTAGCATTTGACATATCCTTTTATGATCAACTAACGATAGTTTTGACAGCATTGTTAGCATCAATTGGTACAGCTGCAGTTCCCGGAGCTGGGATGGTAATGTTAGTAATTGTCTTAGAATCCATAGGATTTCCTGCTGACAAGTTGGCTATTGGAATAGCTTTGATTTTTGCTGTAGACAGACCTCTAGATATGTTTAGAACAGTTGTGAATATTACTGGTGATGCTACAGTTTCAATGATTGTTGCAAATTCAGTTGGTAAGTACAGTAAAAAGTAAACGTAATTTTAATGATTAATTCTAAGAAATTTGGCTATTTGATGTATTTATTTATACTTTTTAATAAAATTAAATAGTCATGAAAACATTTAAAATTCTATTGTTTAGTGTATTTTTTGTTATTGTATCATGTAATAAGAATCAAAGATCAAATAATTTTAAAGTAAATTTTGAAAAGTTTGAGTTAGAAAATGGATTAGACGTAGTTTTTCACATAGATAAATCTGACCCGATTGTTGCTGTTGAACTTATGGTTCATGTTGGATCTTCAAGAGAAGAAAAAGGTAGAACAGGATTTGCACATCTATTTGAGCATTTACTTTTTCTTGAATCAGAAAATCTAGGTAAAGGTGGATTGGATAAAATGAGTGCAAGGATAGGAGGGTCAGGAGCAAATGGATCAACAAGCCCTGACCGAACAAATTATCTTCAAACCGTACCCAATGATGCCTTAGAAAAGATGATTTGGGCTGAAGCAGATAAATTAGGATGGTTCATTAATACCGTAACTGACCCAGTCCTAGAAAAGGAAAAACAAGTTGTTAAAAATGAAAAGCGACAAAGTGTGGATAATAGACCATACGGGCACAACCAATATGTTATAGGTAAGAATTTATATCCGGATGGTCATCCTTATAGCTGGCAAGTAATAGGTTCACTAGAAGATTTACAAAGCGCAACGCTAGACGACGTCAAACGATTTTTTAAAAAATGGTATGTTCCAAATAATTCTACACTTGTAATTTCTGGTGACTTTGACACAAAAAAAGCAAAAGAATGGGTGATTAAATATTTTGATGAAATACCCAGAGGAGATGATATTGTTAAACAGAAAAAATGGCCAGCAAATCTAGAAAAAAATAAAAATTACTATTATGAGGATAACTTTGCCAGACAACCTCTTTTGACAATGGTTTGGCCAACAGTTGAACAGTATCATCCAGATTCCTACGCTCTGGATGTCTTATCAATTTTTTTGTCTGAGGGAAAGTCTGCCTTTTTAAATAAAATTTTGATTGATGATTTAAAACTAACATCCAGTGTTAGAATGTCTGACAACAATTACGAACTAGCAGGAAACACACAAATATCAGTTAGAGCATTCAAAAATATTAACTTAAATGATGTGAAAAACGGTATAATTAAAGCTTTCAAGATTTTTGAGGAAAATGGTATATCCGAAAAAGATTTAAATCGAATTAAAGCTGAACAAGAAACCAATTTTTACTCTCGACTCTCTAGCGTATTGGGTAAAGGAACAAATTTGGCTTATTACAATACATTTACTGGGAATCCAGGTTTCATAAATGTTGATATTAACAATAAACTTTCAGTAACAACTAAAGATGTTAACAGAGTTTATGAGAAATACATTAAGGGAAGACCTTTTTTAACAACTAGTTTTGTTCCCAAAAATAAAACCGATTTGGCTGTAGAAAATTCATTATTGGCTAAAATCAGTGAAGAAAAAATAATTCAAGGCTATGAAATTGATTTCGATACGGAGACAGTTGTTGAATTCAAAAAAACACCATCGAAAATTGACAGGACTCAGGAACCACCATATGGAAATAAACCAATAATTAGGGTTCCTGAAATTTACAGATTTGAACTCAATAATGGAATGAAGGTTTCTGGAATTGAAAACTCTGAGGTTCCCTTGGTTAGAATAAATATTTACATTGAAGGAGGGCAATTACATGAGAAGGAAAATAAAATTGGTCTTTCTTATCTTACCGCAAGACTAATGAATAAAGGAACAAAAAATAAAAATACAGAGGAACTTCAACAAGAAATAAAAGATCTAGGCTCAACAATTTCTTTTAGTTCAGACAAGGAGGGAATAACGATAGTAGTAAACACATTATCTAAAAATTACAGAAAAACTTTAGCAATTGTTGAGGAAATGATCTTAGAACCACGTTTTGATGTTAGAGAGTTTGAATTAATCAAAAAGTCTATTGTTTCAACCTTGGTGCAGCAGCAAGCCAACCCAAATTCTATATCTAGGAACCTTTTTAATGAATTAATTTATGGACAAAGCAACATCAGGTCTAAAAATATAATTGGATCAATAAACGATGTTGAAGAAATTAAATTAGAAGATGTGGAAATGTTTTATAATGAATTCTTATCGCCAACCGTGACAAGTTTTTTAGTTGTTGGTGACATAGATAAATATGAGGTTTCAAAATCATTAAAATCTTTGGAGTCAAATTGGAGTGCTAAAAATATCTATATTCCTGAATCTGAAAAAACAACAAATCTTAAAACCCCTTCAATTTATTTTTATGATGTTCCTAATGCGAAACAATCTATTATTCGAGTTGGCTCGTTAGCTCTTTCAATTAATGATGATGACTTTTATCCTGCTACTGTAATGAATTATATTTTAGGAGGAGGCGGTTTTGCATCAAGACTAACACAAGAATTGAGAGAATCCAAAGGTTACACTTATGGAGTTAATTCTAGTTTTACTGGAACAAAAGCAAAGGGACCCTTTTCTATTTTTACCCAAGTAAGAACCAATGTAACACTAGAGTCTTTGCAATTGATAAAAGAAATTTTAGAAGAATATCCATCCACTTTTAATCAAGATGATCTTAAAACAACAAAAAGTTTTTTACTTAAAAGCTCAGCCAGGGCTTTTGAAACTTCTTATGCCAAAATGTCTATGCTTTCAAATATTTCAAATTATAACATGAATTTGGACTATTTAGATTACAGAAAAAAGACTATTGAAGAAATAACAATTTCGGACATAAAAAAATTGGCAAATAAATATGTTAATCCCAAAAACTTAATTTGGGTTGTTGTAGGTGATGCAAAAACTCAGTTTAGAAGATTGAAAGAATTAGGTTTTGGAGAGCCTATATTATTAAATTAATTTGGATATATGTATGAAACAGAGATTTAAAATAGTATTTGTTATTTCAGCAATAATAATTTACCCATTATTTACTCAGATCTACTCTCAACAGAATAGCAAATTGAAACCAATTGATTCAATCATAAAAAATATGAAATCAAACTTGGGTTTAATCAATACTCATCTATCAGTTAAAAATAAATTATTTTTCGAAATCGATAAAAAATTATTAGACAAGGAACTTCTTATCGTAACACGGTTTTCTCAGTTGCCATCCAATTATTCAGGTTATCTCAATGCAGGTTCTAAAACATCTGAGCGTGTTGTTATGTTTGAAAAAATGGAAAATAAAATTCTTTTGAAAGAAGTTAGTTTTACAAACATTGCTGAAGCCAATGATCCTATTTCAATTAGTGTTAAGCAAAATAATTTCAAACCTATTTTGGCAGCATTTCAAATTGAAAATATAGAAAAGGACAGATATTTATTTGATGTTACAGACTATTTTATGTCTGATTCACCCGGTTTTAATATTATTCGGTCATATGAGAAAGAAAATTATAAAATTGGTGGAATTGATAAAAAAAGAAGTTTTATTGATTCTGCCAGAAGTTTTCCAAATAATACCGAAATTTTACATACACTTACATTCAATGTAAATAAAGCTCCACGTGAAAATTCAACCAAAACATTTAGTTTTCAGATTAACCATTCAATTGTGAGTTTACCTGATGATCCCATGCAAGTTAGGTATGAGGATAAACGTGTAGGCTGGTTCACACTTGAAAAGATTAATTACAGCTCACCAAAATTAAAATCTGACAATTATAAAATTGTAAGAAGATGGAGATTAGTTCCATCTGACATTGAAAAGTATTTGAGGGGTGAGTTGGTAGAACCTGTCAAACCTATTATTTATTATTTGGATCCTGCAACTCCAATAAAATGGAGAAAATATTTTAAACTTGGAATTGAGGACTGGAACAGTGCTTTTGAAAAAGCTGGATTTAAAAACGCCATAATTGCGAAGGATCCACCATCTCCTTATGAAAATCCAGATTTTAGTCCGGAAGATATTAGATATTCAACTGTTAGATATGTTGCCTCAACAACTCGAAATGCAGTTGGTCCAAGTGTTTCTGATCCCAGGACAGGAGAAATTTTAGAAAGTGACATCATATGGTATCATAATCATTTAAGATCATATAGAAATAGATATTTATTAGAGACTGCTGCATCCAATCCCAAGGCAAGATCACTCAATACACCTGAAGAAGAAATTGGAGAAATGATGAGAAGAGTCATTTCACATGAAGTTGGACATGCTCTTGGTTTACCACACAACATGAAGGCTAGTAGTGCATACCCAGTAGATTCATTAAGATCAGGATCTTTTACCCAAAAATTTGGAATTGCAACCACTATTATGGATTATGCACGCTATAATTATGTTGCCCAGCCTGGAGATCAAGATATTAGATATATTAGAAAACTGGGTCCTTATGATAACTATTCGATAGAATGGGGGTATAGGTTCTACAACAAAAGTTCTGAAGAAGAAAAAGAAATTTTAAAAAAAATTGTTGATGATAAATCGTTAAACCCTTTGTATATGTTTGGTGGATACGGAAACGATCCCGACTCAAAAACTGAAGACATAGGAGATGATCCAATTAAAGCTAGTTTTTATGGATTAAAAAATTTAAAATTTGTTTCGAAAAACCTTATTAACTGGACTACTGAACCAAATGGTAATTATGATGATTTAAATGAGCTGTATGATGAAATGATTAGTGTCTACAGACGTTACATTTATCATGTTCATTCAATTATTGGAGGAATTAATGACACACCTCATAACTTTAACCAAAAAAATGTAACCAGATTTTTGAATGTCAATTATGATAAACAAAAAGAAGCTCTAAATTTTTTGAAAACAAACCTCTGGGAAACTCAGTCCTGGTTAATGGAACCGGATCTAGTTTCTCAAATCAAAGGGGAGGGTGTTATTTCTGTTTTTCACAACATACAAAAAGGTGCTATTGATCGTTTACTTTCTGTTTCAAAATTAAACAGAATCCAATCTTCTTACCGAACACTCAAAGGAAAGGGAATTTCAGTAAAACAAATTTTAAATTCATTGTACAAGGACTTTTATAGTACAATACCACAACCCGATCTATTTCAAAGGGGAATACAACTTTATTTTGTTGAAAGACTAGAATTTTTACTTAATCAAAGAAACTTAAGTTTAACAATCAAAACTGATTTATTACAAACCAAAAAAGATATTTTTAATTTTGCTAAAAAACAAAGTAAAAAGTCATTGAGTAAGTTTAAATCTCACTATGTTTATCTCAAAATGGTTACTGAATAATTAATTATGAAAAAAATTATTTGTTGTTTTTTTTTATTACATTTTTTTTCTTGCCAAGAGAAAAGTAATAATTTATCTGATCTGGCTTTACTTCAAAATAAATCGGTAATTTTTGATTTAAACAATAATATCTTGGAACCCAAATCTTTGTATGGAAAGAAAACAATAATTAATTATTGGGCAACTTGGTGTGGACCATGTATCAAAGAAATGCCAGAAATTGAAAATGCTCAAAAAAAACTTTCACAGATTTATAACTTTGTGCTGGTTTCTGATGAAAACATGGATAAAATTCTTGATTTTACAACATCAAGAGAATTTAATTTGAATTTTTTTAAATCAAAAAAATCAAATGAAATTGTTGGAGTTTATTCTTTGCCAACATCTTTTGTATATGATGAGAAAGGAAAAAAAATTAAAACAATTATTGGTGTCACCAAATGGGACTCTGAAGAAATCATTAATCAATTGAAATCATTATAAAATGAACAAACTTTACGTAATTGCATTTTTTTTAATTATTTCATGTAAGACAGACAAGACCGTAAAAGAAATCCCTTTTGATTTCGATAATAACAATGGTCAACCAAGTTTAGTCTCTAGTGAAAAAAAATTATCACTGTCTTGGGTATCAAAAAATGATAATAATGATGCAACCCTAAAATTCACCCAGTATATAAACAATCAATGGTCAAAACCCATGTCATTGGCAAAAGGAAGTAATTGGTTTATTAACTGGGCTGATTTTCCTACTCATTCAATTAATGATGACTTAGTTCTTTCAAGCCATCTTCAAAAATCGGGAGATGGAACATACGAATATGATATCATTCTGAATTTGAACAAGATAAATGGAGAAACTGTAAGGTCAAACTTCAAATTAAATAAAGAGGGTGTAAAAGCTGAACATGGTTTTGTTAGTATTAAAAATGACAAAAAAGGTGGTTTTTTTCTAACATGGTTAGATGGAAGAAATACAATTTTTAAAGATATGGACGGAAATCACAAACCAATGACTATTCGTTTTGCACAAGTAACCCAGAACGGAGAGATTGTCAATGATCGTGAACTTGATGCCATGACTTGCGAATGCTGTCAAACATCTATTACTGACTCACCGGAGGGTCCAATTGTAGTTTATAGAGATAGGAGTGAAGATGAAATAAGAGATATTTACATTACAAAATCTATTTTAGGTGAATGGGATAAGCCTAAAGCAGTAAATAATGACAATTGGAAAATAAATGGATGTCCAGTTAATGGACCTAAAGTTATATCAAATTTAAATAAACTAGCAGTAGCTTGGTTTACGATTTCCAAAGGGATTCCGACCGTTAATGTTGCACTTTCTGATGATTTGGGTTCAACTTTTAATAATCCAATAAAATTAAATGATTTTGATCCAGTTGGAAGGGTTGATATTGATTTTCTGAATAATGATCAGGTGATTGTTAGTTATATTGAAAATGACAGTAATGGTTCGTATTTGAGATTAAAAAAAGTTGATTTTAATGGTTCAATTTCAAAACATTTTACAGTGGATAATATTAGTGGTGAGAGAAATAGTGGTGTTCCTCAGCTGGAAATAGTTGGAAACGAGGTGTTTGTAGTTTGGACCATTTCTAAAAATGGAAAAAGTCATTTGAAATCTGTTAAAATTGATTCAAATTTGATATAAAATTTATTTAATAAAAATAATAAGGTTACTTAGAATTGTTCTTTTCGATTTTGTTTGAATTGGAAAATCATTTAGGTTTGCATTTTTATTATTAAATCGGTCCCAATCTGATATATTTACATTAAAGTGAATAATATAAAAACAGCATTAATTTACGGCTCTGATACAGGAATAACAGAACTGGTGGTTAGTCTCATAACCAAGGAATTAGCTATTGAATTAGATATCATTGAAGTATTCACAATTAAGCCTGAAGATTTTGATCGCTATGATAAAATCATAATTGGTGTTCCTACATGGTATGATGGTGATCTACAAAGTGATTGGGAGGACTTTTTTCCTGACTTCAAAAAAATTGATTTTACAGGAAAGGAAGTCTGTTTCTTTGGACTTGGAGATCAATATGGATATCCCGATAATTTTGTTGATGGAATTGGAATTCTAGCAAAAGTTGTTTTGGAAAATGGTGGAGAAGTTTTTGGTCATTGGCCAAATAAAGGTTATGAATTTAATGAATCACTTGGATTGATGAATGATGATCTTTTTTACGGATTAGTTATTGATGAAGATAATCAACAGGACCAAACTGATCAAAGAATAAAAAAATGGGTTAAACAAATAAAAAATAAACTAATAGATCTATAGTTTAATTTTTTTTACTTCACTAACCTAAATTCTAATAAACAAATTAAGAAGAGATGAAATATTATGTTTTAATCTGTAATTTATTAGTTTTTACTAATTTGTGCATATAAATTTAGTTAATGTATTCAAAATTAAAAACATTAAAAATTCACTCTAAAGACAATGTTATCGTTGCTCTTGAAGATTTAAAAAAGGGGACGTACATTAAGGTGAATGGTGATTTAATCGAAATTACTAGAGATGTTAAATCAAAACACAAGTTAAGTATCCAAAATTTAAACCTCAACGATAAAATAATTATGTACGGAGTTGTGGTTGGTGTAGCTCAAAAATCAATCACAAAAGGTTCACCAATCAATACACATAACATAAAAGATGAAATCCAAAAATTCTCCATTAATAATTATAAAAAAAGTTATTGCTGGAAATTACCCAATGTTGACAAGTTCTCAAATAAAAATTTTTTAGGATATAAAAGATCCAATGGTAGTGTTGGAACTGAAAATAATTGGCTAGTGATTCCCCTTGTCTTTTGTCAAAACAGGAATGTTGAAATTATCAAAGCGACAATACTCAAAGAACTTGGTTATGAAAATAATTCTCAAGGATCATATGATCTTGAAAACTTGATTAAACATTTCAAAAAAGGATCATCAGCTGAACAACTCATGGATATTGAAATAGATTTTAACAATAGAAAAAAAAATAACCCCTTATTTCCAAACGTTGATGGTATCTATTTTCTTACCCATGATGGAGGATGTGGAGGTACAAGAGAAGACTCAAAAACTTTGTGTAATCTTTTAGCTGGATATATTAATAACCCCAATGTGGCTGGAGCAACAATTTTAAGTCTTGGTTGTCAGCACGCTCAGATTGCATTACTCAAAAGATCATTAAAAAAGCTAAAATTTTGTAAATCAAAACCTTTGTTCTACTTAGAACAACAGAAAATTAAATCTGAAAAACAATTTATTGCTGAGGCTATAAAAAAAACTTTTATCGGTCTTGTCGAAGCTAATAAAACAGAAAGAACTCCTCAACCATTGCATAGTTTAGTAGTAGGATTGGAATGTGGTGGATCAGATGGTTTCTCAGGAATTACTGCAAATCCAACTGTAGGATATTTTTCAGATTTATTAGTTGCATTAGGTGGCTCAGTAATTATCTCAGAATTTCCTGAACTCCACGGAATAGAACAAGACTTAATTAATCGTTGTCTGGAACTTGATAAGGCTAAGAAGTTTGTACAAATAATGAAAACTTACAATGCGAAAGCAGAAGCTCTAGGGTCAGGCTTTTATGCAAATCCTTCACCAGGAAATATTAAAGATGGTTTAATTACTAATGCTATTAAATCTGCAGGGGCTGCAAAAAAGGGAGGCACTTCTCCAGTAGTTGATGTTTTGGATTATACTGAACAATTAACAAAAAAAGGTTTAAACCTTTTGTGTACGCCAGGAAATGATGTAGAATCTACGACAGGAATTGTGGCTTCTGGTGCTAATCTTATTTTATTTACTACTGGATTGGGAACACCAACCGGAAACCCTGCTGTTCCAGTTATAAAAATTTCATCCAACACATCCCTTTTTAATGATATGAACGATATTATAGATTTTAACTCGGGCGATATTATAGATGGAAAGGAAACAGTCGAAAGTTGTGGAGAGAAACTATTAAAATACATAACTGATGTGGCTAGTGGAAAAAAAATTGTTTGTGCTCGTCAATTAGGTCAAAATGATTTTATACCTTGGAAGAGAGGAATATCATTGTAAAAAGTAAAATGAAAACAAAGTTTTCTTTAGAAAGCAAGACTGCTGTAATCACTGGAGGAGCAAGCGGAATTGGAAAATCCATGGTTAAAACATTTGCTATTCAAGGTTGTGAGATACACATTATAGATATCGACGAAAGTCTAGGTAGACCTTTGGTTAATGAAATTAATAAAATGGGTTTTAAGACTTTTTACCATCAATGTGATGTAACAAACTTTAAAGAGGTCTCAAAATCGATAATGGACATAGAAAAAAAGTCTAAAATCGATATTTTAATTAATAATGCTGGGGTAGCACATGTTGGCAATATTGAAAATTGCAGTGAAAAAGATTTTGAAAAATTGTACGAAATTAATGTGAAAGGTGTTTACAACTGTACCAAAGCTAGTATTCCAGGTATGAAAATAAATGGTGGAGGTGTAATTTTAAATATAGCTTCAGTTGCTTCCTCTGTTGGGGTTTCTGATCGATTTGCATATTCAATGACAAAAGGAGCTGTACTTGCTATGACAAATTCTATCGCAAAAGATTATTTACCTAATAATATAAGGTGTAACGCAATATCCCCCGCACGTATTCACACTCCATTTGTTGATGGTTTTATAAAGAAAAATTACCCTGGAAATGAAAAAGAAATTTTTAAAAAATTATCTCAATCGCAACCTATTGGTAGAATGGGTAAATCACATGAAGTTGCCGATTTAGCTCTATTTCTATGTTCAGACGAAGCCAGCTTTATAACAGGATCAAATTATGGAATAGATGGAGGCTACGTAACATTAAATTCTAAATAATACACAAATGAAACTTATAAGATTTGGTAAATTGAATAGTGAAAAACCTGGGATTATTTTAGAATCCGGAAAAAAAATTGATGTTTCTTCATTTGTAAGTGATTATGATGAAAATTTTTTTACAAATAGTGGTTTGTCTAAGCTAAATACTTGGTTAAAATTAAATCATGATAAATGCCCGATTGTTCCTGAGGATTCTAGATTAGGCCCTCCATTATCACGACCTTCTAAAATTGTTTGTGTAGGACTTAACTATTTAAAGCATGCTCACGAAAGTGGTATGGATAAGCCAAGCGAACCTGTTTTGTTTTTCAAGGCTAGTTCATCGATCATAGGTCCAAATGATTACATCATTATTCCTAAAGGAAGTAAAAAAACGGATTGGGAGGTTGAGCTAGCTGTCGTTATTGGTAAAAAAGCATCTTACGTTAAAGAAAAAGACGCTTTAAATTATATTGCAGGGTATCTTTTACACAATGATGTTAGTGAACGTTCATACCAGTTAGAAAGATCTGGTCAATGGGTTAAAGGCAAAAGCTGTGATACATTTGCTCCTCTAGGTCCATTCATAGCGACAGTAGATGAAATTAAAGATCCTAATAATTTGAATCTTTGGTTAAAACTAAACGGAAAAATTATGCAAAACAGTAATACATCTGATTTTATATTTAATGTTCAAGAGATTGTTAGCTATACAAGCCAGTTTATGACATTGCTTCCTGGAGACATCATTTCAACTGGAACACCATCAGGGGTCGGTTTAGGTCTTGATCCTCCACAATATTTGAAGGAAGGTGATGTTTTAGAGTTAGGAATTGATGGATTAGGAGTTTCTAAACAGATATGTAAAAATTACAAATGATAATAGATAGTCATCAACATTTTTGGAAGTATGATCCAGTTAGAGATTCATGGATTGATAATACAATGAGTGTTCTAAAAAAAGATTTTCTTCCAAAAGATTTAGAACCATTACTGAAAAAAAAAGAAATTGATGGTTGCATAGCAGTTCAAGCAGATCAATCAGAAAATGAGACAGAATTTTTGTTGAATTTTGCTCTACAGAAATCTTTTATAAAAGGAGTAGTTGGATGGGTTGATTTACTTTCAAATGATTTAAATGAAAGACTTTCATATTTCTCAAAAAACCCTTTCTTTAAAGGGGTTAGACACATTGTTCAAGCTGAAAAAGATGATTTTTTACTCAGGGATGATGTTCAAAAAGGAATAAATAAATTAACTAATTATAATCTCACATTTGATATTTTGATTTATCCCTCTCAGATTCCATCTGCAATTGAGTTAGTCAAAAAATTTAGCAAGCAAAAATTTATTTTAGATCATATTGGTAAACCAAATATTTCTGAACCCCCCCAGGAAGTTTGGAAAAAAAATATAGTTAAACTTGCTAAGAACCAAAATGTTTATTGTAAACTCTCAGGATTAGTTACTGAAACAAAAAACTACAATTTTAAAGATGATGATTTTCTGCCCTACATTGATTTTATTTTTCAAAATTTTGGTTCCGATCGTTTAATGTTTGGTTCTGATTGGCCTGTTTGTTTACTTGCGGCTGATTATGATAAAGTTTTTGACTTAATTTTTAACTTTATTGAGTTGAATTCAAAAAATGCAACTAGAAAGGTTTTCGGAGAAAATGCTATAAAAATTTATAACCTTTAAAATGGATTTAAAATTAAAAAACAAGATTTTTGTTGTCACTGGAGGATCAAAAGGAATTGGAGCAGGAATCGTAAAGTTATTGGCAAATGAAGAAGCCATCCCAGTAATTATTGGGAGAAAGAAGGTTGATATTGCTAAAATTGTTGATGAATTAAAAAAAAGTGGTTTAAAAATTGGATACGCAATTGCTGAATTGACCAACCCTAAAGAATGTAAAAGAGCTGTTCGGAATATAATTAATGAGTTTGGTAGAATTGATGGATTGGTTAATAATGCGGGAGTCAATGATGGGGTTGGATTGGAAAATGGAAATTACCACGATTTTATAAAATCCATTGAAAGAAACTTGGGACATTATTATACAATGACTAAACTTGTTCTACCACAACTCAAAAAAAACAAAGGATCAATAGTTAATATTGGTTCAAAAATTTCTGTTACTGGTCAAGGTGGAACTTCTGGATATTCAGCTGCAAATGGAGGTCGAAATGCCTTAACAAGAGAATGGGCAATTGATTTGTTAAGCTATGGTATAAGGGTAAACTGTGTTATTGTTGCGGAATGCTACACTCCTATGTATGAAAAATGGATCAATAAATTTAATAATCCCAAAAAAAAACTATTATCAATTACAAAAAATATTCCACTAGAAAAGAGAATGACTAGTGTTGCTGAAATCGCTGATACAGTAGCCTTCTTGCTTTCTCAAAGATCAAGTCACACAACAGGACAAATTATTTTTGTGGATGGGGGGTACTCTCATCTTGATAGGGCTTTATAACATAATGATTAAAATGACAAAAAATAGATTAAAAAAATTTTGTTTAGCACTAGACCTAAAAGATGATAAAAAAAAAATAAATGCATACAAACTGCATCACAAAAATGTTTGGCCAGAAATTAAAAAAAGTATTAAGGAATCTGGTATTAAAAAAATGGAAATTTTTTTGACCGGAAATAGGCTTTTCATGATAATTAAAGTTGATGAGTTTTTTTCTTTTGAAAAAAAAGAAAAATTGGATTCAAACAACCCCAGAGTTAGAGAATGGGAAAATTTAATGGGAAAATTCCAAAAAAGTTTACCTTTCTCAGATCAGGATTCAAAATGGGTTTTGATGGAAAAAATATTTGATTTGAAATAAAAAATGAAGAGTTTAATTAATCATAAGTATCCATCTGTTTCTGACTTAAGGAAAAGGGCCATGTTGAAGATACCAAAGTTTGCTTTTGAATATTTGGATGGTGGTTGTAATGATGATGTAAATATTAAAAAAAACACTAATCGAATCCGAGATATTGAATTAAAACCGAATTATTTGGTCGATTATAAGCCACCTAAACTAAAAACGAAACTTTTTGGACATGAATACGATTCTCCGTTTGGCATTGCACCTATTGGATTACAGTGTTTAATGTGGCCTAATTCACCCCAAATATTAGCAAAAGCCGCTTTTAAATATAATATACCATTTATTCTTAGTACAGTGTCTACAGCAAGTATTGAAACAATTGCACAAATAACCGAGGGTAATGCATGGTTTCAATTATATCATCCAGCCGATGAAAAAGTCACAAAAAATATTTTAAAACGAGTCGAAGAAGCAGGGTTACCTGTACTCGTCATTTTGGCTGATGTTCCTTCTTTTGGATACAGACCCAGAGACATTAGAAATGGATTATCAATGCCTCCAAAAATGACTCTTAGTAATATTGTTAATGCCTTGAAAAGACCACATTGGTCCTTAAAAACTCTGTTAAACGGTCAACCTAATTTTGAAACATTAAAGCCCTACATGCCTAAAAACTTAAGTTTGAATCAATTAGCAAAATTTATGGATTCCACATTCGATGGAAGATTAAATGAAGAAAAAATTAAAAGAATCAGAGATTTATGGAAAGGCAAATTAGTGATTAAGGGAACTGAATCTCTTTATGATATTAAAAAAGCTGTTGATTTGGGTCTTGACGGAGTTATTATTTCCAACCATGGAGGAAGACAAGTTGATGCAGGGCAAGCTACAATAGATTCCCTGAAGACTATTTATCCTGTGTATAAAGACAAAATTACTATTATGATGGATAGTGGCATTAGAGGAGGAGCAGACATTGCTCGAGTTATGTCATGCGGAGCTAATTTTACGTTTTTAGGTCGCACATTTATGTATGGCGTTTCAGCATTGGGTATTAAGGGAGGTAATCATACTATTGAAATGTTAAATAAACAATTAACACAAGTTATGGATCAATTAAGCTGTGCTGAAATTGATGATTTAAAGAAAATGCTTGTCTTATAATCAATGCACAATCCTGTCATGAATAATTCAAACTCAAAACCTATTCTTAGAAGAGAATTGTTTTTTCCATTTATTCTTTTATCATCATTATTTGCATTATGGGGATTTGCAAATGCAGTTACTGACCCAATGGTTCAAGCTTTTAAAAAAGTTTTGGAACTTTCTAACTCACAAGCAGCATGGGTCCAAATGTCTTTTTACGGAGGATATTTTTGTATGGCAATTCCAGCTGCAATTATAATGCGAAAATATAATTATAAAGTTGGTATTTTGGTTGGTTTAACTCTTTACGCAATTGGAGCCTTAATTTTTTATCCAGCTGCAATCACACAAGAATTTTGGTTTTTTTGTGTTGGTTTATATATTTTGACGTTTGGATTGGCTTTCTTGGAGACAGCAGCTAATCCCTATGTATTGGCCTTGGGAGACAAGGAGACCGCAACTCAGCGTTTAAATCTAGCCCAAGCTTTTAATCCTTTAGGTTTAATTTTAGGATTGTTTACAGCTCAGCAGTTTGTTTTAAAAAAGCTTAAATCCGACGATATACAAGATTTTAATGCTTTGGATGAGGCCTCTAGAATTCTCATTAAAACAACTGACTTACTTGTAATAAGAGATCCCTATGTCTTTTTAGGTATGATAATATTAGGTGTTTTTATTTTATTTTTTTTTAGTAAAATGCCAATCTATAAAGAAAAATCATTCAACTCTAATTCTAATATAATTTTCACAAGACTTCTTAAAAATAAAAAATACATTGGAGGAGTAATATCTCAAATTTTTTATGTAGGTGCTCAAATTATGTGTTGGACCTATATTTATCAATACGCTGAGGGAATAGGAGTGGATAACGTAACTGCTAGTTATTATCAAATGGCTGCATTTGTTTTGTTTGTGATCGGAAGATTAACATCTACTTTTCTGTTTCGCTTTTTTAAATCAGGTTATTTGTTAATGACTTTTTCAATGTTGGCTATTTTCTTTAACTCTGGTATAATAATTTTTGATAACAGTCTAGGTCTATATTGTTTAGTAATCTTATCTTTTTTTATGTCTCTTATGTTCCCCACAATATATGGAATTGCTCTTGAAGATTTTGATGTTGATGAAAGTAAAATTGGTTCAGCAGGTTTGGTCATGGCAATTGTTGGAGGAGCGCTAATGCCAAAACTTCAAGCAATGATTATCGATTTAGGTGGAAATAATGTTGACGATATTACAGTTCTAGGAATGTCTGAAATTAATTTTTCTTTTGTATTGCCTTTATTTTCTTTTATAATTATAGCAATTTATGGTTATAAAAATAGTGTAGAATAATTTTGTGAAGAATTTTGAAAAAAAAATTATAGTAAATGAAAAAGATTTAGATGGTTTAGATCATGTCAATAATTTAGTTTATGTTAAATGGGCAATAGATATTGCAAAAAATCATTGGGAAAATATCGCAACAGAAAAAATGATAAAAAGTTATCATTGGGTTCTTTTAGAACACAATATAAAATATATCTTGCCCTCATATTTAAATGATAAAATTTTGCTGAAAACTTATATTGATGAAACAACAAGAATAAAATCAAAAAGGGTAGTCGAGTTTTATAATATACGCTGTAACAAGATTATAGCTATTTCAAATACAAGCTGGTGTTTAATAAATTCGAAATCAAAAAAAATACAGAGAATTAACGATCAGATATTAAATATTTTTAAAACTCTTAATGTATTTGTTAATTTGACTCTATTGCCCCAGTTTTTTCTTTAAATAGCTTTATTGGTCCATCTAAAACAACTGCAACTACAGTATAGTATGGGTCAATATTATCTTTGGGTATTTCTAAATATGAAATACCAGGATATTTGTTCCAGTAAACTTTACACAACAACTGTTTGTTCAAAATCGTTCCATCTCCTAAAATATAAGCTCTATTAATTTTATTTTCTATCCCTTTAAGTACAATTTTATTGTCCTTTGGCAGATCCCTGACAAAAAGATATAATATTTCTTCTTTTTTATTTAGAGTTGTTGGTCCGTAAAAATGATCATATGGAATTCCTCTTTTGGTTTTGTAAATTGCGGATTCATGTTTTTTAATCCACTTACCCAAATCTTTCAGAATAGCTTCTTGCTGTTTGGGAATTGTACCATCTGCCTTAGGACCAATATTTAATAACAAATTACCTCCTTTACTAATTACATCAACAAAAATATCTATTATCTGCATAGAACTTTTGTAGTTTTTATCATTTTTTTGGTAACCCCAAGAGTCATTAATTGTTAAGCATAGCTCCCAATAATTGCTTTTTGGTCTGTAAATAGGAACTCCAATTTCAGGTGTATCATAATCCCCATAATTATTTAATCTAGAATTTATAATAACCTTTGGATTTTTTTCTAATAATATTTGTTTTAATTTTAAACTTTTCCACTCTTGTGCACTATGTTCCCAATCCCCATCAAACCACCATATATCTGGATTAAAAAGATTATTTAATTCGAAAAGCTGGTTATCTCTGTATGCGATAAACTTTTCCCATCTTTTAGGTTCTTCATGTATTAAATATCTTTTCTTATTCTTAGTAAAGTTATCATAATCACTGAAGGACCAGTCTGGTAGAGAATAATATAATCCTAGTTTTAATTTATTTCTTTTTAATTCATTTATAAAAGGAGTTAAGAGATCCTTTTTAGATGCACTGTTGTTTACAGAATTTAAATTGCCGTATTTAGTTTTCCAAAGTGCAAAGCCATCGTGATGTTTGGACGTTATGACTGCATATTTTGCTCCACTATTTTTTATTAATTCAACCCATTTTTTTGGATTGTAATTTATTGCGTCAAAAGAATCCAACTGATTTAAATAATCTCGGTGTGATATATACTCATTGAAAAACGACCAAGATTCGCTGATTCCTTTTACAGAATAAATACCCCAGTGAATGAAAATCCCAAGTTTTGCTTCAGAAAACCAACTCATTTTATCAAATTTATTTTGTTCAGGAGTGATATTTTGACCTTGAACCGAAATGCATATGAACATTACAAAAATTAAAATTCTACTTTTCATATTATAAAATTTATATAGCTAAATAAAATTTGAATTTAGTAAATTATCGTATTCAAAGAAAAAAGGTTCGATGACTTATTATTTACATTGCCCACATTCACCAGTAATGGATCATGGTCAATTAAATTTTTAATTTAGAACTTCATACATCCTAAAGAACTAATTAAGTTTAAATTCTGTAACTACAATTCCGTGGTCTGACGGATAGGATATTTTCTTGCCATTAATTACAATTGGTTCATTAAAAAATGCCATGTATGAATAAGATTTAATCACCTTTAAGTTTTTTCCTTTGTAAAATATATAATCTATTCGATGTGAATCATTTCTCATTTTATTATCCCAAGTTATACCTGGTTTTTTTAAAGGATTTGGGTTTTTTTCTCTAAATGAATCTGAATAACCAACATCCTCAAAAATTTTTGTTGAATACCATGGTACCACAAGATTATTATGAATTTTTTTAGTTTTTTTGGACCAGTCCAGGTGAGATGGGCTATTCATATCACCTCCAACGATTACAGGAATCAAATCAGATTGAGCAGCATATTTTTCAAAATATGGTAAAACTTTTTCAATCATGTTGTATCTGTGTTCTGTTTTTTCCCATTCTAGGAGCTCTTCTGCTGTTTTTCCCATTTTTTCAGGTTCATTATTCCAAGGTAGATAATGAAACCAATTTGATAAAAAACGCATTTTAATTCCATCAATAATAATTTCGGATCCACCTAAGAAAAATGGATAGTCTGTATCGATTCTCTCCCCAAATGGAAATTTGGAAAAAACTGAAAGATTAACTGATTTATCATCAATAGAGGTCCCCTCACGAGCAACTAGATGAAAGTTATATCCAAGTTCATTTGCAATGTATGGTCCTGATCCGTATGTTTCTACCATGAGTATAATATCGGGATTAATCTCCTTGATTATTTTTACAACATTTTGTTGACCATCTTCAATTTCGTTTCCCCCGTGCAAAATGTTCCATGTCATTACTTTAAATGATTTTTTTTGGCCATAAAAATTTGAACAAAAAAATATTATAATTAATACAAGAGAAGCCCTTAATTTAATGAACATAATTTTTTTTAAATATAAACCGGAGTACTAACGTAAAATAATTATAAATTTTGATTCACCACAAGGTGTTTTTTATGAAAATTTAATGGTTGAACAACGATTTCAGTAAACAAAATTAAAACCCCTGTAAATTGGTTACTTACAAGGGTTTTGCGGAGGAAGAGGGATTCGAACCCCCGGAGGTGTGACCCTCAACAGTTTTCAAGACTGCCGCATTCGACCACTCTGCCATTCCTCCAATAGTGTGCAAATATATGTCCTTTTTTAAATTGATACAATTTTGTTGATTATACATTACAACATCTCTTTATATTGATTAGATTTGAAAAATGGACTTGACAACATCCTTGCCTTGGGAATACCCCTTATTGGTATTTGTTGGTTTTTTAGTCGGTGTAATTAATACGATGGCAGGGGGAGGATCACTTCTTACATTACCTCTATTAATTTTTTTAGGCTTACCGCCCTCTGTTGCAAATGGAACAAACAGGATTGCAATTATGATGACAGCTTTTTCAGCTAACATGGGATTCAAAAGTAAAGGATTATCAACTTATCCATTCAGTGCCTACATAGGTGCTTTTGCACTGCTAGGCTCAATTATCGGTGCTAATATCGCAGTAGAAATTGAGGGAGATTTATTCAATAAAATTTTATCATTAATAATGATTATTGTGGTAATAATTATAATTTTCAAACCTAGAATTATTAATTCCGATGAAATAATTAGAATTAAAGGTAAATATTTAATTATTTCATGTATATCATTTTTTTTTATTGGATTGTATGGGGGGTTTGTGAATGCTGGAATTGGTTTTGTGATTATGCTTTTCTTACATTTTTATAATCACCTTGATTTATTAAAGGTAAATGCTACTAAAGTTGTTGTGGTGTTGGTTTATACCATTGGGGCATTTCTCACATTTGTTATTAATGATATGGTCGACTGGACTTACGGGATTTGTTTGGGATTAGGAACTTTGAATGGAGGTTGGTTTACAAGTCGATGGTCAGTTAAGAAGGGAGAAAAAGTAGTCAGATTATTCCTAGTAGTAATCGTTGTTTTTATGGCAATAAAGCTATGGTTTTTTTAATATTTGATATAATTGACTATTTCGAGACCGTATCCGGTAATACCAACTCTTTTTATTTTTTTACTGTTTGTTAGTAAGTCAATTTTATTGATTCCAAGTTTGTGCAAGATTTGAGCTCCAATACCAAAATCCCTTTTATCAACTTTAGGGGTGTATGATTTAATAGTTTTTTTATCTTTTAGGGCCTTTAATTGACGCAATCTCATCATAATATTTATGTTACTAGGGTTTTGATTTATAAAAACAACAACTCCTCTTTCACAATCATTAATTTTTTTAAAAATTGATTTTAAGTCTAAATCATTATTAGAAACGAACGAGTTTAATATATCATTATTTACTTTTGAAGAATTTATTCTAACTAAAACAGGTTCATTTTTTTTCCAATTACCTTTAGATAAAGCTAGGTGAATTTGATCATTATTATTTTGCTGGAATGCGTGTAGTTTAAACTTTCCATAAATTGTGTTTAAATTAAAACTTTCAATTTTTGAAATTAAACTATCATGCCTCATTCTGTATGCAATCAAATCTTCAATAGAAACAATTTTTAAGTCGAATTTTTTTGCTATTTCGAAAAGATCCGGCAATCTTGCCATCGATCCATCCTCTTTCATTATTTCGCATATTACTCCTACTGGACTAAATCCAGCTAGTCTGGAAAAATCAATTGCCGCTTCAGTATGGCCAGTTCGTCTCAAAACACCTCCGTCTTTAGCAATTAGAGGAAATATATGACCAGGTCGAGCTAGATCCTTTGATTTTGTTTTAGAGTCAACTAATGCCTTTATAGTTTTTGATCTATCTGATGCAGAGATGCCTGAACTTACTCCATTTCCTTTTAAGTCTACAGAAATTGTGAAGGCCGTATCCATTGGATCTGTATTATTGGCAACCATGGGATTTAGGTTTAATTTTTTTGATCTTTTTTCTGTTAATGGAACACAAATTAACCCCCTACCATGTTTAGCCATAAAATTAATGATTTCAGGAGATGTCTTTTCAGCAGCACATATAAAATCACCTTCATTCTCTCTGTTCTCATCATCTACAACAATTATCAATTTACCATTTTTTATATCATCAATAGCTTCGGATATTTTGTTGAGCTCAGAACTAATATTAACCTTCATTTTTTAAAAAATTTAGTATTTAAAAAAAACTTTTTATTAGCTGTAAAAATATTTTTGAGGTTTATCATAGATTTATCAGCTGATGCCCTCCAAACTAAATAAAGTCCTAAAGGAAACATGATTAAATTTGGAATCCAACTCCCCAAAGCGGGATCTATACTTCCATCTTCAGCAGCATTTCTTGCGAAAGTACCAGCAAAGTGATAAGTCAAAAATAAAACTAAAGATATTACCATTGGAAATCCAAACCCTCCTTTTCTAATTAAGGCACCCAGTGGAGCACCAACAAAGAATAAAATGATTGAAGCTAAAGCAAAAGAATATTTATCAAATAAATTTGATTTATGTAAGTTGATAATCTTTTCCTTTATAAAAAAGTTTGATTTCTGATTATTAAGTACTTGTACCTGACTTGTTATGTTATTTAATGAAGAATTTAATATCGAAACTCTGATCTCTTTAGGGTAATCCTTCAAATGTTCACGGTAATTTTTGTAGAGTTTTTTGTCGAAATTCAACTTGTCAGTTCGAATTGTAGTTTTAAAATTTGTAATCCCAGTCCTTGTAAAGAAACTTTTGCCAAAATTTTCATAAGTTTTTTTGATTTTTTTTGAAAGTGAATCAATACTATAATTTAACTGAACAACATTTTGCATCCTGTAAGTATTGTTGTATTTCTCATTCTCAAAATCAACTTGATTGAAATTACTTAAATCAATATTCATTATATACTTTTCAAATGATACGTAAGAGTGTGGTTTTGTTTGCTTTTCATTATTCATTGCTTGTATCTCCTCAAATCTTTTGCCATCACGAAGAATTAATTGTAAAATATCTTTATTATTTGTACTAACAAGTTCTCCCTCACTGGCTTTAATTACCAGGAAGTTCATATTATCTTTATTCTGCTTATGAATAATGACATCTTCAAGTAAATTATTATCTGGTCCATATTTATTTTTAACTTTTATATTTAATTCATTTAATTCATTAAAAATACCCTCGGATATAGCAAGTGCTGGTTTTAATTTTGCTAAATTTTTTCGAAGGTTATAGGACTTAAATTCTGCGTACGGAATTAAAGTATTAGCTACATAAAACATACTAAAACACAAGATAGAATTAAAAATTACTAAACTTCTCATGGATTTAAAAAGCGAAACGCCAGATGACTTTATTGCAGCCATTTCATAATTTTCAGCCAAATTACCATATGTCATTATTGAGGCTAATAAAACGGTCAAAGGAATTACAAGTGGAAGTAATTTAGGCGAGTAGTATAAAAGAAATTTTAAGATGATTTCAAAATCAACTTCTTTTCCAGCTAAGTCATCTATAAAAACCCAAATAATTTGTATTATAAAAATTGACATTAAAATGAAAAAAAAGCTCACGAAAATCTTCACATATGAAACCAATATGAGCTTATCAATAATTTTCATAGTTCTACACTTTCTACATAATAATCTCTATAATTATTTTTATTAAACGTAAAATTTTCGTCACCAAATTCTGGATTAAATGAAATAGAATTAATTTTTACAATTATACTACTGGAACTACTGACTTCGGAGATTTCAATAATTTCTTTTTTTTGATTGTCTATGGTCAATAAAAACTCACTTTCGTTATTACTGTTTTCAGTTGGAACAAGTCTAATTATAATATTGTTAGTGTTTTTTTTTCTAATTAGATTTTTATAATGATAACCACTTTTAAAAAAATTAAATAAATTACTAGGCTTGAGACTGTTATCAGCTTCACTAATTTTTGAAATAATAACCTCTTGATTGCTGTCAATAATTGTATAAATATACATTGAATCACTTAGTTGTTTTATACCCATAAAATCTAAATGAAACTTGTTACCTTTTAGTTTTAATGTACCAGTTTGTTCCGTTTTTTTTTGCTCGAGAGTAAAATCTATTTTAATTGTATTCGCAGTATTAATTTTTTTTAATACATCTTCTACTATTTTTTCTGCAGTGGGATCATTTTGAGAAATTAAAAAATTTGAGGAACAAAATAATATAAACAATAAATTTCTCATGATGATTTTCTTTCGTCTTCAAAAAAAGCGTTTAATGATGCAATATCACTTATTAGTACCTCTCGAGCTCTACTTCCCTCAAAAGGACCAACTATTCCCGCTGCTTCAAGTTGATCAATAATCCTGCCAGCTCTATTGTATCCTAATTTCATTTTTCTTTGTAAAAGTGATGCTGAACCTTGTTGAGCTATTACTATTACCTCTGCTGCTTCTTTAAAAAGAACATCTCTTTCTTCAATATTATTATCTAGAGTAGTAGAGGAGTCATCTCCAATATATTCGGGAAGCTCATGAGCACCAGCGTATCCAGTTTGTGAACCAATAAATTCTGTTATTTTTTGAATTTCAGGTGTATCAACAAAAGCACATTGAATTCTTACCAAATCATTTCCCTGAGTGTATAACATATCTCCTCTTCCGATCAATTGATCTGCACCGCCACTATCTAAGATTGTTCTCGAATCAATTTTTGATGTAACCCTAAATGCTATTCTAGCAGGGAAGTTAGCTTTTATAATTCCAGTAATAACGTTTACCGAAGGTCTTTGAGTTGCTATAATTAAATGTATACCTACAGCTCTGGCAAGTTGTGCTAATCTTGCAATGGGTGTTTCAACTTCTTTGCCAGCAGTCATGATTAAGTCAGCAAATTCATCAATTATTAAAACGATGTAAGGAAGAAAATTATTCCCTGAGTCAAGGTTTAGTTTTCTTTCTTTAAATTTGATATTGTATTCTTTTATGTTTCTGCATAAAGCATTTTTGAGGAGCTCGTATCTGTTATCCATTTCAATACACATTGAATTCAATGTTTTGATTACCTCTTTGTTGTCGGTGATTATTGCTTCATTTGAATCAGGGAGCTTTGCCAGATAATGTCTTTCAATTTTATTAAATAAGGTTAATTCAACTTTCTTTGGATCCACTAGTACAAACTTGACTTCTGAGGGATGTTTTTTATAAATTAAAGATGTTAGTACTGCATTCAGTCCAACTGATTTCCCTTGACCAGTAGCACCTGCCATAAGTAAATGTGGCATTTTTGTTAGATCCATTACATAAGTTTCATTACTGATGGTTTTTCCAATTGCGATGGGCAATTCCATTTCAGCTTCCTGAAAGTTTTTTGCAGAAATCACAGACTTCATGGAAACTAATGAGGGATTTTTATTAGGAACTTCTATCCCGATTGTTCCCTTCCCTGGGATAGGAGCTATGATTCTAATTCCTAGTGCTGAAAGCGATAGTGCAATATCATCTTCTAAATTTTTAATTTTTGAAATTCTAATACCTGCTTCGGGAATAATTTCGTATAAAGTGACAGTTGGACCAATAGTGGCCTTAATCTGATCTATGCCAATTTTATAATTACCTAAAGTCTCAATAATTTTTTCTTTATTTTCCTCCAGTTCATCTTCATCTATTGTAATTACACCTCCGTTATCGTAGTCTTTTAAGAGTTCAACTGTTGGAGGCTTGAAGTTTTTAAGTTCTAACGTGTGATCATATTCACCAAACTTTTTCACTAAATTTTTTGCTATTATCTCATCATCGAATATTTCTTCTTCAACACTTTCTTTTATTTCAATTTTAATCTCTTCATTGTTATCTCTTTCAGATTTATCTGGTTTGTTTTTTAATGATGAAAAATTTTCAATAGTAGGTTTAATATCCTTATTAATATTTACTCCAATATCTTGTTTATTTTCATTATTGGATTGAATATCAATATTAACCTTTTCAATGTTATCTTCAAGGGAATTTTCTTTTTTTACTATATCTTTTTTCTTCCTATTTAAGAAGAAATATTTTTTTATTTTATTATAAATGTTTTCTGGTTTTAAATTGAAATAGATTACAAATAAATATGAAAATCCAAATGTTAAAAATGAAATAACACCAATTTTTCCAAAAAATGATATTGTGTAGTCAACAACCTCAAAACCAATCGAACCACCAAGTAGCTTATTTTTAAAGTTAAAACTCATAAATACTGAGATCAATATCATTAAATAAATACCCCAAAACCACTTATCAATTAACTTTTTGGAACTAGCTCCAACAAAATATGTAATTCCAGTGATGAAAAATAGAAATGAAAAAATGAATGATGAAATTCCAAACATTTTATAAATCAAAAAATGACTTATCAATGCACCAAATTTTTTTCCAATATTTTCACTTACTGAAGATGAATCAAAAAAATTATTTAATTCAGACTGATCAATTCTCCATGTATCAAAATACGAAAACATTGAAGCAAATAAAATAATGGAAAACAGAACTAGAAATATACCTAGAAGGATTTGCTTTCTTCTGCTAAGTGCAAAAAAATTTGATATACTTTGTTTTAAATTTCTTTTGCTCATTGGAGATCTAAAACAAAAGTAAACATATAATTATTAATTATAGTTAAACGGATTTATTGAGTTGTTTGATTTTAAAATTGATTGCGGCAATAAAAAGAGTTGTGAATGGACTCAGCCAGTTAAATATGGCATAAACAAAATATTCCAATACACCTACACCTAATATACCAGATTGGTAAGCTCCACATGTATTCCATGGGATTAGTACAGATGTGACTGTCCCTGAATCCTCAAGAGTTCTACTTAAATTTTCAGGTGCTAGACCTTTGTCCTCATATGCTTTTGAAAACATTTTTCCAGGGATAACAATGGACAAGTATTGGTCAGATGCACTAAGATTGATAGTTAAACAACTCCCTACGGTACTTGCAAAAAGTGAGAAAGTTGACTTTCCTATATTTAGAAGAAAATTACTAATTCTTTTTAGGGCGCCAATTGCTTCCATAATTCCACCAAAAACCATAGCACAAATTACTAACCAAATTGTATTTAACATTCCTTTCATACCACCACTACTAAATAATTCATTTAGGATTTTATTCCCTGATTCAATTTCTGTTTCAACGGTGATAGAGTTTAAAATTACTTTATATACATCACTGATGTTATTATTTCCTCCTGAAATTTGACTTATTGTATCGATTTGAAAAAAAAGTGCAAAAACAGCTCCCAAAACTGTTCCTATGAATAATGCAATTAATGGTGGGGTTTTTTTGAAAATCATAAAAACGACAACAATAGGTACTATAAATAAAAATGGAGAGATGTAAAATGTGTCTTTAATTGAATTCAACATTGATTCGTTTTCTGATGATCCATTAACTTCTGTGAAAAGATTTAATATGGACAAAATTATTAGTGCAACTAATATTGTTGGAATTGTTGTGATAGTTAGGTATCTAATGTGAGTGAATAAATCAGTGTTAGAAACAGCAGGAGCCAAATTAGTTGTATCACTGAGTGGAGATAGTTTATCACCAAAGTATGCTCCAGAAATTACAGCTCCAGCAACCATTCCGGAGGGAATTCCCAAAGCCTTTCCAATTCCTATAAGTGCTATACCAACAGTTGCAGAAGTTGTCCAACTACTTCCAGTTGAAAGAGAAATTACAGCACATATTACTAAACAAGATGGTAAAAAAACATTGGGGTTTAGCACTTGTAAGCCATAATATATCATTGATGGTATGATTCCGCTGATCAACCATGTTCCAGAAAGCGACCCCACTAAAAGT
Organism: uncultured Bacteroidota bacterium; assembly: GCA_902523635.1. GTDB lineage: Bacteria > Bacteroidota > Bacteroidia > Flavobacteriales > Flavobacteriaceae > MAG-121220-bin8. Next base: position 29,930 of record CABZAE010000005.1, on the reverse strand, counting down.
AAAATTAAAATAGCTCCGGTAATTGATTTTAGATTTGATGACACATAATTGATCATTTTTTTAAAGCTAATTCCAGATCTAATACCTATAAAAATACCTACTGATGCACCCAAAAGAAGAATAAATTGGTTTGATCCATCCATAGCAGAATCACCAAAAACAAATACGTTGTAAGACAAAAGTAAAATCAAACACAATAGTGGAATCATTGATTCGATCAAACTTATTTTAAGCTCAGATTCTTTCAAAGGGTTATTATAATCTGCTAATATAATATTCTTGTTAAAAAACTACTTAATAATGTAGAATACTATTTATAATTTACGATAAAACATTTGTATTTTTGAAAAAAAAAAGATGACTAAATTTGATGTAGTTGTAATTGGTTCTGGCCCCGGGGGTTATGTTTGTGCAATTAGGTGCTCACAACTAGGTTTTAAAACAGCATTGGTTGAAAAATATAATTCTCTTGGAGGGACGTGTCTTAACGTAGGTTGTATACCTTCAAAATCCCTGCTTGATTCATCTCACCATTATTATGATGCCAAGAATCATTTCCAAACCCACGGGATAAATTTTGATGGAAACCTAAGCATAGACTTTGATCAAATGATCTCAAGAAAAAAAAGTGTTGTTGATCAAACAACTAAAGGAATTGATTTTTTGATGAAAAAAAATAACATTAATGTATTACACGGTCATGGATCTTTCGTTGATAATGAAACGATAAGAATAGAAAAAGATGAAGGTTCTGATTTAGTTAAATTTGATAAAGCCGTTATTGCTACCGGATCAAAACCAGCATTATTGCCCTTTGTAAATATTGATAAGAAAAGAATAATTACATCCACTGAAGCACTTGATTTAAAAGAAATTCCCAAAAAACTACTAATTATTGGAGCTGGAGTTATAGGTTTAGAGTTGGGTCAAGTTTATTCCAGACTCGGAAGCCATGTTGAAATTATTGAATATTCAGATAAAATAACTCCATTCATGGATTCTGCAGTTTCTAAAGAATTGATAAAGATTTTTAAAAAACAAAAAATTAAATTCTATTTATCTCATGAAGTTAAAAACATTGAAAATATCGGTCCCAATGTTATCGTAGATGCACTTGACCCAGACTCCAAAAAGGTGACTTTTGAAGGTGATTATTGTCTGGTTTCCGTTGGTAGGAGAGCTTACACAGATGGATTGGGACTTGAAAATATTGGTATTATTCCTGAGAAGAATGGAAAAATTAATGTAAATGAGAAGTTACAAACTAAAGTAGAAAATATTTATGCAATTGGAGATGTCATTAAGGGTCCAATGCTGGCTCACAAGGCGGAAGAGGAAGGAGTTTTAGTAGCAGAAATATTTTCTAATCAAAAACCGCATATTGATTATAATTTGATCCCAAATGTTATATATACATGGCCTGAAGTTGCTTCAGTAGGGAAAACCGAGGAACAATTAATGAAAGAGGGAATTAATTACAAAAAGGGTCAATTCCCTATGAGAGCTCTTGGTAGATCTCGAGCAAGCATGGACCTAGACGGATTTGTTAAGATTCTAGCGGAACAGAAGACAGATGAAATTCTTGGTGTTCACATCGTTGGAGCTAGAGCAGCAGACCTTATAGCAGAAGCTGTTACAGCCATGGAGTTTAGAGCCTCCGCAGAGGATGTTTCTAGGATGAGTCATTCTCATCCTACATACGCAGAAGCAATTAAGGAAGCAGCATTGGCTGCAACTGAAGATAGACCATTACACATATAAATTAATCAGCACATTGACCAGAATTGTAAAATCTTTCAAAGTAGATGATAGTGTTACATTTAAAGAAAAAATTCTTTTGTGGTCCAAATCATTCAAAACATATATTTATTTAGACTCAAATGAATACAAAAATAGAGAAGGTGATATTGAAAGTATTTTAGCAGCAGGAGTAATTGATAAAATTCCATTTACAACCGAAAATTCATTTAAAAAACTTGATGGTTTTATCTCTAAAGTAAATGATTGGATTTTTGGCTTTTTGTCTTATGATCTAAAAAACGAGATTGAAGATTTAAGTAGTAAAAATAGTACAACTTTTAAAACACCTAATTTATTTTTTTTTCAGCCAAAAAAAATATGGATTATAAAGTCCCATACAATTGAAGCACACTATTTAAGTGAAGAAGACATTTTAATTGATTGGAATCACATAAATTCAATTCAATTACGCAATAATAAAGTGAAAAATAAGAAAATTAATTTTTCACCACAACTGACAAGGCTTGATTACATAAAAAAAATAAATAAAATATTGTCCCATATAAAAAGGGGTGACATATATGAAGTTAATTTTTGTATGGAATGGATTGCAAGAGGAAAAGAAATAGATCCTGAAAGTGTTTTTAGAAAACTGAATAAAATCTCTAAATCACCAATGAGTGGTTTTTTTAGAGATAAAAACTTCTTCTTAATTTCCTCTTCACCTGAAAGATTTATAAAAAAAACAGGAAAAAAAATAATTAGTCAACCCATAAAAGGAACGGCAAAACGTGATCCTATTGAAAAAAATGATTTAAAAATTAGATGCTCTTTAGTTAATGATCCCAAGGAAAGAGCAGAAAATATAATGATTGTTGATTTAGTTAGGAACGATCTTTCAAAATTTTCAGTACCTGGTTCTGTTAAGGTAACCGAATTATGTAAAGTTTATCCATTCAAACAAGTCAATCAGATGATATCAACTGTAGAATCTAAATTGGATAATCAAAAAACAATAATTGATGTATTAGAATCCACATTTCCCATGGGAAGTATGACAGGTGCCCCTAAAGTTGAAGCTCTTAAGATTATTGATGATTTAGAGCTATCAAAAAGGGGAGTATATAGTGGGTCTATCGGATATATACAACCAAATGGAAATTTTGATTTCAACGTAGTAATTAGATCGCTTTTATACGATTCTCAAAAAAAATTATTGTCATTTCATGTGGGAAGTGCAATTACATCCAGTTCTATCCCTGAATATGAGTATGATGAATGTTTGTTAAAAGCAAAACCAATGATTTCTATTTTTGACTAGTTTTTTAAAAGAAATAAAATGTATTATTACTAATAATTATGTTGACTGAATTTAATGAACACATAAAAGAAAATTTACCTTTTTTATGGAATGGTCATTTACTTGTTGCAGTAAGTGGGGGTTTGGATAGTGTTGTTTTAGTACATCTTTTAAAACAATTGAAATTAAAGTTCTCAATTGCACATTGTAATTTTAAATTAAGGGGAAAAGAAAGTGATGAAGATGAAAAATTTGTTAAAAGTCTTGCATTGAAAATTGGGATTAAATTTTACTCCAAATCTTTCAAAACCTCAATAAAAAAACATTCAACCCAAATGGCGGCACGAGAATTGAGATACAAATGGTTTGATGAATTACTTTTGAAAGAAAAAATGAAATATGTTTTAACAGCACATCATTTGGATGATTCCATAGAAACATTTTTTATAAATCTTACGAGATCAACTGGAATTCAAGGCTTAGTGGGTTTAAAAAACATTAATGGAAATACAATACGTCCAATGTTAATTTTTTCAAAATCTCAAATATTTAGTTTTGCAAGCAAAAATAAAATTGAATGGAGAGAAGATTCCTCAAACAAATCAAGTGATTATGTTAGAAATAAAATTAGAAATGAAATCATTCCTGTTTTTAAACAAATAAACCCTGATTTTACAAATGCTTTCAAAAAAACTAAAGATTTTCTAAAAGATGCTAATTACATTATAAATGAACATACTAAAAAAATTAAAAGTGAAACTCTATTTCGTGATAAAAATGGTAATATCTTGTTTCCTAAAAATTTTTTAATAGAAAATCAAAGTACTTTGCATTACATATTTAAAGATTTTGGGTTTAATGATAAAAACCAAATAATTGATTTGTGTAACGCAACAACTGGAAAAATGATCGAGTCAAAGTCACACCAAATTTTAAGTAATCGCTCAAATCTTATTGTCCAAGAAAAAATTGATAATCCTGAATGTTATTTTGAAATTCATGAAAGTGGAATAGATCACCCAATTAATATTAAATTTGAAAAAGGGGATTTTAATAGTAAAGCAACCAAAACATGTTTCTATTTGAACAGGATCGACATAGAATTTCCTTTAATTTTAAGAAAGTTTAAAAAAGGTGATGTTTTTTATCCTAATGGAATGGAAGGAAAAAAATTAATTTCTAAGTACTACAAAGATGAAAAAATGTCAAAATTTGATAAAGAACAACAGTGGTTATTATGTAATAAAAATGAAATTATGTGGATTGTTGGCAGAAGGACAGATAGAAGATATTCTAAAACAAATAAGTCAAACATGAAAATTGAAGTTTCATGATTAAACTTTTTAAATACCTTTTTTTAATTATAATCTGTCAGATTATAAATGCCCAAAATCCAATTAAATTCGTTACAGAAGTAAATAAGCTTTCTAACGATAATTATCAACTGATAATTAATGGTGAAATTGAGGAAAATTGGCGTCTTTATTCAATCTATATTGAGGAAGGTGGTGCAATACCAACAGAGATAATCCTAAATATTACAAATGCTAATGACTATGAAATAACCGGAAATGTAATTGAAAGTCCAACTATAACAAAATTTGATCCAATATTCGGTTTAGATCAAACTTATTTTGTCGAAAAAAATTCATTCACTCAAAATATAAAAATTAATAACAAAAATTTAAAAAAAATATTTGGTAAAATAGCTTATCAAGCATGTGATGATTCAGTTTGTATTTTTAGAGAATCTGATTTAGAATTTAATTTGGATGGATCTTCTGTAAGCATTACAAATGATGACTTATCAAAATTGTCTCCCAATGAAGCAAATCCTCTTTTGATCAACCTTAAAAATACCGAATACCTTGATGACAAGTCCTCCAATATGGTTTCATCTGGAAATAATTTAATTGATCTTATCATTCTTGGTTTTCTTGGAGGTTTTTTGGCTTTGCTGACTCCATGTGTATTTCCCATGATTCCACTTACCGTTTCTTTTTTTAATAATAAAGAAAAATCAGATTCATCATTTTATGCTGTTATCTATGGATTTTTCATAGTTTCAATTTTTCTATTAATTAGCCTTCCTTTTCATTTTGTTGAAACAATTGATCCTGAGGTGTTAAATACAATATCGACTAATGCATTTTTAAATGTTGTTTTCTTTCTTATTTTTATATTCTTCGCATTTTCTTTCTTTGGTTTTTATGACTTAAGTATACCATCCTCTTTGATCAATACAATTGATTCCAAATCCAATTCATTTGGCGGCTTTGTTGGTGTTTTCTTTATGGCTTTGACTTTGGTATTGGTGTCATTTTCTTGTACTGGTCCAATTTTAGGTACTTTACTTGTTGGAACAATAACTTCTCAAGGTGGTGCAATCCAACTTTCAATGGGTATGCTTGGATTTGGGTTGGCGTTAGCTTTACCATTTACTTTATTTGCTTTTTTTCCAAAAATGTTACTTTCTTTACCTAAATCGGGTAGATGGATGAATACTTTTAAAGTGATTTTAGGGTTCTTTGAGCTGGCATTTGCGTTTAAGTTTTTATCCAATGCTGATTTGGTCCAAAACTGGGGGTTATTGAGAAGAGAGATTTATATAGGAATATGGATTGTAATTTCTTTTTTATTGTTCCTATACTTATTTGGAGTGTATAAGTTTCCACATGAATCTGCTACACTGAATAGGAATAAAATTAATTTTTCTTTATCATTATTTTGTTTAGTTTTTGCAATTTATTTAGTTCCTGCTATTTTTCCTGGTGGATCAACAAGTGCCAGGTTGCTAAGTGGATTTACTCCCCCTTCATTTTATAGTATCTATCCATCAAAAACCGATTGTCCACTAAATTTAAATTGTTTCAAGGATTTCAATAAAGGTTTGGATTATGCACAAAAAAATGACAAACCCATTCTTCTTGACTTTACTGGATGGGCTTGTATAAATTGTAGGCGTGTTGAAGAAAATGTTTGGACTGATCCGAAAATTTATGATTTGATTGACAATAAATATGTTTTGATATCTCTTTATGTTGATGATAGGAAAGAATTGAAAGATGAAGACAAGCTTGAATTAACCTATGAATCTGGCAAAATTAAATTAATAGAGACCGTTGGTCAAAAGGCAGCAACGTTTCAAGCACTAAATTTTAAAAGTGCCTCTCAACCCTTTTATGTTTTACTAGATAATGATTTAACAATATTAAATAAGCCTATACAATACACTTCAAAAGACATATACTTAAACTGGCTCGAGGAAGGTCTTAGAAGAATTAAATGATCTTTTTTATTTTACTTTTATGATAAACCAATGGGTTTTTCTTAGAAATTGTCTTGCCATCTATGACTTTACCAAGGTAGATGTAATGATCACCAGCATCGATTTTTTCATTTACGTCACATTCAATCCAAGCAACAGATTCTGAGATTATTTTAATACCATTTTTCGATTCGGTTGAATCAATCATTTTAAACCTATCATTATGATCCAAATTAGGGTCTGAAAATATGTGACATATTTTTGATTGTTTATCGGATAAAATATTCACAATAAATTTATTTTTTAGTGATAATGCATAGTTTGATTTCGCATCTTTATGTAAACAGAAAAGTATTAGTAGTGGATCCAGAGACACTGATGTGAAGGAATTTGCTGTAAAACCAAAATCTTGCCCATTTTTTTTTGAACAAATAACAGTTACACCTGTAACGTAATTTCCACAAATTCTTTTAAAAGTTTCTTTATTCAAAATTTCTTTTGGTTAAATATAATTATAAACATTTTCAAATGGAACTCTAAATCTTTTGCTGTATACTCCGTCATGACTTTCAATTCCACAAGCAATTATCATATTAATCTCAGATTCTGATGAAAGTTTTAAAATTTTTTTAACTCTGAGTGTGTCCGAACCCTCCATAGGACAAGTATCATAACCAAAATATGACATGCTTAGCATGAAGTTCTGGGCAGCTAATGCTGCACTCTTGTGAGCAATAATCCTTTTATCAATAAAAGTTACTTGCCGGTATATTGGTCTGAAAAGACCAACTAATTGCGCGAGAAAAAATCTGATCAAACTTAGAAGTCCAAAAAACTCTGAATATAAAAGAGGGACTATTCTATTGTAATAAGTTTTTGCTTTTTCATGACTTTTTTTAGAAATAGAGCCATTTTTAAATTCTTTAAATAAAAACTTAATATTCGATTTTGATCTTGATCTCCAAAGATCTTTTCTTGTAACAATTACAACCATTTGTTTAGCAGTTTTTGCAGCATTCTGCGATAAGCACGCTTTCCTTAAATTATGCAGAACATTTGAATCAGTTATGTGAAAAAATTCCCAAAGCTGTAAATTACTACTGTTTGGAGCAAGCGTAGCATTTAGAATACAATCTTTTACTAATTTATCTGAAATTTTTTTATTGGAGAACTTTCTAACTGAACGTCTTTTTTTTATTGTTTCTGTAATCATTTATCTAAGTATTATATTAATAGTTTCATTCCTTGAAACATATATCATCGATTTTTCAAATGTTGGTGGTCCAACAAGACCAATTACATTATTTGAAAACCCAAACTGTTCTTTAGGAAGACCAAAAAAATTAGTGTCGAATTTCTCATTCAAATTTTTATCTACGTAAATTTTGATTCCGTAATAACCTTCATCTAATTTTAAATTGATTTCATGTTCACCAACCTGAACCATTTCTCTAATTGCTAATTTCATTTTGTCTACAGATTCATCAGGTGAATTAAAATTTTCTGCACTATCATAAAGGGCAAAATAAATTTTTCCTGAATACTGAATGTTAGAAATGATAATTTTTAAATTATAATCTTTAAAGAATGATGGATCTTTTTCCCAAAAAAAAATCACGAAACTTAAATAAAATAAAAGTTTTAACATTTTACAGACCTATCAGATTGAATTCAAAACTTTTTTGATAAGCTTAAGTTTTTTGTCAAAAGGAGGATATCTTAAAGGAATATCTATCCAAAGAGGTTTTGATATGTAAGGTTTAAAATGAGAAAAAGTGTTAAATGTGCTTTCTCCATGATATTTCCCCATCCCGCTGTTACCTATTCCTCCAAAAGGAAGTTTATCGTTTATTATTTGAACCACAGTATCATTTACTGCTCCTCCACCAAAACTGTGTTTGTGTAAAAATTTTTCACCAAACGATCTATTATTAGTAAAAATATAGAGAGCTAAGGGGTTTTTATATTTTTCAACAATTTTATCAACTTCATTAAAATCAGTATATGTATATAGGGGTAGGATGGGACCAAAAATTTCACCCTCCATAACTTTACATCCTAGGTCATTTATTTCAACAATAGTTGGTTCAAAAAACTTTTCATTTATATCAAATTCTCCACCATATAATATTTTTTCATTTTTGATTAATGATTTTAGATACATAAGATGTTTTTTGCTAATTATCCGTCCGTAGGAATTGGAATTTTTATGATTGTTACCAAATAATTTTTTTATTTGATTAATCATTTCATCTAATAGCTCGTTCTTGATTTTTTTGTGAACAATTATAAAATCTGGTGCAATGCACGTTTGTCCACAGTTTATAAACTTACCCCAGACAATTCTTTTTGCAGTTGTCTTAATTAAGGCAGTTTGATCAACCACACATGGGTTTTTTCCTCCAAGCTCAAGTGTAGTTGGAGTTAAAAATTTAGCAGCTTTTGTAGCAACTATTTTTCCGATTTTAACACTTCCTGTAAAAAATATATAGTCCCAATTAAGATCCAACAATGAGGATGCAGTTTCAGGTCCACCTTGTATCACAGTTACAAACCCACTTTCAAAAACATTATGTAAAATTTTCTCTAAAATTTTTGAGGTTTCTATTGAAAATTCAGAGGGTTTTAAAAGAACAGTATTACCTGCAGCAATTGCTCCGATTAATGGTGAAATGGATAATTGAAATGGATAATTCCATGGTGAAATGTGTAATGTATTTCCATAAGGTTGTGCAATAATGTAATCAGAGGATGGAAAATTCAGAAGTGATGAGCGGACCGATTTTCTTTTTGTCCATTTTTTTATGTTTTTCGTTGCAATATTGATTTCATTATATACAAAATGAATTTCTGTTAAAAAACTTTCACCTTCGGATTTACCTAAATCATCATGCAAAGCTTTTTGAATACTTTTCTCATTTTTTTTTATCTCTCTTTTCAGTCTTATGAGAGCCTCTTTTCTGTAATCAACATTATTTAAAATTCCTTTTCTAAAAAATTTTTTTTGTTTATCAAAAATTTCTAAGTAAATATTTTTCATTTTTTTAGAATTCTAATGGAAAAAATTACACTAAAAATACAATTAATTAACCCTATAATTATAAATAATGATAAAATTTGTTGAATTATAATTAATAAATATTAATTTAGTTATTATATCCTTCTCTAGATAGAGGAGGTTTTTTGTTTAAAAAAATGAATTTAAACAAGTATAGTAAAAAGGTTACTCAAGATCCTTCACAACCAGCTGCGCAAGCAATGCTTCATGCAATTGGATTAAATGAAAGCGACTTGAAAAAACCATTTGTAGGTATAGCAAGTACTGGCTATGAGGGAAATCCATGTAACATGCATCTCAATCATTTATCCTGCGAAATTAAAAAGGGCATAAAGAAATCCAACTTAACAGGACTAATTTTCAATACTATTGGTGTAAGTGATGGAATTTCTATGGGCACATCTGGAATGCGTTTTTCTCTTCCTTCAAGAGATGTAATTGCTGATTCTATTGAGACAGTTATACAAGCAATGGCTTACGATTCGGTTGTTTCCGTTGTAGGTTGTGATAAAAATATGCCAGGAGCATTAATGGCAATGTTGAGATTAAATAGACCTGGACTTTTGGTTTACGGAGGAACAATTGCTCCAGGTTGTTATAAAGGCAGAAAGTTAGATGTTGTTTCAGCATTTGAGGCTTGGGGTGAAAATGTGTCTGGAAAGATCAGTAATAAAGACTACAAGTCTATAATTAAGAATGCTTGCCCAGGTCCTGGCGCCTGTGGAGGAATGTATACAGCAAACACAATGGCAGCTGCAATTGAAGCTATGGGAATGTGTCTTCCCTACAATTCATCAAATCCTGCTGCTAGTAATAGTAAATTGAAAGAATGTTTAGATGTTGGTGATATAATTTTCAATCTATTAGAAAATGATTTAAAACCAAGAGATATTGTAACATATGAATCTATCGAAAATGCTGTAAAACTAATTATCGTTCTCGGCGGTTCAACAAACGCAGTCTTACATATGCTTGCTATTGCCAAAAGTGCCAAAGTAAAATTTGATATTGATGATTTTAGTAAAATTTCAAAAAAGACTCCATTTCTTGCAGATTTAAAACCAAGTGGTAAATATTTAATGGAAGATCTTCATAAAGTTGGTGGCATTCCCTCAGTTATGAAGTATATGTTAGAGAATAACTTTCTCGATGGAGAATGTATGACGGTCACTGGAAAAACATTAAAAGAAAACCTAAAAGATGTTGAACCACTATCAACAAATCAATCCATAATAAGAAGTTTTAGTAATCCTATAAAAAGAGAGGGTCACATAAGGATACTTTATGGAAATTTAGCATCTGAAGGAAGTGTTGCCAAGATCACTGGTAAAGAAGGTAACAAGTTTGAGGGAACAGCAAAAGTTTTTGACGGCGAGTTTTTAGCTAACAATGCTATAAAAAATGGTGAAATAAAAAAAGGCGATGTCATTGTTATAAGATACGAGGGCCCAAAAGGCGGTCCAGGAATGCCTGAAATGTTAAAACCTACTGCAGCAATAATGGGCGCGGGACTTGGTAACGATGTTGCGCTAATAACTGATGGAAGATTTTCTGGAGGAACTCATGGATTTGTAGTTGGTCACATAACCCCTGAAGCTCAAGTAGGAGGTAATATTGCCTTAGTTAAAAATGGCGACAAAATTATTATTGACGCTCAAAAAAACACATTATCTTTACTGATTGATAAAAATGAAATTGAAAATAGAAGAAGGAAGTGGAAGAAACCAGATTTAAAGTTCGAGTCAGGTGTTTTATATAAGTATTCAAAGTCTGTTTCAAGTGCTTCGTTGGGATGTATAACTGACCAATAGTTTATGAGTAAAAATCTAATTTCTGGTGCTGAAGCTGTTATAAAATCACTCATTGAAGAGGGAGTTGATTTAATTTATGGATATCCTGGTGGTGCTATTATGCCAGTTTACGATGAATTATATAAATACCAAAAAGAAATTAACCATGTTCTTACAAGACATGAACAAGGTGCAACACATGCTGCTCAGGGTTATGCTAGGGTTTCTGGAAAAGTAGGGGTGGTAACAGCAACATCAGGACCTGGTGCTACAAATTTAGTTACTGGCATTGCTGACGCACAAATTGATTCAACCCCAATGGTTTGTATTACTGGTCAAGTAGCATCCCATCTTTTGGGGTCTGATGCATTTCAAGAAACTGACATAATTGGAATATCTACGCCTGTAACTAAATGGAACTATCAAGTAACTAAGGCAAGTGAAATTCCTGATGTCATTTCAAAAGCATTTTACATTGCAAGATCAGGTCGTCCGGGTCCTGTTCTGATTGATATAACAAAAGATGCTCAATTTGAATTAATGCATTTTAAATACAAAAAGTGTTCTTCAGTAAAAAGTTATAAACCCGAACCAGATATAAGTTTTGATGAAATCAAAAAAGCAGCTGATCTTATTAATAAATCTAAAAAACCATTGGTTGTTTGGGGACAAGGCGTTATTTTAGGTAATGCTGAAGAAGAACTTAAAGATTTCATAGAAAAAAGTGGAATCCCTAGTGTTTGGACTATATTGGGTCTATCAGCATTACCAACCAATCACCACCTCAACATGGGTATGGTTGGAATGCATGGGAATTATGGTCCAAATATACTTACAAACGAATGTGATCTTTTAATCGCTATAGGGATGCGTTTTGATGATCGTGTAACAGGCAACTTAGACAATTACGCAAAGCAAGCCAAAATAATACACATGGAAATAGATCCAGCTGAAGTAAATAAAAATGTCGATGTTGATATAGCACTACTGGGCAATGTAAAAAAAACAATTCCAATCTTAACTAAACATATTTTTAAAAAAACTCATGAAGCTTGGATATCAAAATTTAAATTGTTTGATAAAATAGAACATGAAAAAGTTATAAATGAAGATTTGTTTCCAACAAAAGATGGCTTGACAATGGGTGAGGTAGTCAAAATAATTAATGAAGAAACAAATGGCGACGCTGTAATTGTCACTGATGTAGGTCAACATCAAATGGTTGCATGTAGATATGCTAGATTTAACAAATCTAAGTCTAACATAACATCGGGTGGACTAGGAACAATGGGATTTGCTCTTCCTGCAGCGCTGGGGGCTAAGATGGGTGCACCTAATAGAGAAGTTGTTGCAATTATTGGAGATGGAGGATATCAAATGACAATTCAAGAGCTTGGTACTATTTATCAAACAGGAGCAGCTGTCAAAATTGTTGTTCTAAACAATGACTATTTAGGAATGGTGAGACAATGGCAGCAATTATTTTTTGACAAAAGATATGCATCAACTGAAATGATAAATCCAGATTTTGTAAAAATAGCCGAAGGATATTACATAGACGCTAAAAAAGTTGACAAAAGAAGTGATTTAAAAAAAGCTGTTAATGAAATGATTAACTCTAAAAAACCTTATTTTTTGGAAGTTTGTGTGGAAAAAGAAGCAAACGTTTTTCCGATGATACCCTCAGGTGCCTCTGTTTCTGATGTAAGATTAGAATAAATAATGGAAAAGGATAAAGAATTATTTACGGTATCAATTTATACAGAAAACAATATTGGATTATTGAATAGAATTTCTGCAATTTTTCTTAAAAGGCACGTAAACATTGAAAGTTTAACAAGCTCACAGTCTGAAATTGATGATATTTATAGGTTTGTGATTTTGGTTAATGTTTCTGAAATAAAAATCAAAAGAATTATTAAGCAAATTGAAAAACAAATCGAGGTTATAGCTGCTTTCTACCACACCGATAAAGAGACTATTTTCCTTGAAACAGCATTATATAAAGTTAAATCGAAATCTCTTTTCGAAAAAAAAGACATACAGAAGATTATTAAAAATAGTCAGGCTAATATTGTAACGGTTTCACCTGAGTACTTTGTTATAGAAAAAACAGGTTGGCGAAGAGAAACAGAAGCTCTTTATAATTCGTTAGAGCCTTATGGGTTACTTCAGTTTGTTAGATCAGGCCGTATTTCAGTAACAAAAGAACCAATGAATATTTCTCAAATTTTAAAAACTGATAAAATTAAATGATGGCAAATTATTTTAACAAACTTAGTGCAATTCAAAAAAAAGATCAACTTTCGAAATGTAGATTTATGGAGTCAGAAGAATTTAACAAAGGAGTTAACATATTGAAAGGAAAAAAAATTGTAATAATTGGCTGCGGTGCTCAAGGTCTTAATCAAGGTCTTAATATGCGTGATTCTGGACTTGACATTTCTTATGTCCTCAGAGAAGATGCAATTCGAGATAAAAGAGTCTCATTCAAAAATGCTACAAAAAATAATTTTAAAATTGGAACCTTTGAAGAATTAATTCCTAATGCAGACTTGGTCTTAAATCTTACACCAGATAAGAATCATACAAATGTTTTAAAAAAACTGATGCCGTTGATGAAAACAAACTCTGTTTTGTCATATTCACACGGTTTCAATATTGTTGAGGAAGGTTTTGTTGTAAGGGATGATATTACTGTGATTATGGTCGCACCAAAATCTCCTGGTTCAGAAGTTAGAGAAGAATTTTTAAGAGGATTTGGTGTTCCTACATTAATAGCTGTACACCCAGAAAACGACCCTGAAAATAAAGGTTTAGATTATGCTAAGGCTTATGCTGTTTCAACGGGTGGTGATCGTGCTGGAGTTTTGGAATCTTCTTTTGTCGCTGAAGTAAAATCTGACTTAATGGGTGAACAAACAATTCTGTGTGGTATTCTTCAAACGGCTTCAATACTTTCATTTGACAAAATGATTGAAAATCAAGTTGAACCTGAATATGCTGCAAAGCTTATTCAATTAGGTTGGCAAACTATTACAGAAGCTCTCAAACATGGTGGGATTACCAATATGATGGATAGATTAAATAATTCAGCAAAAATTGAAGTTTTTAAATTAAGTGTGGAGCTTAAGAATATCTTAACACCATTATTTGAAAAACATATGAATGATATTTTGTCAGGAGAGTTTTCCAAAAATATGATGAAAGATTGGGAAAACGGAGATTATAATCTGCTCAGTTGGAGGGATCAAACGCTAGAAACTAATTTTGAAAAAACATCAATTTCTTCAAAGCATATTTTTGAACAAGAATATTTTGATAATTGTATAATATTAGTTGCTTTTGTAAAAGCTGGTGTTGAACTAGCTTTTGAAACAATGGTAAAGCATGGTATAATTGAAGAATCTGCTTATTATGAGTCATTGCATGAGACGCCATTAATTGCTAATCTAATTGCCAAGAACAAATTATATGAAATGAATAAAATTATCTCAGATACAGCTGAATATGGGTGTTATCTTTTTGATCACGCATGTCGACCATTGTTACACGACTTTTTCAAAAAAATATCTATTAATCATGCTGGCGAGAAATTTGAACTAGAAAATTCTACCGACAACAAAGAACTTATTAGAATAAATGAAATTATAAGAAATCATCCTGTAGAAAAAGTTGGAAAAAAATTAAGAACCTCAATGACAAAAATGCAACAGATTTAAAACAAGAATAATGGAAATACCAAAAAAATTTCAAATTAATGAACCCATTTCTCACACAAAATTTCTTATTGATGGTAAAATTGGAAAATGGGAGGGCAGAACTACAAAAGTGATATCCACTCTCTTCTGTGATACTTATGCCAAAGAACCAACACTTATAGGTACAACTCCTTTGATGGACGAGGCATCAGCCAATCAGGCATTGGATTCGGCATATAAAGCTTTTAACCAAGGCCAAGGAAACTGGCCTACAATGAAAGTTTATGAAAGAATTAGATGCATGGAAAATTTTGTTAAGAAAATGGTCACAAAAAGAGATGAAGTTGTAAAGTTGCTAATGTGGGAAATTGGAAAAAATTTAAATGATTCTGAAAAAGAGTTTGATAGAACCGTTGATTATATTAAAGATACTATTGAGGAATATAAAATTATTGACAGAAAAGGTGCAGACTTCCAAAACAATTCTGGAGTAAGAGCAATCATTAGAAGAGGTCCGCTTGGTGTAGTTCTTTGTCTAGGACCATATAACTATCCCCTTAATGAAACATTTGCATTACTAATACCTGCAATTATAATGGGTAATACTGCTATTTTTAAACCAGCTAAACATGGTGTCCTCTTGATTGCTCCTCTTTTGGAAGCTTTTAAGGAATCGTTTCCTAAAGGAGTTGTTAATATAATATTTGGTAGAGGAAGAGAAATAGCAAGTCCTATTATGAAAAGTGGTAAAGTTGATGTTTTAGCCTTGATTGGACATAGTTCATCAGCTATTTCATTGCAAGATCTTCATCCCCAGAAAAATAGATTAAGATTAGTACTAGGGCTTGAAGCTAAAAATCCAGCAATCATATTAGAAGATGCTGATATTGATTTAACTGTGGATGAGTGTATCTCAGGAACTCTTTCTTACAATGGTCAAAGGTGTACAGCTCTTAAAATTATATATGTTCATGAAAAAGTTAAGGATAAGTTTTTAAATAAATTTTCAAAAAAAATTGATGAATTAAATCTCGGTCTTCCATGGGAAAACACTCTTCTTACACCATTACCAGAACCATCAAAGCCAGATTATATAACAGATTTGATTGACGATGCCAAAAGTTTAGGAGCCAAGATTGTTAATAAAAGAGGAGGTCAAAAACAAAAAAACTTTGTTTTTCCTGCAATACTTTACCCTGTTAATGATAAAATGAGAGTATACCAAGAGGAACAATTTGGTCCTGTAATTCCTGTTATATCATTCTCTAATGTTAAAAAACCAATTGATTTTATGGCCGATTCAAATTATGGTCAGCAAGTAAGCATTTTTGGTAAAGATGTTAGTCGATTGGGCCCGATAATAGATTCTTTAGTTAATTTGGTTTGTCGAGTTAATTTAAATAGCGCGTGTCAAAGAGGTCCTGATATATATCCGTTCACTGGAAGAAAAGATTCTGCCGTATCTACTTTAAGTGTACACGATGCTCTTAGGTCATTTTCCATAAGAACATTTGTTGCATCAAAAGATAATGATTTAAACAAAAATATTTTACGTGAAATGATAGATTCTAAGAAGTCAAGTTTTGTTAGAACAGATTACTATCTTTAAGAATTAAGCATAACTGGCATTACCAACATAGTTATCTTTTCATTTTTTGAAGATGATACTAGTGGAGTTAGAATTCCAGCTCTGTTGGGTAGGGAAAGTTCTAATTTAATTTCATCACTTGCTAGATTGGATAACATCTCAGCTAAAAACCTTGAGTTAAATCCAATTTCAATATTTTCACCTTCATAATTACATACCAATCTTTCTTCTGCTTTATTACTAAAGTCTAAGTCTTCGGCTAAGATAAGGAGTTCATTCCCCGTTATTTTTAATCTAATCTGATGGGTGGTTTTGTTTGAGAAAATACTTAATCTTTTGGTTGAATTTAAAAACATTGATCTATCAATAGTCAAAACATTTGGATTTTCCTTTGGGATTACTGCTTCATAATTCGGATATTTTCCCTCAATGAGCCTACATATCAAACAAAGATTAGAAAAAGTAAATTTTGCATTACTCTCATTAAATTCAATATTTACATTTAAATCTTCATTTTGTAAAATATTTTTCAAAAGATTTAGTGGTTTTTTAGGCATAATAAATTCAACTAGCTGATCAGATTTAAAATCTGATCTAAAGTATCTAACAAGTTTATGTGCATCAGTTGCTACAAAAGTTGAACCTTCATTTGAAAACTGAAAAAAAACTCCACTCATTACAGGTCTCAGCTCATCATTTCCAGAAGCAAAAATAGTCGTATTAATAGCATTGAACAAGACTTTGCTTGAGATGACAGATTTACTTGGGTCCGTTATTTTAATAGGTTGAGGAAACTCATCAGCACTCGAATAAGCTAGAGCATACTTTCCATGACTTGAACTGATTTCGATTGTACTATTTTCTAATATATTAAAAGTAAGTGGCTGTTCGGGAAATGTTTTTAGAGTGTCAATTAGAAGTTTTGCTGGTAATGCTATTGAACTATCTTCTTTTGATTCAATTTCTAATTCAGCTGAAAGAGTGGTTTCTAAATCAGATGCTGTTACAATAAGCTTATTGTTAGATATTTCAAACAAAAAATAATCTAAAATTGGAAGGGTGTTATTAGTATTAAGAATACCCCCTAAAACTTGAATATTTTTAAGAAGCTTTGAACTTGAAACTATAAATTTCATAACAGTATATTAATCAAAGATATTAGTTTAAATTTTTATAATAAAACAATTTTATTAACAGTCTTAAAATAATTTTATTCAAAATTTATTGTTACTGTATCTCTATAATTTAAACCAAATAGACTGCTTGCTCCACCTGTTAGTATAGGGTTACTTTTATAGATTGCAAGTTCTAGATAATTAGACTTGTTAAAAAGAGCTATTTTTTTTCCTTCCTCTTTTCTGGATTCCTTGTTGATTTCAAACTTAATGGCATCACTGTATGTTCTATAAATTCTATTGAATTTGTAATTTCTTGCATTTATGACATAGGGTCTAGATTTACCAAACTTTTTAAAAATATTTTGAGTAATGTTCAAAACTACATTTCCATAGTTATCAATATAAATCACATGTCCAATAATTTCTTTTTTTTTATTGTTTAAAATGGGGTTAATTTCATGTACATCAATAATTTTTTCAGTTTTTGTTCCAACTAAGTCAATAGTTCCACCACGATGAATATGAGCAGCAACCTTGACAAACACATCCAAAACAGGAAATGTTGTGTTTTTGTTATCAAAAATATTGATTTCAACTATTTTTTCTGGCATTATTTTATTACATAACAATGATAAGATACCATTGTCTGCACAAATAAAATAATGTTCATCTAGATAAATAACCAAATGTTTTTTCTCCACATTAAATTCTGAATCAACACCTATTATGTGAATAGTGCCTACAGGAAAATTCTTGTACGAGTTTTCAATTATATATGCAGCCTCAATTATATTAAAAGGAGAAATATTGTTAGAAATATCAACGATTTTCACATCAGGAATATCTTGATATAAAGCACCTTTAACAGATCCTAGAAAATGATCTTTCAATCCAAAATCTGTAGTTAGTGTTATGATGGGCATTTATTGGAGCAAAATTTAAATTATGGGTTAAAATTTATATAAATTTACAATTTGACATTAAAATATACTTCTATTTGGTGAAAAAGCTGGAATATTTTATAAAAGAAATTCATCCCATTGATTTTCTTAAACATAATGATCTAGATATTATTAGTTTAATTAAAAAAAATTTTCCTAAGCTAAAAATAATTTCTAAAGGTGATAGAATTATAGCTGATGGTGATGATTCAATGCTTCTTCAATTAAGAATAAGATTAGATACGATTGTAATTTTGATCAAAGAAAATCAGAATTTAGATCAAAAAACAATCGAAGCTATATTGAAGGGTAATCGTGATAAATTAGTTAATTTTTTTAATGGAAAAGTAATTTTATATGGTGTTGGAAAAAAAACAATTAAAGCTCATACCATAAATCAAATAAAAATTGTAGATGCATTTGAAAATAACGATATGGTTTTTGCTATTGGTCCTGCAGGAACAGGAAAAACCTTTACTGGTATTGCTTTGGCAGTTAAAGCTTTAAAAGAAAAAAGAGTAAAAAAAATAATTTTAACAAGACCTGCAGTTGAAGCTGGTGAAAGTTTAGGTTTTTTGCCAGGAGATATGAAAGATAAATTAGATCCTTATATGCAACCTCTTTACGATGCATTAAAAGAAATGATTGCAACCCAAAAACTCAATGATTTTCTGAAAAGAGGCACTATTGAGATAGCACCACTCGCATTTATGAGAGGAAGAACATTGGATAATGCCTTTGTTATACTTGACGAAGGTCAAAACACAACACACAATCAAATGAAAATGTTTCTCACACGAATGGGAAATAATGCGAAATTTATGATAAATGGTGATCCTGGACAAATTGATTTACCCAAAAAAACCTCTTCTGGATTGAATGAGGCTAGTAATATTTTAAAAAATATAGGAGGAATTAAAATGGTGTTTCTTGATCAATCAGATGTAATTAGACATCAAATCGTAAAAAAAATTATTAGTGCATATAAAAAATTATGAAAATCTTGTCCAATGAAAACATTGAATAAAACAAATTTCCTTTTTAAAAATCAAATTTCAAAATATTATGGAAAAGTTAGGGATGTATACAACATTGACAACAAATTTTTAGTTATGATCGCTTCCGACAGACTTTCGGCGTTTGATATTGTTTTACCTAAAGGAATCCCATATAAAGGTCAAATTTTGAATCAAATTGCATGTCATATGCTTGAAAAAACATCTACTATCGTTCCAAATTGGTTTATTAATTGTCCAGATCCAAATGTAACAATCGGACATTTTTGTAGCCCATTCAAGGTTGAAATGGTAATACGTGGTTTCTTGTCTGGTCATGCATTTCGTTTATATAATAGCGGTAAAAGAGAAATTTGTGGGGTTAAAATGCCTGAGGGAATGATTGAAAATGATAAATTTGAAAAACCAATAATTACTCCGACGACAAAAGCATCTGATGGTCATCATGATCAGGATATTTCAAAGGAAGATATTATTACTAATAATATTGTCAGTGCTTCTGATTACCAAACTTTGGAACAATACACATACAAGCTTTTTGAAGAAGGAACTAGGATAGCAAAAAACCAAGGACTTTTATTAGTTGACACAAAATACGAGTTCGGTAAAAACCAGAATGGAGATATTGTATTAATTGATGAAATACATACACCAGACTCATCTAGATACTTTTACATGGACTCCTATTATAAATTGCAAAGGACAAGACAACCACAAAAACAGTTATCAAAGGAGTTTGTTCGAAAATGGCTAATAAGTAAAGGATTTCAAGGAAAAGAAAATCAAGTTGTCCCGTCTATGTCTAATAGTTATATTAATTTAGTTTCTAATAGATACATAGAGCTTTATGAAAAAATACTTGGATCTAAATTTGAAAAAGCAAATGTTGAAAATATGGATGAAAGAATTTCTCAAAATATAGAGAGTTATTTTAAACAAATTTGATCAATCAAGTTTTTTAAACTAGTCTTTTCATTTACCCAAATAATATTTTTTTTTGATCTTAACCAAGTTATTTGTCGTTTGGCATATCTTCTGGTATTTTTTTTTATTTCAGAGATGGCATGTTCCAAAGTTACACTTCCATCTAAATAACTAAAAATTTCTTTGTATCCGATCGTATTTAACGCATTATATAATCTAAATTTAGTTAGAGTTCGTACTTCGTCTACCAAACCATTTTTAATCATCGAGTCTACTCTTTTATCAATTCTGTCATAAAGTTTTTTTCTATCCACTGATATCGCAAAAATTAATACGTCAAAATCATTATTTTTTAAGTGTTTTTTTTCTATAAAAGATGAATATGGTTTTCCAGATTTAATTGAAACTTCAAGAGCTCTAATTATTCTTCTTGGATTATTTAAATCTACTCTTTTATAAAATTCAGGATCAACATTTTTAAGTTTTTCTTGAATGTAATTGATCCCATACATTTCGAAACTATCATTTAGATTTTTTCTCAAAATCTTATCAGTACTTGGCATATCATCTATTCCGTAAATTACTGAATCTAAAAATAGATTGGAACCACCACTAAGGATTATAAATTTTTTTTTTTTGAATTGAGAGTTGATAATGTTAAAAGCTTCTTTTTCAAAATCTTTTACAGTATAATTTTCAACAACTGAAATATGCTGAATTAAATGGTGTTTAACACTTCCTAATTCATTTTTTGATGGGGCAGCCGTACCTATTTTTAATTCCTTATAAAACTGTCTTGAATCACATGAAATCACATCGCATTTTAATTCTTTTGCCAAATCTATACTTAACTTTGTTTTACCAGAAGCTGTTGGTCCTGTAATTCCAATCAGTACATTTCTCATTTCAAATATTCAACATTAACAATTTTTTCAACCTTTTTTTTATTAAGGTAATTGATAATAATTTTATTGTACACTTTATTAGGTTTTGTTCGATTAATTAAAGAATCTAAAACCTCAAAATTTGTTATTTGATAATTTAGATTAAAATAACCATAACCAACATAATTTGAATCTTCAATTAATATGACACTTTTCTCATCAACAAATCTGCCCTTATCAACAATTATCATTTTCTTGTGCGGAAAGTTTATGGTTCTCAAAAAATCATTAATTTTTTTATTGTTCTCTTCACAAGATTCATTTTGTATGTTGTATTTATTTAATATAAAGTCGAAACGATTTTGTGCATTTTTTAATGAACTATAAATCTCTAGAAATTTCAAATTTTGATCATAATGTGAAATCCTTAAAAACTTATTTGACCTTTCATCTTCACACAATTGTAGACCAAATTTATAGATCTGTTTTTTTTCTTTTTTATTAAGTTTCGGTTTATGTATTCTTATTTCTTCGGTTTCCTTTAGTGATGATATTAATTCATTTCCAGAAATTTCATACGTAACTGAGCTAATTTCAATTTGTATTTTTATGGATTTTGATGACTTTCCAGTCAAGTGTTGATTTATTCTTTTTCTTATGCTTTTACTCCTCCCAATATAAATTATTTCGTTTTGTTCGTTGTGAATGTAATAAACACCAAATTCATTAGGAAGATTTTCCAAAATTTGAATAAATTTTTGTTTGATTTTAGGCTTTGATTTAATATTGTGTTTGACTATTTCTTTAGATTTATCTTTATTCAAAAGTAGTTTGAAAAGTTCAACCGTTGCTATTGCATCTCCAGATGCTCTATGTCTATTTGTAATCGGGATTCCTACTGACTTCACTAATTCACCTAATTTATATGAACCCAGACCAGGAATAAGTTTTTTTGATAAATTAACAGTACAAATTTGTGATATGTTAAACTCATATCCTAATCTTTCAAATTCTGTTTTAATCATTCTATGATCAAAGCTAACATTATGAGCAACCATGACGGTATTTTCTGTAATTTCCAAAATTCGTTTTGCAATTTCATAAAACTTTGGTGCTCTTTTTACCATATTATTCGTAATGCCTGTCAAATTTTGTACGTAAGGTTGAATTGGTTTTTCAGGATTAACTAAACTGATAAATTGATCAACAATTTTAACACCATCAAATTTATAGATAGCGATTTCAGTAATACCTTCCTCATTGTATTTTCCTCCAGTGGTTTCGACGTCTATTACGGAATACAATTTTTTTAGATTATCTTTTTCCAAATATATTACTTCCTAATCTAATCATATTACTATTGCAATTCAGTGCAATTTTGTAATCTCCACTCATTCCCATGGACAAGTATTCAAATGCAAACCTGTTTTTGAATTTTTGATAAATCTTATTTAGTAATGTGAACTGTTTTTTTATTAATTCTTCATCATAACTAAAGCTTGCCATTCCCATTAAACCTTTAATTTTTACATTTTGATAATCATCAATATTAAAATTTTCTAAATAATTAATAACATTTGTTTCTGAAAAACCAAATTTTGAACCATCTTCAGAAATATCAACTTGAATTAAAACATTAATTATTTTTTTAATCCGAGATGCTTGCCTATTAATTTCACTCAAAAGTTTATGGCTATCAACACTGTGAATTAAATATATAAATGATACGATGTATTTAACTTTGTTTCTTTGAAGATGACCAATCATGTGCCAATTTATGTCATTGGGTAGATCTTGGGCCTTTTTGACCAACTCTTGAACCTTGTTTTCGCCAAAGTCTTTATGACCGTAATCATAAGCAATTTTTATATCTTCTAAAGGTTTTGTTTTGGAAACAGCTACAAGGGTAACCTTGTTATTAATAGTATTTTTTATTTTTTTTAAGTTGGAATGAATGGACATTTAAAGTCTTTCAATTATTTGATTTGCAAGTTTTAGGGCATTATAACCATCCGTAGCACTTACCTCGGGTTCCTTATCTAAATTTATGGATTTAGCAAATGAATCCTGCTCATCTTGAATTGCATTGTTTTCATTGATGGTTGGATTTTCATAAAAAATTTCTTTTTTTAATCCTTTAGAATTTTCTATCACTAAGGAATAGGGGTTTTTTTCATCATAATCCCGAATTTTTACAACTTCTGTTTTTTTATTCAAGAAATCTACAGAAATGTAAGCATTACTTTGAAAAAAACGTGATTTTCTCATATTTTTTTGTGAAATTCTACTTGCAGTGAAATTTGCAACCTCACCCGATTCAAATTCAACACGCGCATTACATATGTCTGGAGTGTCATTAATAACACAAACAGCATTTGCATTAATAACTTTAGGTTTTGACCTAATTAGGCTTAATACGATATCGATATCATGTATCATTAAGTCCAAAACAACTGAAACGTCATTTCCTCTGGGGTTAAATTCTGCTAACCTGTGGCACTCAATAAACTTAGGTTTTTTGATTTCGTTTTTAATACATTGAAATCCCGCATTAAATCTTTCTACATGTCCTACCTGAATCTTCAGTTTTTTTTTGGAGGAAAGGTTAAGTAATGTCTTAGCATCCTTAATGTTACTTGTTATGGGTTTCTCGATAAAAATATGCTTATTTAAATTTAGACAGATTTGAGCATATTCATAATGATAAGGTGTGTTTGTACAAATAAAAATTGCATCTGAATTTATAATTAAATCCTTAACATTTTTAAAAAAAACAAAGTTATTAAGTTCATCTAATTTCTTTAAGTCATGGTAACCTACTAATTCAAAGTATTTTGATATATTCAATAACTTTAAATGAATCTTTCCTAAATGACCAACTCCAATAATACCAGCTTTTATCATTTATTTAATTTTTAAGATTGGATATCTTTTTTATTCTTTCCAATTCAATTTTATTATCTCTGTTTTTTATTGCCTGTCTTTTATCAAAGAGTTTCTTTCCTTTGGATAGGGATATAACCAATTTTGCAAGACCTTTCTCATTTATAAATAATCTCAGCGGAACTATAGTAAGTCCCTTATTTTTTACAGCCTTATTAAGTTTTTTGAGTTCTAATTTTGTTAACAATAGTTTTCTTTCACTTTTGGATTCGTGATTATTAATATTACCGTGTGAATATTTATCAATAAACATATTAATAATAAAAAGTTCCTGATTAGAATTAAACTCACAAAAACTATCAGAAATAACAGCCTTTCCCGATTTGATAGACTTTATTTCAGTTCCTGTCAGTACGATACCTGCGTTGAATTTTTCAAGTATAATATAATCGTGTTTGGCCCTTTTATTTATTATGTTTATATTTTTTTTCAAAATTATTTCTATTGTTCAAAATTAATTAATTAGAATGAACTGGGATACAATTGATTCCATTGAAAGTTTAGAAAACTGTCAATTCACACTAATTTTTAAACATTCCCCCAGATGTATAATTAGCAGAATAGTACTAGAGAGGTTTGAAAATAACTATGAAAGTAAATTCAATTATGTCAAGTTTTTTAAAATTAACGTTATTGATCAAAGGAAATTATCTACTACCATATCAACTTTATATAATGTACAACATGAGTCTCCTCAGATATTACTAATCAAGTACAAAGAATGTCTTTATCACGAGTCTCATGAATCTATTCATTTTAGTACCTTAAAATCATATTTAAAATGAAATTGTTAATTTTTTTTTGATAATTATTTTAATATTAGTTATTTCAAAATTGCTAAGCACAGGAGGACTGCTTAAATTTGTTTTTTCGTAAACATGAAATTAGATCAAGAAATATTTAGCTTAATTAAAAAAGAAGAAACAAGACAGTTAAACGGTATCGAACTAATTGCTTCAGAAAACTTTACAAGTCCAAATGTCATGAGTGCAACAGGATCCGTTCTCACAAACAAATATGCTGAAGGATATCCTGGTAAAAGATACTACGGTGGTTGTGAAGTTGTTGATGAGATTGAGAATATAGCCATCGATAGGGCAAAATTATTATTTGGAGCATCTTACGCGAATGTTCAACCACACTCAGGTTCTCAAGCAAATACTGCAGTATATCATGCATTTATTAAACCTGGAGACAAGATCTTAGGTTTTGATTTATCGCATGGTGGCCATTTGACCCACGGATCTCCTGTTAACTTTAGTGGAAGGCTTTATAATCCAGTTTTTTACGGGGTTGAAAAAGACACCGGTATTTTAAATTATGATAGCATAATGGATATCGCCGAAAAAGAAAAACCCAAAATGATAATAGCAGGTGCATCTGCATACTCACGAGACATCAATTTTAAAAAGTTCAGAGAAATTGCTGATAATGTGGGGGCGTTTCTCTTAGCTGATATTTCTCATCCATCAGGATTAATTGCTAAGGGGATATTGTCCGATCCGATTCCTCATTGTCATGTTGTTACAACCACAACACATAAGACATTAAGAGGCCCCAGAGGAGGCTTGATTTTAATGGGAGAAGATTATGATAATCCGATTGGTGAAAAATTAAAAAATGGTAAGCTAAAAAAAATGTCATCCCTATTAAACCTTGCTGTATTTCCTGGAAACCAAGGAGGTCCTCTCGAACATGTAGTTGCTGCAAAAGCTGTTGGCTTTGGAGAAGCATTGACAGACAGTTTTTTGGAATACATGTTAAATGTAAGGAGCAATGCAAAATCAATGGCTAAGGAATTCATGAACAGAGGCTATGACATAATTTCCGGTGGTACTGATAATCACATGATGTTGATCGATTTAAGAAATAAAAATATCTCGGGAAAAGATGCTGAACTTGCATTAGTTAAAGCAGATATAACAGCAAATAAAAATATGGTGCCATTTGACGATAAATCACCATTTGTTACATCTGGAATTAGATTTGGTACACCTGCAATTACAACAAGAGGTTTGAATGGTGAGGATATGATTCAAATAGTAGATTTAATAGATAATGTTATTCTCAATCACGAAAATGAAAACAAAATTTTAGAAGTCAAAAAAATGGTGAATCGTCTTATGGATGGAAAACCTCTTTTTACTTACTAATTTTCAAAAATCTGTATTTCGAACAATTTATTCCAGTATTTTCCGGTAACAAAAAAAGTTTTAGTCTTTTTATTGTATGCAATTCCATTTAACACGTCTAACTTATCATGTTTCTTTACCCTTTGCTTCAGCCCTGAAAAATCAATAACACCATCCACTGATCCGTCAACAGGATCTATAATAATGCCAACCTCCTTATTGAATTGGTACGTATTAGCATAAATCTTACCATCAACCCATTCTAGTTCATTTATTTTATTAATTACTTTACTGTTTGTGACAACTTGAATATTAGATAACTCTTCAAGAGTATTTGGGTCCAATTTCCAAATCTTCTCTGAACCGTCAGATTTATATAAATATTCTCCATCATTACATAAACCCCATCCTTCTAAACTGTCATTGTACTCAAAAGAATCAATCATTTTAAACGAATCTTTTTCATAAATAAAACCTATACCTTTCAGCCAAGTGAGTTGATAAATTTTATCATTTAAAATTGTTATACCTTCTCCAAAATAATTTTCATCAAGAAAAATATTTTTAATTGTTTCTCCATTTTTGAAATTTATCTTTTTTAAAGTAGAATAACCATATTGGCCTGTACTTTCAAACAATATTTGATTTTCATCAAATTCAAGACCCTGAGTATATGAGGAAATATCATGATCATATTCATTAATAATTTTGTATTTGTAAAGTTTTGGTGTTTTGTCCGAATAAACAATAAATTTTTGTTTGATTGTCTTCTGTTTATCATTGATAGTAAAAATTGCCGATAACTCGTTAGATCCAAGTTTAGTATTTAGATAAAATTCACGATCGACTATTTTTCCATTTAAAAGGAATTTAACATTTTCGATTTTAATATCTTTAGGATTAGCAATGGAGAGCTTTATTCTGTCCCCATTAGTTGGAAGTTCTTTCAAGTTCTCTGCAGCGAGCGACAAGTCGAATGACTTATCAGTTCCGCAAGAAATAATTTTAGAAACCAAAAATAAAAAGATTATCTTTTTCACATATCAAATTTAAAAATTAATAATTATCGATACTATAAATATATATATTTGCATTGGGCAAGTCTTATACAACCAGCTCCTGTTTAATCCCCCAGGGTGGGAACGCAGCAAGGGTCGACGGTCGTAGCGGTGTGATATAATCAGCTTGCCCTTTTTTTTAATTTTATGAAAGGAGTCGTTCTAATCACGGGAGCTTCATCTGGAATAGGAAGATCTATTGCAGAATATCTTTCCGAAAAAAAATTTAAGGTTTATGGAACCTGCAGAAATCCAAAAAAATATGTAGTCTCCTCATTTGATTTATTAAAATGTGACATAACAAATAATAAAAGTATAATTGAAACCCTTGAATATATTTTATTAAAAGAAGATAAAATAGACATACTTATCAACAATGTTGGAGTAGGTGTCTCGGGACCAATTGAAGAAACAACCCAAAAAGATATTTTAGAAGCTTTTAGAATTAATTGTTTCGGCCCAATTGAGATAACAAAGAAATGCATTCCCCACATGCGTCACCAAAAAAAAGGTTTAATTATAAATATTACATCTGTTTTAGGATATTTTGGTAACTCATACAGAGGAATCTATTCTGCAACCAAGAGTTCCATGGAAATGATAGGTGAAACATTGAGTATGGAGCTTAAAAAATTTAATATTAAAGTTGTTAATGTTGCACCAGGTGATTTTAAGACAGATATAATAACAAGAAGAATATACACTTCAATCGATAAGGAATCTGTTTATTATGATGATTATCAAAAATCTTTGAACAAAGCGGATACTCATGTAAACAATGCTTCATCTCCAGAAATGATTGCAAAGTTGATTTTTAAAATAATAATGTCAAAAAACCCCAAAATACATTACACTGTAGGCAAGTTTATCCAAAAATTTTCAATAGTTTTAAAAAAGATTCTTCCTCAAAGACTATTTGAGAAGTTATTAATGAATTATAGCTAAAAATATATAAATGAAATTTTTTATTGATACAGCTAACTTGTCTCAGATTAGAGAAGCACAGGAATTAGGTGTTTTGGATGGTGTTACAACTAATCCATCTCTAATGGCTAAGGAGGGTATTACTGGAAAAAAAAATATCCTGAATCATTATTCAAAAATTTGTGATATTGTTGATGGAGATGTGTCAGCAGAAGTTATTTCAACAGATTTTGAGGGAATTGTTAGAGAAGGAGAAGAGCTTGCTCAACTTCACCCTCAAATTGTGGTTAAAGTTCCGATGATTACTGAGGGTATCAAAGCAATTAAATATTTTTCCAGCAAAACAATTAAAACAAATTGCACTCTCATTTTTTCAGTTGGACAGGCTTTGATAGCTGCTAAAGCAGGTGCAACATATATTTCACCATTTATTGGAAGATTAGATGACGTATCAACTGATGGACTAAATTTAATTTCTGAAATTGTTACTATTTTTGATAATTATGGTTTTTCAACTCAGATTTTAGCTGCATCTGTTAGACATACAATGCATATTATTGACTGTGCAAAAATTGGCGCAGATGTAATGACAGGGCCATTATCATCTATAAAAGGTTTAGTTAAACACCCTTTAACTGATATCGGTTTGAAAAAATTTTTGGAGGATCATAAAAAGAGTAATCAGTAATTATTCATCTCTAGCTTAGCAATATCCGAGATATCCAATATTATTCCATTTTTGTTTGTAATCACAATTTTATTTAAATTATTCAAGATCATTTTTTTGCTCATATCGTCAAAATACTTCGATTTGAAATGATTAATACTTTTGGATGAAGGAATCTTTTTTATGGATTCTAACCATTCTGATTCATCTTCGTTAATATTAATGCATATAAATGTGTAGTCCTGATTATTTTGCTCAATTATTTTAAAAATTCTGTTAAATAAACTGTTTTTATGTGAATCTTGTTTTACTGACCAAAAAGTATAGATTAACTTTTTTTTACTATTAATTTTGTTTGACTTTGTAAGCTCTCCTTTTGTGCTAAAAAGTTCAAATTGAGGAATTTTTTTTCCAATTTGTAACTGAACTATATTTTTGTATAACTCTTGAATTTCATCGTTAATTTGTAAATTTTCAGAAATTCTTTTGAATTCAAACAAAAAATTATCAATATCAATTAAAATTTCTTCTTTTAGTAAATATTCATATGCGATATGTCTTAACACTTTGGCTTTAATTTTTTTGTTTTGAACTTTCGAATTGATAAACTTTAATCTAGATATGCTGTAATTTAAATCTATATTTTCAACATCATCATCCTTGAAAGCATACATCGAACCTTTTCACCACCTGAGAGTACACTTGAGGTTTTAAGAGCATCTTCACCACTAAAAATCATTTTTCCGAGAAAACCTCGAATAAACACCTCTTCTCTCTCTTCATCAGATTTTGCCCATTGTCTCAACCAGTCTATCAAACTTAAATTATTATCAAAAAACCTCGAATTATCTAATGGTAGATAAGATTGAGATGTTGTT